>JACQDF010000220.1 GCA_016201205.1 Acidobacteriota bacterium
CGCGAGCAGCACGTTCATGTGACCCGGCATGCGGCCTGCCACAGGGTGGATGGCGAACTGGACATCGACGCCGCGCTTGATCAGTTGATCGGTCAGCTCGCGGATTTTGTGCTGGGCCTGAGCGACGGCCATCCCATAGCCCGGGACGACGATCACTTTGCGCGCCGCCGAAAGGATCGATGCCGCGTCTTGGGCCGAAGCGCTTCGGACAGGCTTGCCGGCCGCCTTGGCCGCCGCCGCCTGCACTTGCCCGAACGCGCCGAACAGCACGTTGGCGAACGAGCGGTTCATCGCCTTGCACATAATCACGGACAGGATGAAGCCGCTGGCCGCGTTCAACGCGCCGGCGATGATGAGCAGCTTGTTGTTGAGAGCGAATCCCATGGCGGCGGCCGCCATGCCGGCGTAGGAATTCAGCAGCGCGATCACGGTGGGCATGTCGCCGCCGCCGATGGGGATAATCAGCAGAACGCCGAACAGAAGCGACAGCAGCGAAAACGCCGGAAAGGCCCAGACCGGCGCGTTCCCCAGGATGACCCAGGCGCCAAGAACCACGGCAATGGCCAGCAACGAGAGATTGACGACGTTCTGGCCTTTGTAGGTCATGGGACGCGTGGGCACCAGTTCCTGCAATTTGGCGAACGCCATGACGCTGGCGGTAGCGGTGAGATAGCCGAGCAGCGTCTCGACGACCAGCGCACCCATGATGAATCCGGTGGGCGCCTGGCGGTAGTATTCCGCCGTGCCCACCAGAGCGGCCGCCAGAGAGCCGAATGCGTGGGAGAGCGCCGTCAACTGCGGCACCGCGGTCATGGGCATCAGGTAAGCCAGCGGCGCGCCGATGGTCGCGCCGATCACCAGGCCGGCCGCGATCCATTCGAAGCTGACCACTTCATGCCGCAGCAGCGTGCCGATCACGGCAAACGCCATGCCGATCTGGCCGGCGAGCGTGCCTTGCCGCGCGGTGGCGGGCGAGTTCAGCCACTTGATCGAAAGGATGATGGTGACAGCAGCCACAAGGTAGGCGAACTGCCAGAAGTGCGCCAGCAACTATTTCGCTCCCTTGTTCGCGCCTTTGTCCTTTTTGAACATCTTCAGCATGCGGTCCGTGATGAGGAAGCCGCTGACGATGTTGATGGTGGAACAGGTGACAGCCACGACGCCCAGCACTTTGCTGAGCGCGGGCGCATCGCCGGCGCCGGTAATGAGAATCGCGCCAACCACCGAGATGGCGGAGATGGCGTTGGTAAGCGACATCAGCGGCGTGTGCAGAAGCGGCGAGACCCGGCGCACCAGCTCGAGCCCGAGGAAGCCAGCCAGCATAAAGACGTAGATGCTGAGCTCGACCTCCGTGCTCATGCCCTCACCACGGCGTCCAGAAGAGCCTGCACCTTCGGATGAACAACCTTGCCGCCCTCGGTCAGCAGTGTTTCTCTGACGATGTCGTCAAGCTTATCGATGCACAGCTCGTTGTTCTTGACTATGTTCTTGAGGAACTCCGCGAGGTTCCGGGCGTACATCTGGCTGGCGTGGTAGGGGATGCCGGAGGGCACATTGAGCGGGCCCAGGATCTGAACGCCATTCTCGACGACCGTTTCGCCCGGCCGGGTGAGCTCGCAGTTTCCGCCGCGCTCGGCGGCGAGATCGACAATCACCGAGCCAGGCGACATTCGGCGAACCATCTCGGCTGTGACGAGCCGCGGCGCGCGCTTTCCGGGAACGGCCGCTGTGGTGATGACAACGTCCTGCTCCGCAATGGCTTCGGCCATTTGTTCGCGCTGGCGCCGGTAGTCCTCTTCGCTGAGCTGACGGGCATAGCCGCCTTCACCTTCGGCTTTGGCGCCATCCATCCGGATGCTGAGGAACTTGGCGCCGAGGCTTTCGATCTGCTCCTTGACGGTCGAGCGCACGTCATAGCCGGTGACAACCGCACCGAGCCGGCGCGCGGTGGCGATCGCCTGCAATCCGGCGACGCCCACGCCGATCACCAGCACGCGCGCCGGCGGAATGGTGCCCGCCGCCGTCATCATCATCGGGAACATGCGAGGCAAGGTGTTGGCGGCGAGCATCACCGCCTTGTAGCCGGAAACCGTTGCCATCGAGGAGAGTGCGTCCATGCTCTGCGCGCGGGTGATGCGCGGAAGCAGCTCGATGGAGAACAGTGTCGCTCCGGTTTCGGCGATGGCGGCCGCGCGGTGGGGCTCGCTTAACGGATCGCAGAAGCCGACCACGGTGTGGCGGCTGGAGAGCCCGTGCGGCTCAGGGACTTGCACCGCGAGCAGCACCTGCGCGTTCTGGCGTACCTCTTCCGCCGACGATGCCCACTGTACTTTCTTTGCTTCGTACTCCGCGTCCGTGAAGCCGGCTTCGACGCCCGCTCCTCTCTCGACCCAAACCTCGGCGCCCAGCCTGGTAAGCAACTCGACGCCCTTCGGCGTCATCGCGACGCGGCGCTCGCCGGGCGAGGTTTCCTTCAGCACTCCAACAGTTAGAGCCACTTTCGCCGCACCTCCCTTGTCGTTGGACACTTGCAGGGACATGCCGCCCGCCTGGGCCGGCTTCGGAGCCGGACGCAGCACAGGACCATGGCGTCCTTCAGCGGCATGCTGCTTGCTGAGATCAGCTTTGTTCTTATTATCCGTCATCCGGGGGTCCATGTGGAGAGAGCAATTTGAGGGTCCAAGCAGAGCGGTAGAGAATGGATTCATGAACATCATGAACCGCTCAGGGACGCTCTCTGTCGCCGCCGCGCTGTTCGTTGCCGCCACTTCCGGCCTCGCCCAGTTTCGCGAGCCGCCGCAGGCCTGGCTTCCGCCGGTGATGAGCAACCCGACCAAGCTGTCGCCGGACCGGATGGTGGATGACGAGGATCCGGCGATCACTCGCGATCGAAGCGGGCGGGTGTGGGTGGCCTGGTCGAGTTGCCGGACCAAATCGGAAAAGCTGCCCGCCAGCCGGACCAGTCTCGACGAGTGGCAATGGCCCGAGGACGGCCAGGACGTGATTGTGGCGCGCTGGTTCGACGGGCGGAACTGGTCCCAGGAGCAGCTTGTGAGCGCTTCGGAGGGCGTAAATCTCAGGCCGGCCATCGCGCCTTCCGAAGACGGAGCATGCCTGTTCTGGACATCCCGGCGAAGCGGCGTTTGGGCGGCTTACCAGCGCTGCTGGGCGAACGGGAAATGGGGCGCCGAGAGCAAAGTGCCTGATTCGGAGGGCAGCCTGTACATTCGCGCCCGTGCGCTGTCCGATGGGGCCGTGCTGGCGGTCACTTCGCGAATGGCGGCGCCGCGCCTCGAGCTCGACGCGCGCATCTTGCGTCAGGCGCAATGGACGGCGCCCATGCGCCTGGACGAAGGCAAGGGCCGCTGCCACCGGGCCAGCCTGCTTGACTTGCCGGACAGCCGCTGGCTGGTGGCATGGGACGAGGAGCGCGGCGGGAATTACGACATCTTCGCCCGGTTCTCGGACGGAGCCGTAGAGCGCATGACCGAAAGCCCGATCTGGGACACAACGCCCGCGCTGGCCCGCACTCCTGGCGGGAGCATCTGGCTGGCCTGGGAACGAAAAGAGACCGCCGGCGGCCGCTACGCCTACCAGGGCCGAAGCATCTTTGGCAAAGTGTTTGAGGGAGGGCGATGGTCGTGGGCGCCGTCGCCATTCGAAGGCGGCGAGCCGGGCCGGCTGACGCGCCACTCGAGATTCTGGGCCACCCAGGGAATCTCGGAAGAACGCTACCCGCAGTTGGTGGCGCGATCCAACGGCGAGATGTGGCTGTTCTGGCTCGGCGGCGGGCGCATGTCGAGCACTTCGTTCAGCGGCCGCGTCCTGCGGCAGGGACGATGGTCGGAGCCGCGCTTGATCTTTCACGATCCCGTGCCCTATCCGGCGTTTGCTCTGCCATCAGCGCGCGCCGGAGACGATCTTCGATCCAGAGGCCGCGGCCCGTATCAGACTCCGCTATGCAACCAGATGACGCTGGCGCTGGATGACGGCGCCGGGCTTCTGTGGATGGCGTATGAGGTGCCCAAGCGACGCCACATTACGGACACCGACCTGGGCGATCAGAACCGCCCCTCCGGCCAAATCCAGGCGCGGCCCGCCGGTTACGGAGCGGACATTTACAGCCACTGGGTGGATCTGGACGAGCGCGAGTACCGCCTGCCCCGCGTGACGGACGACAGCAACGCGGTCGAACCCTTGCGCACCCGTTCCTATCGCGACCGGAAGCCACACTCGATTGAGATTGCCGGTGAGCGGTATCAACTGGTCTTTGGCGATTTGCACGGCCACACGGAGAACGACGCCATCGGCACGGTCGACATGTACTATGCGCACGGGCTCGAAGTGACCGGCATGGATTTTCTGGCCAGCACCAATCACGATTACACACCCGATTTCCTGACGCAGTCCGAATGGGCGCTGACCCAGGCGCTGGCGGGAGTCTATAACGCGATTCCGGGGCGGGTGGCTTTCAGTGGGTATGAGTGGACCACTGTTCCGGTGGACGCCCGCGGCGGGCATCGCGCCATGTACTTCCTCACCGACCGGGCGCCGCTCCACCGCTCGACGACTGCCGGCTCGAACACGATCGGCAAACTCTTCGCTTTGTTGCGGGGCGTCGACGTGATTCTCCAGCCGCATCATCTTGGATGGGAAGGCTACAATCCCAAATTGCAGCCGGTCATCGAAATCACGTCCGCGTGGCGGGAGCGGCGGGAAGAGGGCAGCGAGATGAAACGCGAAGGGAAGGTGCGCTCGGTCTGGGAGGCGCTCGATCGCGGCTATCGAGTCGGTTTCGTGGGCTCGGGCGATTCACACTGGCTCGGCCCGGGCGAAGACTACGGGATCACCGGCGCCTATGTGCGGCAGCTTTCGCGCGAGGGGTTGTTCGACGCCATCCGCAACCGCCGCGTGTTCGCTTCCACCGGTGCGCGGACTTTTCTCGATTTCCGCGTCAACGGCGTCTTCATGGGCGGCGCGGCAAAAGCGGGCCCCCGGCCTGTCATCGAGGTGTCCGTCACTGGCGACGCCGATCTGGAACGGATCGAGATTGTGCGCGACCATCACGTGATTCATGCCGTGCCAGGCTCCTCGCGCAGCGCGTCGTTCACGTTCCTGGACCGTTCGGGAAACCCGGACCGCCGCAGCGCCTCTTACTACTACTTGCGGATCGAACAGCGCGACGGCATGCGCACGTGGTCGAGCCCGGTGTGGGCCGAGTGGTAGCATCAGCCGCGCTCGGCGATCTGGGAAATGGTGGTGGCGGTGAGAAACTCCACGAACTGCTCTTTGATCAACTTCCATCTGGCGTGGGCCGCACACCCGTTGTTGTCGGAGCAGACTTTGCGCGCGCCCAGCAGACAGGCCGGTCGCGATCTTGTCCGATCAAACAGATCGACCACTTCGATCAACCGGATCCGGTCGGGCCGCTTTCGCAGGCGGTACCCTCCGCCGGTGCCTCGGGTGGCGTCCACCAGGCCGGCGTTGCCCAGTGTTTGCATGATCTTGGAAAGGTAGTTGGCGGGGATCGCGGCCTTCGTTGAAAGAACTTTGCCGCCCATCCACTCATCCTCGGGAAGGGCCGCCAGGCAGGCCAATGCCCGGAGAGCGTGTTCAGATGTTGCGGAGAGCATGCTTGTTGAGCGGTTTATCCACAATTATAATCCACCATACCCGGTCCGCCCGGGGTCAAGCCGGTCCGGGCGGTGGGGCGAAGTTTTTTTGGCCAAATTCCATTTCCCCGATTGACACGGAGCCGGTACTTATATATATGTAGATGTACAAGTCAACAATGTTCAGCTTGACTTCCGAATATGCGGTCCGGGCGCTGATTCATCTGTCCCGGCTCCCCGCCGGCAAACACATGCTCGGACGAGATCTTGCCAGAGACGTGGAAGTGCCGGCCCACTATCTGGCCAAGGTGCTTTTGACGTTCAGGAACGCCGGAATTCTGGAGACCAGCCGGGGCAGCCACGGCGGATACCGCCTTCACCGGCGGCCTTCGGAAATCCACCTGATCGAGGTCATTCAGCTTGTAGAAGGGCAGCGTGCAAGGCCGGAGTGCCTCCTGCACGCCGGCAGGGGCTGCAACGAGGGAGATCCCTGCGCGGCGCACTCGCGTTGGAGGGAGGTTCGCAAGGCCTACGTGGACTTCCTGGAGTCCACGACAATCGCGGATCTGCTCAGCGACTCGTGTCCTCTTGTCTCAGTACAAAAGAAGCGACAAATCCATAGGTAGGAGGTGGTGACGTGAAGACAGCAGGTGGTACGCACGCTCAGCGGCGCACCGATCCATGTCGCGTTCCCGGCGCCGTCTTTGCCGTGCTGCTGACCGCGGCCTCGGCGAGCGGACAGGAGGCGGCGGACTTCTTTCGTCAGAATTGCATTAGTTGCCACACCATCGGCGGCGGGCGCCTGACGGGACCGGACCTGAAAGACGTCGGCAAGCGCAAGGACCGCGCCTGGCACTTGCGGTTTCTGCAGAACCCCCAGGCCATGATCGACAGCGGCGACCCCTACGTGCTGCAATTGCAGCAACAGGCGCGAGGCCAGGTGATGCCCACCATCACCGGCATGAACACAGCGCGGGCCGAAGCCCTGCTCGGCTTGATCGAGGCCGAATCGAAACTGGAAAAGTCCCAGTTCGTCGGATTGCAAATCACCGATCGGCCCTTCACCGCCGAGGATTACGCGGAAGGCAAGAGCCTTTTCGTCGGCGCCAAACGGCTGGCAAAGGCCGGGCCGGCCTGCATTTCCTGTCACACGTTAAAGGATCTCGGCGGGCTGGGTGGAGGCCGCCTTGGTCCGGATCTGTCTCGAGTATTCGAGCGCATGGAGGGGCGAAGGAATCTTGGCGCATGGCTGATGGCGCCGGTGACTCCCACCATGCAGCCCATTTTCAAGCAGCATCCATTGCAGCCGGAAGAAATCCTGCCATTGCTCGCCGTGTTTGAAGAGACCGCCAAACAAGGCTCGGATGACGTATCCGTTGCACTTCTGAATTTTTTCTTCCTCGGTCTTGGCGGCATGGTGATCGGTCTGGTTTCCATCGACGCGCTCTGGAAAGGCCGGTTCCGCGCGGTGCGGCGGCCGCTGCTGATGGAATCCGCCACACGGAGTGGAAGATGAAGCCTAACAACGTCCTCACCTGGATCAAAGACGAGACGAATCCGCAGCTCAGAAGCTGGGAGGAGTTCTACCGCAACCGCTGGCAATACGATAAGGTCGTCCGCAGCACCCATGGCGTGAATTGCACGGGCGGCTGCACCTGGATGATCCATGTCAAGGAAGGCATCGTCACCTGGGAGATGCAGGGACTGGATTATCCCTCCCTGGAGAGCGGATTGCCGCCGTATGAGCCACGGGGCTGCCAGCGCGGGATTTCCTACTCGTGGTACCTCTACAGCCCGCTGCGGGTGAAGTATCCTTACGCACGCGGCGCCCTGCTGGATTTGTGGCGCAAAGCCCGCACTGAGCACGAAGACCCTGTCGAGGCGTGGGCATCGCTGGTGGAAGATCCGGAAAAGCGCGCGCGCTGGCAGATGGCGCGGGGCAAAGGCGGATTCCGCCGCGCCGACTGGGACGCCTTGCTCGAGCTGATCGCCGCGGCCAACATTTACACCATCAAGCGCCACGGCCCGGACCGCATCGCCGGATTCTCTCCCATCCCGGCCATGTCCATGATCAGCTACGCCTCGGGCGCCCGCTATCTTCAACTGATCGGAGGCATCGCCCTTTCTTTCTATGACTGGTATTGCGATCTGCCGCCCGCCTCTCCCGAAGTTTGGGGCGAGCAGACCGATGTGCACGAGTCGGCCGACTGGTACAACGCCAAGCTGCTGGCGGTGATGGGCTCGAACCTCAACATGACCCGCACGCCGGATTGTCACTTCGCCGCCGAGTCGCGCCACAACGGCACCAAGCTGTGGGTGTTCGCGCCTGACTTCAGCCAGGTCGCCAAGTATGCCGATGAATGGGTTCCGATCAACGCCGGCCAGGACGGGGCCTGGTGGATGGCTGTGAATCACGTCATTCTCAAGGAGTTCCACCACGACAACCCGGTCGAGTACTTCATTGAATACACCAAGAAATATACAGACGCCCCGCTTCTCATCGAGCTCCATCCAACCGCGGACGGCAAATACAATCCCGGCCGGCTGGTTCGCGCCCATCGCCTTGCCAGGTACAAAGAGGTCTCCGAAGGGGACTGGAAGTTCCTCATGTGGGACGCACCGTCAGACGCGCCAAAGATGCCCATGGGGAGCGGCGGCTTTCGCTGGGGAAAAGACAAGGGCAAGTGGAACCTGCTTCTGAAAGACGGGCTCGATGGCGCCGAGATCCGCCCCGTGCTCACCTTGCTGAACAACTGCGACTCTGTCGCCCAGGTCCGCATCGATGATTTTGCGGAAGGCCGTGAGATCTATCGCGGCGTGCCTGCCAGGCAACTCCAGACCGCCGACGGCTCCGTGATCACCGTCGCCACCATCTACGACCTGCTGATGGCGCAGTTCGGCGTTCCGCGCGGGCTCGACGGCGAATATCCGGCCAGCTACGACGATGAACAATCGCCCTTTACGCCCGGCTGGAGCGAAAAGTTCACCGGGATGGACCGCAACATGGTTGTTCGCTTCGCGCGCGAGTGGGCAAACACGGCCAGGTTGACCGGCGGCAAATGCATCATCATCGTCGGCGCCGGCGTCAACCACTGGTATCACAACAACCTGATGTACCGCTCCGGCATCTACGCGCTCATGTTCTGCGGCTGCGTCGGTGTCAATGGGGGCGGCCTGGCGCATTACGTTGGACAAGAAAAGCTCGCTCCCGGCGAGTCCTGGTCCGCCGTCGCCTTCGCCAGAGATTGGGTTGGAGCCTCGCGCTTGCAGAATGCTCCAAGCTGGCACTACGTCCACACCGACCAGTGGCGGTACGAGCGTTCCTTTACCGACTACCACACGGTCCCGCGCCAGCAGCCGCCGAATTCGCTCGCCCAAGGCCACACCGTTGATGTTCAAGTCAAGGCTGTGCGCGCCGGATGGCTCCCCTTCTACCCGCAGTTCGATCTCAACTCGATCGACCTGGCCCGGCAAGCCCGCGCTGCCGGCTGCCAGAGTCCCGAGGATATCGTCGCCTACACGGTACGCCAGTTGAAAGAGCGCAAGCTCCGCTTCTCGGTCGAGGATCCCGACGCTCCTGAGAACTGGCCCCGCGTCTGGTTTATCTGGCGCGGCAATGCGCTCATGTCCAGTTCCAAAGGGCACGAGTACTTCCTCCACCATTACCTCGGTACTCACACCAACAAAATCGCTCAAGAGGTTGCCGGCGATTCGGTGCACGAGGTCGTCTGGCATGAAACTGCTCCGCACGGGAAGATGGATCTCGTTGTCGACTTGAACTTCCGCATGGACACGTCGGCGCTCTATTCGGACATCGTTCTTCCGGCGGCGACCTGGTACGAAAAGGCGGATCTGAACTCGACTGATCTTCACAGCTTCATCCATCCGCTTTCGGCCGCGGTGCCTCCCTGCTGGGAGTCGAAAAGCGACTGGCAGATCTTCCAGGCGCTGGCGCGCAAGTTCTCCGAACTGGCCACCAAGCATTTTCCGCATCCGGTGGAAGACGTTGTAGCCACGCCACTGGCTCACGACACGCCCGCCGAGATCGCGCAGCCCGGAATCGCCGACTGGATGAATGGCGAAGTCGAGGCGATTCCCGGCAAGACCATGCCCGGACTGCGTGTGGTGCAGCGCAATTACAAAGACGTCCACTCGATGTACAACTCCCTGGGCCCGCTGGTGCGTGAAAACGGCATTGGGGCGCACGGCACCCACTACGACGTCAAAGACGAGTACGACGCCGCGTTGAAGGACTCGCCAGTCAATTGCTGGAACGGCGGCCAGTACCCGTCCTTGGTTGAAGACGAGCATGCCTGCGACGTCATTCTGCGCTTCGCCTCGGTCACCAACGGCGAGTTGTCCTATCGCTCCTACCAGAACATGGAGCAGCGGACCGGCCTTCCGCTGGTGCACCTGGTTGAGAAAAGCCGTTCCTTCCGCGCCACCTATAAAGGCCTTCAGGCGCGGCCGCACCGTTTCGTCAACAGCCCCATGTGGTCCGGGTTGATCGAGAACGGCCGAGCCTATTCGCCCTTCACGTACAATGTCGAGACTCTTGTGCCCTGGCGCACGTTGACCGGCCGCCAGCACTTCTATCTCGACCACGAAGGCTACCTGCAATTCGGCGAACACGTGCCTACCTACAAGCCCAAACCTACGCCGACCCAGTACGCTGACCTCCGCGTCAGCGAGCAAGCCGGCCCCACCAAAATGCTCAATTACCTCACGCCGCACGGCAAGTGGCACATCCACTCCACCTACGGCGACAACCAGCGCATGACGACGCTGTCGCGGGGCATCGAGCCGTTCTGGATGAACGACCGCGACGCCGCCGAAATCGGCATCCTGGACAACGACTGGGTCGAGGTGCACAACGACCACGGCGTTGTCGTCACCAGAGCCTGTGTCAGCGCGCGCATCCCGCGAGGCGTTTGCATCCAGTACCACTCGCCGGAGCGCACCTTCTCGGTGCCGAAATCGCCGCTTCGCGGATACCGCCGCGCCGGCGGCCACAACAGCCTCACACGCACGCGTCTCAAACCTGTGCTGATGATGGGAGGCTACGGACAATTTACCTTCCACTTCAATTATTGGGGTCCCACCGGCTGCAACCGCGACACCCACGTCCTGGTCCGCAAACTACCCGACCTGAAGTGGTGAGGGAAGGAGAACGACGATGAATGTGCGCTCGCAAGTGGCGATGGTGTTTCACCTGGACAAGTGCATCGGGTGTCATACCTGCTCGATCGCCTGCAAGAACATCTGGACCGACCGCAAGGGCACCGAGTACATGTGGTGGAACAACGTGGAAACCAAGCCCGGCTGCGGCTATCCCGCCAAATGGGAGGACCAGGAGAAGTTCAGCGGCGGCTGGGAAATGCCCGACGGCAGGCTGCGGCTCAAGTCCACGGGCAAGGGGCGGATCGTCTTCAACATTTTCCACAACCCGCACATGCCGAGCATGGACGATTACTACGAGCCCTGGACCTACGACTACCAGCACCTGTTTAACGCGCCGGAAGGCGAAGA
Source organism: Acidobacteriota bacterium (assembly GCA_016201205.1). Classification (GTDB taxonomy): domain Bacteria; phylum Acidobacteriota; class Terriglobia; order Bryobacterales; family Bryobacteraceae; genus CADEFT01. The sequence goes on from JACQDF010000220.1 coordinate 11,142, forward strand.
TCAACCCACGGCGGTGCCCATCTCGATGGTTACCGGTGAGCTGATCAACATCGAGTCGGGGCCAAACTGGGACGACGACTTGAGCGGCTCGCCGGTCTATGCGGAAAACGACCCGAATCTGGCCGGGCTCAGCGAGGAGCAGCGCCGGCAGTTGGTGGCCATCGAGCGACTGGTCTTCTTCTACTTCCCGCGCATCTGCAACCATTGTCTGAATCCAGCCTGCGTTGCGTCCTGTCCTTCCGGAGCGCTCTATAAACGCGGCGAAGACGGCATCGTGCTGCTGGATCAGAAACGCTGCCGCGCCTGGCGCGCCTGCATCGCCGCTTGCCCGTACAAGAAGGTCTTCTTCAACTGGTTCACCGGCAAGAGCGAAAAGTGCATCCTCTGCTTCCCACGCGTGGAAACGGGCCAGGCGCCCGCTTGCTTCCACTCCTGTGTCGGCCGCATCCGCTACCTGGGCGTTCTGCTTTATGACGCCGAGCGTGTCGAAGCCGCAGCCCGAAGCAGCCAGGAAGACCTGATCGAAGCGCACCGCTCGCTGATCCTGGATCCCAACGACCCGGAAGTGATGGCCCAGGCTCGGGCCAATGGCATCCACGACTCTGTCATCGAATCGGCACGCAAGTCGCCGGTCTACAAGTTCGTCAAGGTATGGAAAATGGCGCTGCCGCCGCATATCGAATTCCGCACCCTCCCGATGCTGTTTTATGTGCCGCCGATGGCGCCGGTCATGGCCGTGAAAGAGGGCGACGCTGTGGATCACGTCTCCGGGGAGCTGTTCCATGACATCGACGAATCGCGCGTGCCCATGAAGTTCCTCGCCAACCTTCTCGGGGGCGGGCACGAGGCCAAGGTGCGTTACGCGCTGCGCAAGCAGAAGGCGGTGCGTTGGTACCGCCGCGCGGTCACCGTGGGCGACGTTGACATGCCGACAGCCGAGCGCATGCTGCGCGAAGCCGACTCCAGCATCGAGGAAGCGGAAGCGATCTACCGGCTCACCTCCTTATGTACGTTCGAAGACCGCTTCGTGATCCCGCCCGCGCATCGCGAGCAGGCCATCGAAATGCTCCAGGACCCGATGGAGCGCAAGGAGTCTGCCGGCTTCGGCTTCTTGAGCGGTCCGACAAGGGGGTTGTGATGCTGCTCGACACGTTCGCGAATCTGCTGCGCTACCCGGGCCATGCCGACGTGCAAGAGGCCGCTCGGGCCTTGCTTCGGCTGGCGACGGAGGAAGCGCCCGAGACGGCCGCGCGAATCGGCCGCTTTATCGACGCCACAGGCAGCCTCTCCAGGGAAGAGATGGAAGAACTGTACACCCGCACGTTCGACATCAACCCGCTCGTTTCGCTCGAGGTCGGCTGGCACCTGTTTGGCGAGAATTACGATCGCGGGCGTTTCCTGGTAGCCATGCGCCAGCAGCTCCGCCTTCACCACATCGCGGAGACCACCGAACTGCCCGACCATCTGACTTCGATCCTGTCGCTGGTTGCTCGTCTGGAGCCCGCCGCGGCCGCGCGGTTTGCCGAAGACTCTGTCGTTCCGGCCTTGGAGAAGATGCTCGCCGGCCTCAAAGACAAAGGCAACCCCTACGAAAACATCCTCGAAGCGGTGCGCTCGGAACTCGAAAAATCATGCACCGCGCCTGAAGGAGCCCTCGTATGACCAATGCTCAGTTCTATCTCGATGACCTCTTGTTTGCTGTTCTGCCTTACGTTTCCTTCTCCCTGTTCTTCATCTTTACGATTCATCGCTACGTGCGGCGGACTTTCAGTTACTCGAGCCTGTCGTCGCAGTTTCTCGAGAACCAGTATCACTTCTGGGGTCTGGTGCCGTTTCACTACGGCATTCTGGCGGTAGTCTCCGGCCACATTATCGGCTTCCTCATTCCGCAAGGCGTGCTGCTGTTCAACAGCCAGCCGCTGCGGCTGTATGTGCTCGAGGTTTCGGGCCTCATTTTCGGGCTGATGACGCTGGTCGGCCTGATGAGCGCCATCAGCCGCAGGCTGACGAACTCGAAAATCCGTGAGGTCACAAGCTGGACAGACTGGATCCTGTTTGGGCTGCTGTTTGTGCAGGTGGCCGGCGGAATCTCGGTGGCGCTGTTCCATCCATGGGGCTCCTCCTGGTTCGCTGCTTCGGCGACGCCGTACCTGTGGTCGCTGATCAAGTTCAAGCCCGACTACACCTACATTGCTGCCATGCCCTTCATGGTGAAGCTGCACATTGTCAACGCGTGGCTGCTGATCGCGTTCTTCCCGTTCACGCGGCTGGTGCACATCCTGGTGATTCCAAACACGTACCTGTGGCGCAAACCGCAGGTGGTGCGCTGGTACAGCCGGCCGGCCTCGGCCGGCAAAGGCGCGTGAGGAAAGGCGGCATCGTCATGGCCGGCCTCAGGGGCACGCCCAAGCAAGGACTCTTTGGAGCCACCCTCGGCTTCTTCATCGGTTTCGCGGCCGTGGCCCTGTTCGGACCCACCGCCGCGCGCTTTCAGAAAGTGATGGACTTGAGCCCCATGCTGCTGGCCTTCCTGGTCGCCATGCCCGCACTTTCCGGCTCTCTGTTGCGCATTCCGTTCTCCGCCTGGGTGGACACGACAGGCGGCAGAAAGCCTTTTCTCGTGCTGCTCTGCCTCTCGCTTCTCGGCATGTCGGGAATCTATGCCGTGGTTCTCTTTCTGCCTGAGCACGCCGGCGCCGGCCTGTATCCGCTGCTCCTGTTGCTGGCGCTGCTTTGCGGGTGCGGCATCGCCACCTTCACCGTTGGAGCAAGCCAGGTTTCTTACTGGTTTCCGCAGGCGGCGCAAGGCGTGGCGCTGGCCATTTTCGCCGGTGTTGGCAACCTCGCTCCAGGTATCTTTTCGCTGCTGATCCCTGTCGCGCTCCGCTTCTGGAGTCTTGCCGGAACGTATCTCGCCTGGCTGGTTCTGCTCGCAGTTGGCGTGGCCCTTTACGCCGTCTATGGGCAGAACGCCTGGTACTTCCAACTGGCCGCCGCCGGGGCATCGCCCGAGGACGCGAAACGACGGGCCCGCGGCTGCGGCCAGGAGCTGTTTCCCTCGGGCACGGTGAAGGAAAGCCTGCGCGATTCAGCCAGAATCTGGCACACGTGGGCGCTCGTTTGGATCTACGTCACCACCTTCGGCGGCTTCGTCGCTTTGACGGCCTGGCTGCCCACGTATTGGACTCAGTATTTTGGCGTTACTCCCCTGGTAGCAGGGTTTCTCACCGCGCTCTTCTCGATCGTCACCTCCGTCGTCCGGATGGTCGGCGGCATCCTTTCGGACCGCTTGGACGAGGGAGGAAAAAACACGGCCATCCTGGCGTTGCTGATCCTGCTGGCGGGGTCGCTCGTGATGACCACTTCCCATGAATTTGAGCTTTCGGTGCCCGGAGAAATCCTGATGGCCTTTGGAATGGGCATCTGCAACGCGGCGGTGTTCAAACTGGTGCCGCAAGTGGCTCCGAAGGCGGTCGGCGGCGCAGCCGGCTGGGTGGGAGGAGTCGGCGCCTTTAGTGGATTCGCCATTCCTCCGATGCTCGGCTTCGCTGTCTCAGACCTGGGCAAGCCCGGCTATTCTATCGGTTTTGTTGTTTTCCTGTTCCTCTCGCTGTTCTCCCTTTCCATGGCGTGGATTCTGAAATACACGCGCGAACTTCCTTACGTGCTACCGGCACACGCCGTAACGGAGCCTGGCCCGGCGCTGGCCGGAAAGGAGGCGCCTCATGCGTGACCGCATCCTCACCGCGATCCTGCTCGTCGCCAGCGGGTATGCAGCGCTGGCGGTGGCGCCGCGAATGAACGGCTATCGGCTGCCCGGCATCCACCAGGGATACGCCCCGGTGCAGCCGATCGCCTATTCGCACCGCCTGCACGCGGGCGAGCTGCAAGTCGCCTGCCTTTATTGCCACAGTGCAGCCGAGCGGAGCCGCCACGCGGGTATCCCCGCTGCCAGCATCTGCATGAATTGCCACAAGCAGGTAACCGCTTCCTTCGGCGCCGTCCGGCAGGAAGAAGAACTGGCTGAAAAAGCGAAGCGCAAGCCCCGGCCGGTGGTCTCACCCGAGCTGGGCAAGCTCTACGCCGCGCTTGGGCTGAACCAGACGCTCGATCGTGATCCATCCCTTCCGCAGAAGCCGATTTCCTGGGTGCGGGTCCATAATCTGCCCGACTTCGTCTACTTCGATCACCGCGCCCATGTGGCCGCCGGCGTTGCCTGCCAGACCTGTCACGGGCCGGTGGAAACGATGGAGCGCATGCGACAGCATGCCAGCCTCGCCATGGGCTGGTGTGTCAACTGCCATCGCGAGGCCAATCGAGGCATCAACGGCAAGGCCGTCGAAGCCTCAATTGATTGCGGCACTTGCCACTTCTGAGGTGACTTTATGGCTGATCACCCATCGACACACGGCGACAGCGGGCGCGAAGACGAGTTCCCGGAACTCGTCGAGCCCGAAATCTCGCCCCGCCGGAGCTTTCTCCGCGCGGCCGGATTCACCTTTGCCGGCGGACTGCTGGCAGGCTGCAGCCGCGCTCCGGTAGAAAGAGCAATCCCCTTTCTGGAAAAGCCGGAAGCCATCACACCGGGTCGCGCCTATTTCTACGCGTCGGCTTGCGCCGGCTGCACCGCCGGTTGTGGGATTCTCGCCAAGGTGCGCGACGGGCGTCCGGTGAAGCTGGAGGGGAACCCTGAGCATCCCCTTTCGCAAGGCCGGTTATGCGCCGTGGGCCAGGCCTCCATTCTCGGCCTTTATGACAGCGCGCGGCTGAAGCATCCGCTCAAGCAGTCCAAGCCGGCTTCCTGGGAGCAGGCCGACCGTGAGATCAGCGAATCCCTGGCGCAGATTTCGCGCAACCGGCGGGGCATTTACCTGGTCTCGAACACCATCACCAGCCCCACGCTGCGCCGTCAGATCGGCCGCTTTCTGGACCGCTTTCCGGGGTCCAGGCACGTTGTTTACGATCCGCTCTCCTCTTCGGCCATCCTCGATGCACACCTGGAAACACATGGCGCGCGCCTATTGCCGCGCTATCGCTTCCACAAGGCGGAAGTAATCGCCGGCTTTGACGCAGACTTTCTCGGCACGTGGATCTCTCCGGTGGAGTTCGCCGCCGGATATCGCGCCGGGCGCTCCCCGGATGGGCCGGATGCACGCTTCTCCTATCATGTTCAGTTCGAGTCGCGGCTCTCTTTGACCGGAGCGAAAGCTGATAAACGCGTCGTGATTGCGCCCCACGAGCTGACCGCTGCGCTCGCCCATCTGGCCGCAATCCTGTCGGCCAAAGCGAATCACACCGTGAAACTCAGCGGCTTCGGTCCTGCTCCCGTGCCGGACGCGTTGCTCGCCGGCCTTGCGGAACGGCTTTGGGAAGCCCGCGGAAAGAGCCTGGTTATTTGCGGCAGCCAGGATGTCCGCACTCAGGTGATCACGAACTTCCTCAATCATCTGCTGGGGAATTACGGCGCAACCATCGATCTGGACTTGCCCTCCCACCAGCGCCAGGGCGCCGACCGGGACGCCGAGGCGCTGCTGGCTCGATTGAAAGATGGCCGCGTCGATGCGCTGTTCTTCCATGGCGTCAACCCGGTGTACGAGCTGCCCGGTTGGGACGCGGTGGCGCAAACGATCCAACGCATAGCGCTCACTGTCAGTCTTTCGGGCACTCTTGACGAGACGGCCGAACTCGCCCACTACGTCTGTCCGGACCATCATCCGCTGGAATCCTGGGGGGACAGCGAGGCGGTAAGCGGCATTGTCACGCTGGTTCAACCTGCCATTCGTCCGCTGGGCAAGACGCGTTCTGTTGTGGAATCGCTGGGTGCGTGGATGGGCGAGTCGCAATCAACCTATGATCAGTTGCGCGCTTGCTGGAAACAGGACGTGTTCCCGCGCCAATCCGACGTTCGCTCCTTCGAGGAATTCTGGGAGCAATCCGTTCAGGATGGATTCGCAAAAGTCCCGCCCGCCCGCCGCCAGGTTGCGGCCTTCCGCATGGCCGCCGTCGGGAATCTCGCTGGAGCTGCCCGCGCGCGTCAGCAGGGCGCTTACAGCCTGGCGCTCTATCCGAAGCTCGCTATGCTCGACGGACGCCATGCCGCGAATCCCTGGCTGCAGGAGCTGCCCGACCCTATCAGCAAGATTACCTGGGACAATTACGCGTGCCTGTCACCAGCCGCTGCCGCGGCTTTGAACGTCAAGGATGGCGACGTCATCCAAGTCGAAGCGGGCAATGGCAGTGGCAGGGCGGTGGAAGCACCGGTGCTTGTGCAGCCCGGGCAGCACGACCGGGTCGTGGCGCTTGCTCTCGGCTACGGCCGGAAGGTCACCGAGCGATTCGCTCGCGTCGGCCCCGAGTGGCTCTATGGCAAGAGCACAGTGGGACCGAACGGACGCGTGGGTGTGCGCGTGAATCATTTGCTCACGTTCACCGAGGGCGCTCTCGAATACGCCGGGCAGCCTGTGAGTCTGCGCAAGACGGCAGGCACGCGCCTGCTGGCCGCGACGCAAAGCCAACACACAATCGAGGAGCCATCGCGCTTGCGGGCCCAGGGCATCCAACCAAGGCCCATTCTGCGCGAAACATCCTTCCATCAGAGCCGCACCGGGTCCAACCCTTCGCCTGCTCACGAAGAAGAGGATCTCTGGCCGCCGGATCACAGATTCTCCAAGCATCATTGGGGCATGGCGGTGGATCTTGCGGCTTGTACGGGTTGCTCGGCCTGTGTCATTGCCTGCCAGGTGGAGAACAACATTCCCGTGGTCGGCAAAGACGAAGCGCGGCGCCACCGCGAAATGCATTGGATCCGCCTGGACCGCTATTACTCGGAAGAGGGCGGCTTTGCGGTGGCGTATCAGCCCATGATGTGCCAGCACTGCGAACACGCTTCCTGTGAAACCGTCTGCCCGGCGCTGGCGACCGTCCACAGCGAGGAAGGGCTCAACCAGCAGATCTACAACCGTTGCGTCGGCACTCGTTACTGCGCCAACAACTGCCCCTACAAAGTGCGCCGGTTCAACTGGTTCGATTACCGGCGCGAGGACCGGTTGCAGAACATGGTGCTGAATCCCGACATCGCCGTGCGCTCACGCGGCGTCATGGAAAAGTGTTCTTTCTGCATTCAGCGCATCCAGGAAGCCAAGATCGAGGCGAAACGCAGGGGTGTTCCCGTCGCCGATGGCGACATCGAGACCGCGTGCCAGCAAACGTGCCCGTCCAACGCGATCCTGTTCGGCGATTTGAACGACCCGCACAGCGCTCTGTCCAGACTGCTCAAGAGTCCGCGCCGTTACCGGGTGCTCGAAGAATTGAATGAACGGCCCTCGGTGCATTACCTGGCGCTAGTGCGCAATCGCGAGGAGACCTGACCATATGGCGACTGTTTACTCCGAGCTTCGCCGTCCGCTGATTCGCGGGGAAAAGTCCACCGGGGAGGTGACGCGGGATATCAGCCTTCCCTTGGAACGCGCGCCTTCTCTGGGGTGGTGGATTGCGTTCCTGGCGGCCTTTTCCGCCCTTTCCCTGGGGGTGGCTGCCGTGGCATACCTGTTCAGCACGGGTGTTGGCACATGGGGACTGAACAGCACCGTCGGCTGGGCCTTCGATATCACCAACTTCGTCTTCTGGATCGGGATTGGCCACGCAGGCACTCTCATCTCCGCCATTCTCTTCCTTCTCCGGCAGCGCTGGCGCACATCGGTGAACCGTTCCGCCGAAGCGATGACCATCTTTGCGGTCATCTGCGCCGGTCTGTTTCCCTTAATTCACATGGGCCGGCCCTGGCTCGCGTTTTGGATGTTCCCTTATCCGAACACCCGCGGTTCGCTCTGGGTCAACTTCCGGTCCCCGCTTGTTTGGGACTTTTTCGCCATCGCGACCTACTTCACGATCTCCGTGGTCTTCTGGTACCTCGGCCTCATGCCGGACCTCGCCACCATCCGTGACCGGCTCAAGCCCGGCCTTCGCCGGACGCTGATGAACTTCTTCTGTTTCGGCTGGGATGGCTCTTACCGCACCTGGTCGCATTACGAAACGGTCTATAAGCTGCTGGCCGGATTGGGCACGCCCCTGGTCGTCTCCGTCCACACCATCGTCAGTTGGGATTTCGCAACCTCCGTCATCCCTGGCTGGCATGCCACCATCTTCCCGCCGTATTTCGTCGCCGGCGCCATCTTCTCCGGCATGGCGATGGTGCTCACGCTGATGATTCTGGTGCGCAATCTGATGCATCTGGAGGATTACATCACGCCGGACCACGTCGACAAGATGTGCAAAGTGACTCTGGTGACCAGCGGCCTGGTCGGCCTGGCCTATGCCACCGAGTTCTTCACCGCGATGTATTCGGCAAACCGCCACGAGCAGTTCATTTTCATGAACCGCGCCTTTGGCCCGTTCGGGTGGAGCTATTGGATCATGACCAGTTGCAACCTTCTGGTGCCGCAGACGCTCTGGTTCCGCCGGATCCGCTCCAGCCTCGGAGCGGTTTTCCTGGTGAGCATCCTGATCAATGTCGGCATGTGGTTTGAGCGCTTCGTGATTATCGTGACGTCCCTGCACCGGGACTTTCTCCCCTCGAGCTGGTGGAGCTATACGCCCACGCCGATCGAAGTCGCAACCCTGGTCGGCAGCTTCGGTTTGTTTTTCACGCTCTTCCTTCTGTTCCTGCGGTTGGTGCCGGTGATTGCCCTCAGCGAAGTGAAAGGCGTGTTGAGCTACGGCCGCCGGCTGAAACAAGGAGACGAGGCATGACCAGACGGTATTTCATCGGTTATTTCGATCATGAGGACGACATCCTCGGCGTCTCGAAAGCGGTGTGCAAAGCGGGTTTTTCCGTTGCTGACGTCTACGCGCCTTACGCACTGCATGGACTCGACCGGGCGATCGGTCTGGCGCCTTCCAAGCTCCCCTGGGTCTGCTTTCTGCTGGGACTGTTGGGAGCGGCGTTCAAAGTCTGGTTCGAGTTCTGGACGACAGCCCAGGATTGGCCCATCAACGTCGGCGGCAAGCCTTGGAACTCGCTGCCCGCCTTTGTGCCGGTCACCTTCGAAGTGATGGTGCTGTGCGCCGGTCTGAGCACCGTATTTGCGTTTTTCTTTGTCAGCCGCTTGTGGCCCGGCAAGAAGCCGCGTCTGCTCGATCCGGCCGTCACCGATGATCGCTTCGCCCTGGTGCTGGAGGCGACCGACGCCACCTACGATCCGCGGTTGCTCGAAGGGATCTTCCAGCAATTCCACGTCGTGCGCGTCGAGGAACGCGTTGAGGAGCGGAAAGTATGAGACCAAACGTGCGCAACGGGCTGCTGGCGGCGATCTTTGCACTGCTGATCGTCGCCAATCTCATCGTCCGCATCCGGCCCGAACTGCCAAACTTTGAATACGCCCCTGACATGGCGCGGTCGCCGGCTTACAAGTCCTATTCCGCGAGTCCTGAATTCGCCGACGGCAAGACGTTGCAGGCCCCCGCCGCGGGGACGATTCCGCGCGGCTACAGGCCGCTTCATCTGAAGCCCACAGCCGAAGACGCCGCCCGGGCCGCCGAGGAGATGAAACGGCCCATCGGCCCGATTCCCGAACAGGCGTCCACACGCGGCGCGGCCGTCTTTTCCAACTTCTGCCGGCCCTGTCACGGGCCCACCGGCATCGGCGACGGTCAGGTGGCGACTCATGGCTTTCCCGCTCCGCCTCCGCTCAACACCGAGAAAGCCCGTGCGCTCAAAGATGGGCAGATCTTTCACATTGTCACGTTTGGCGGGAAGAACATGCCGGGCTACGTGGCTCAGATCTCCGAGGAGGATCGATGGCTAGTCATCTCACATATCCGCTCCCTTCAAAATCCCCCGGTTATCGCCCAACTGAAGTAAAGGCAGCCGTCTCGCAACGGCTCACGCATCTTCTACAGGCCATGACGCTCGCTGGCGCCGTGACGGCGGCGGCCGGCTTGTTGCTGGCGCCTCAGCGGACCTGGGCCAATCTGCTGCTGGCCTGCCTCTTCCTGTTGGGACTTGGCCTGGCAGGCATTTTTTTCGTCGCGTTGCAGTACGCGACCGGCGCCGGCTGGAGCGTCGCTTTCCGGCGGGTTCCGGAGGCGATGTCCGCCGTCCTCCCCTATGGCGCGGCCGGGCTCCTGCTGGTGCTGCTCCTCCGGCCTTCGCTCTATTCCTGGACCGAATCTCTTCCCGGTGATCCGGCGTTTTGGTTCAAGCGGCTCTGGCTCAATTACCCTTTCTTCCTTCTCCGCTCTGCCGTCTACCTGGGCCTCTGGATCCTCTTTTCCCGCCGCATCGTCGGCCTTTCCCGCCGGCAGGATCGAGACAACGATGTCCGGTTCACGCGCAGCAACATCCGCCTGTCTGTCCTCTTCATCGTGGTCTTTGCCTTCACCTGCTGGCTGGCGAGCTTTGACTGGATCATGTCGCTGGAACCGGAGTGGTACAGCACCATCTTCGGCGTCTACAATTTCGCGGGCTTGTTTTCCAGCGGCCTGGCCATGATTCTGGTGCTGGCGATCACGCTGGAGCGGGCCGGACCTCTGCGCGGCTACCTCACCGCCGACCACTTGCACGACTTGGGCAAGCTGTTGTTCGCCTTCAGCACTTTCTGGATGTACATCTGGTTCAGCCAGTACATGCTCATCTGGTACGCGAACATCCCGGAAGAGACCAATTATTTTGTCCGCCGTCTGAACGGCTTCTGGGAGCCGGTTTTCATTCTCAATTTTCTGCTCAACTGGGCGGCGCCCTTTGCCGTGCTGCTCCACGTGCCTGCCAAACGCAGCCCGGGAATGCTGCTCAAGATCGCATGGACCGTGCTGGTGGGCCGCTGGGTGGATCTGTATCTGATGATCTTGCCCACCTTTGCGGGCAAGCTTCCGGTCTTTGGCATTTGGGAAGTGGGCATCATCGCGGGCGCGGCCGGACTCTTCTTTCTGGTGGTTTTGCGAGCGCTTGGCCAGGCGGAGATTGTGCCGGGCAACGATCCCTTCCTCGAAGAGAGCCTGCATTATCACAACTGATCGCGGCTTCGGAAGCTGCGTTCTCCCGCACTGGAAATCATCTCCCTTCTGCGCTCTCCAGGCCGGCCTGGGCAACGAAAGTCTCCCCGCGACAACTTGCGGAAAAGCGCCGAAACTTCAGGCGATCTTCAGAATGTCACGCTACCGTAGAAAGAAAGAGCATGCGCTTACTGCTGGTGGAAGACGAGCGGCGGATGGCGGAACTCCTGCATCAAGGCCTGGAAGAAGAGGGCTACCGGGTGACGGTGGCGATGGACGGCCACTCGGGGCTCGGGATGGGGCGTTCCAGCGAGTTCGACCTGATCCTGCTCGACGTCATGCTGCCGGGGATCGACGGCTTTGAAGTAGCGCGCCGGTTGCGCCGGCACGGCATCCGGACTCCGGTGCTCATGCTGACGGCCCGCGACGCCGCGCCGGATATCGTCCGGGGGCTCGATCTGGGAGCCGATGATTATCTCACCAAGCCCTTCTCTTTCGAGGTGCTGCTGGCGCGGATTCGCGCCCTGCTGCGGCGCGGCCCGGCGCCTCAACCGGCGCGATTGCAGGCCGGCGATCTCCATCTCGACCCGGCCACGCACGAAGTGTTTCTCGGCGGTCGAAAGCTCAGCCTTACCCGAACCGAGTTCATCCTGCTGGAGTTCCTCATGCGCAGGGCAGGCCAGGTGGCGCCTCGCGACACGTTGATCGAAGCGGTGTGGGGCCATGCCCGCGACATTGAGAGCAACACGCTGGACGCGTTCATCCGGCGCCTGCGCACCAAGGTCGAGGACGTATCCGGCCGGCGGTGGATTCACACGGTGCGCGGGGTTGGATACACGCTCCGGGAGGACGCCGCCGAATGAAAGCGCGCTCGATCCGGTTCCGTCTCACGGCGTGGTATTCCAGCGTCCTGGCGCTGGCTTTGATTGTGTTCGGCGCATTTAGCTGGCTGGCTGTGCGCGAATTTCTTTTTGAAGCGGTGAACCACGAGCTGGACGACCGGGTCCAGGGTGTGCGCCGGTTCATGGAGAACCAGATCGGCGCTCTATCGGTCGAAGAGATTCGTGACGAGTTCAAAGAGCACTCAGTGCTCGGCCCGGGCGGCGATCTGTTCCAGGTCTGCGATGCGCAAGGAGTCTGGCTCTACCGGTCGGCGCCGCTCGCGGACGAGGAAGTCTCGATCCGGTTTCCCGCGACTCTCCCCGGGCAGGGTGTGCTGGAAGATCGCGAAGTGAAAGGCACCCGGCTGCGGTTCCTGTCCCGCCGGGTGGAAGCGCTTGGCAAAGCCTATACGATCCAGGTGGCCGCGCCCACGCACGAGCTCCACGAAGGTCTGGCGGTCTTCCGCCGGGCTCTGTTGCTGGTGATTCCGCTGGTGCTGTTGGTCGCTGCCTGGGGCGGCTGGTGGATGAGCCGCCGCGCGCTGCGGCCGGTCGGCGAGATCATCGCCACGGCGCGCAGCATCGGCGAGCAAAGCCTGAGCCAGCGGCTTCCGGCGCCGCCGGCCCAGGATGAGCTGCGGCGATTATCGGAGACGCTGAACCAGATGCTCGAGCGAATCGAGAAGGCGTTCCGGCGTGTGACGCAGTTTACCGCGGATGCCTCACACGAGCTGCGCACGCCGGTTGCGCTGATCCGCGCCACGGCGGAGATCGCGCTCCGCAAGCCACGCTCCGACGCCGGCTACCGCCAGGTCCTCGAGGAGATTCTGGCTGAGTCCGAGCGCACCACGGACCTGATCGAGAATCTGCTGACGCTGGCGCGCGCCGACGCAGGCAAGGCTTCGCTCGAACGCGTTCCTTTGGACCTGGCCGCCGTGGTGCTCAACGCCTGCGAGCAGGGCGAAAAGCTGGCGCTGCAAAAGGGAGTCGAATTCGAGAAGCAGGTGAGCGATCGAGATGCGACCGTTTGCGGGGACCGGAACTCGCTGCGGCGTCTGATGCTCATTCTGCTCGACAACGCGGTGAAGCACACTGAGCCGCGGGGGCGCGTTCGCGTGCGCCTCGAGCGCAATCACCAGTCCGTCCATGTGGAAGTCAGCGACACCGGCGCGGGCATCCACCCGGAGGACCTGCCTCACATTTTTGAGCGCTTCTACCGGTCGGACAAGTCGCGCAGCCGCGACTCGGGAGGGGCCGGTCTGGGGCTCTCTCTTGCCAAGTGGATCGTGGATGCTCATGGCGGCTCGATCCAGGTCGCCAGCGAGCTGGATCGCGGCAGCGCTTTCCGCGTCAGCTTTCCGGAGGCAGGCGGCAGATGATGCGGCTCATTCCGCTCTTCGCACTCTTGGCCGTTTCTCTGGCGGCGCAGTCTCGCGTGGAGGGCCGGCTGCTGGACCCTTCCCAGGCTCCCGTTCCGGGTGCGCGGATCCTGCTGAAGTCGGCGGGCGCCGGGCAAACGGCGATCACGGGCACAACCGGCGAG
>JACQDF010000203.1 GCA_016201205.1 Acidobacteriota bacterium
AGAATCCTGAGACCGGCGGTGGCGGCGTAACGCCTGTGAATGGCCAGCAGCTTTGCGGCAAACTGATTGGCTGCCTCCAGAAGCTCTCCGGGCTCGAGGATCTGCTTCCAGCGAAGAGCGCGCAGCAGATCGGGCTTGGCCAGATGCTTCCGCTCGAACCAGACTCCTTCAAACGCAGTGCCGGGAACCGCCATTTCGCAAAACGCCGGAGTGCTCTCCTCGAGGCGGCGCGCTTCGACACTGCCGCGCCCGGCCAGTTTCCAGCCCAATTCCAGCACGCCGGCTCCGCGCGCCACCAAAGTGGACGTCCGCAGCAGGAAAACTTTCATCGCCGACTGCGCGATCGGCGAGGAATCGGCAACTCCAAAAGCGCGCATGCGGCTTTGGCCCTCCAGTCCGAGGGCGGAATCTTCGGCTGGTTCGGCCGGACGGCGCGGCAGCCGGTCCCCCTGGCACTTGTCGAGGACGGCCCTCCATAAGCCGTCGGACCAGCGCGAAAACAGAAGCGCTGTGTGCAGCGCGCCGCGCAGCGCGGAAGCCGGCAGGAATGGCCCCCCGTTGCCGGTGGCAAAGGTCGGAATGAAAAGGTTCTCGCCGCGTTGCTTCTCCCAGAAACCGGTGAGGCTGGGATGCTCGAACGGAATCCGCCGGCCGGCAAAGTTCTGCGCAAAACCGCCCCAACTGGCGAAGTCCAGTTTCTCGGCTTTGCGGATTTGGGCGAGATAGCCATCGAGCCTCTGACCTTTGGCCAGCAGCTTGAAGATGCGGCGCTGATCGAGAACGTTCACCTGGTCCTTCCACACCATGTAGTCAATGGGCGAAAGCTTCTGGCCGTCCCCGACCAGAGTGGGCGTCAGACAGGTGAGCCTGTACTTCATAGCGAGACTCGCCAGACAATCGGAATGGCCAAAGCGAAGCCGGCGCGGTAAACCGGATGCGGGAATCCGATGGGGGCGACATCGGGCGCCGCGCCTCTCGGAGGGGTCGCGGAAATCAACACGGACCCTTCCCCAACCATCCTCAGCCGGCGCTTGAGATCGCCGGACCGCGGGTAGCTTTCCACGCGGCCGGCGCGCTCGAGCAATGTGTACGAGCCGCGGCTCCAGTCGATCTTGTCCTCGGGACCGGGACTGAACAGAGACAGCAGCCAATAAGCGGTTTCGGCGGGCGGCGCTTCGGCGGAGCGTTCAGCGCCTTCGGGAGCGGCGGGGAGCGCCGGCGGGCTCATCACCAGGCCGGGGAAACGGCCATGGTGGATCTCGGGTGCATCCGCGCGGCCCCAGCCGCGGGAACGCCCGCCGCCGAAACCGCTGTCGGCAAGCAGGCGCAGCGCCGCTTCGAGCGGCCTCCGCCAGCGCTCGATCGACTCGTCCTCTCGAAACGCCGCTACAAACCAAAGACCCGCTCCGGGCGCAAATTCCAGGCAGGCAGTGGTCACCGGACCGGCGGAAGCGCCCGTAAACCGGTCGATGGCGGCAGTCCGGCGGCGGCCCACCCGAAACGGCGCCAGCGCACGATTTCCCTTGCCGGCGGGCAGCAGGCAGGAGCTTTCGGCGTCCACAATCCAGCCATCGTCCTCCCTGAGCCGGGCTTCCGGGTCCGCAATCAGGCTCTCGGCCACCGGGACAGGAATGAAACGGGCGCCTTTCCAGCGGACTCGCGACGACGGCGGAGGAGGCCACAAGTTGCGCGGCCCGGGGATCAGCAGTGTCCCGTCGAGGAACGGATAGCAGGAGCTGAAGCGAACCGCCGGCCCGGCCGGATCGAAGGCGGTAGCGGCAAGCCAGGAATCCAGATGGCCCAGCCGGCCGAGGGCGTGGGTCACGGCGGAATAGAGACTGTCGCTGTGGTAGATGGAATCCACCTGATCGCGAGCGCCCGAATCCGGCGCGATCCGCCACGGCGTCGAGGGCCGCAGCTTGATAAGTAAGCCGGGAAGCATGGCGTGCTAGGCGAGACGCGCGGAGAACTCCGTGTTGCGCACCAGGCTTAACAGCCCCTCGGAATCGACGCCGCTCAGCAGCTCCGTCTCCGGGCCGCCTTCGGCGTAGTAGGCTTTCCCGCGCCAGACGAGGCGAATCCCCGCCAGCCGGACGCGCCCGTTGCCGCGGGAGCCGCCGCCGCCCAGCGTGTCGTCCTCCATCATCCGGAGGCCTTCGGCGAGGCGGGCCACTAACTCGATGTCCTGCTCGCACAGGATGTCGAGCACCATGCGGATTCGAAAGCGGGCGCCGGCCGGGACGCGCTCGAGCGTGCGCGGGTTGGCTTGCGACGTGATGCGGTCCACGGCGTTCTCGCTCTTCACTTCGGTCAGCTCATCATCCAGGTTCTCGCGCATCTGCGCGGTGATGCTTTCCGGATCGAGCGGAGCATCGTAAACCGTAAGACGCGCGGGCGTGGCGGCCGAAGTTTCCACCGCCTCTCCGCTCATGCGTTCGACCCGGCCGGGGCTGCGGCCGAACAGCAGGCAGATTTCATCGCCGGGCCGGTCGCTCTGATGAATCCGCACTTCCTGGCTCTTGCGCCTCGAGAGGAACACCATCTCGGCGGGATTGAGCCCGTCAGCCTGCTCGAGCAGCGAGCGCAGCCTGCCGCGCAACGAGCTGCCGGGAACATAGGGACGCCCGAAGGCGTCCTTGACGACGGGATTGTCGGCGCCGCCGATCTCGAGCGATCCTTTTCCGGCCCCGATGTGAAGACCCGTCTCGCAGTGCAGGCCGGCCTCCAGAATCAGCTTGCCAAGAAACTTCAGTTCGGTTTGAGCGGTGTGTGAACTCATAGAATGCGAAACGGGAGCTATTCGTTATAGGCGACGATGGCCTCAAACAGGTCGCGGAAGCGTTCATATCCGCGGGGATCATTCTTGCGGGTCACCTGCAACAGGAGCTTCTCGATCGTGTCGAGGCTGCGCAGCGAGTGCCTCGCGATGGTATAGGCAAGACGCGCGCGCAGCATGACGAACTGATGCTGGCGCTCGCTCTCCGGCGCCCGGCAGGCGCGGCGGACCGCATTGTACAGGCGGCGCAACTGGCTTCTGGTGCCCGAATCCATGTCCCGCATGCGGCTGACGACGCTGTGCGCCTGGTTGTCCAGGTACAGGCTGTCGGAGATCAGCTTGTCCAGGTCGACTTCCGGCGGGCCCTCGGGGCGTCCGCCTCCCGGCCTGCCGCCTTCGCGCCCCCGGTACCCTCCTTGCGGCGGACCGCCTTCGCGACCGCGGTTCTCCCTCTTGGGTTCGTTTTGCACTTCTGCCATGCTCATGCCTCAGTCGATAACCTCGCCCATTCTAGCGCGACCCGGCCTGCCGGACGCAATTTGATCTGCTGGGCGTTCTTTCCCATCAGCTCCATAATGAGAGAGCCGCGTAAGCGCTCGAGATCGCGGTCACGGGCGGCGGGAAGCACTCGCAGGACGCGCCGGTGAAGCCGCCAGGGTTTTTCCAATTCGCCTTCGCGGCGTCGTGACGCCGAGAGGGGAGAAAAGATCTCCTCGCGGTAGAAGGCCGCCAGCTCGCCCAGAAACTGGGTGCTGCCGCCAAACTCCTGAACAATGCGCAGCATTGTGTGCTTCAGGTCGTCGGCGCCATTGAGCTGGCGCCACTCGAGCACCCGGCCCAGCAGCGCGAAGCAGTCGCGCGAGGCGCACTTGGCCTCCTCGAGCATGCCGCCAGCCTGTTCATACACCGAGGCCAGCGGCGCTTCCGGAGAAGGCGCCAGCGCCAGCGCCATCGAGATGGTCTTGCCCTCCCCGCCTGGAAAGTCCTTTAGATTCCCATCGCTGAACCGGCGGAACAGCCGTTGCAGCTCGCGTGCGAGCTGAATCAGCGCGTCCCAGGCGCCATAGGCGGCAAAATCGTTTCCCCCTGACCAGAGGAGGGTGACCTTTCGCCAGAATTCGGGCATCGAGCACAACACTTCCATCTCACCGGCAAAAAACTGCTTGTACAGGACGGAGAGCTGAACGTGCTCTTCGATGGACTGCGTGCGGCGGAAGCGGACGCCGGCGTTGTCCACATCGCCGCGGAGCACGCCCCAGACTTTGTGCCCTTCGGCGCGTGCGGCCAGGCCGCGGCCATCGAGCGCCTGGCGGCCGTCTTCGGTGAGCGCCATATGACGCGTGAGCAGGATCTGGTCCTCCTCGGAGCCGAGCGTCCAGGTGTGCCTGCCTTCGTCTACCAGGACTCTGGCTGGAGATTCCGGCGACCAGCCCACGTTCTTGTGCTCGACCAGGCTGCCCGCCAGAGTGTCACAGAAGTAGGAGCGGTCCTCTTCCGCCGGGTTGGGTCCGCCGGGCGCGAACCAGCTCGAGTCCGCGCCTGCCGCCAGGGCGCCACGCCGCGCGGCCAGCGCTTCTTTCAGGCGACGTCGCACGACGCTCCAGTCGCCGAGATTGTCGGTCACCGCCCAGGTGAGCCGCAGCCGCCCGCCGCTCAACCGCTCGATATCCGCGCCGGCGGCGCTGAGAAAGCCGGAGGCCTCGAGCTCGAGCTCCTTGGGAAGCACCAGCAGGAACTGGCCGCCGCCGCTCGATCCAAGCAGCATCTTGGAAAGATGAAACTCCGCCAGCAGCGCCCTCGGCAGCACTTCACACAGCAGGCTCACCCACCAGCAGCGGCCCTGAAACAGCCGCTCCCCCAAGCGAGGTTCCAGGCCGGGAGCCGGTTCGCACACAAACTCGCGGATGCCCTGCATTTTGCCTTGCAGGAAGATCTGAATGGACATGCGGACTGCGGAATTCTTCACTCTACCATGGCCTGAGCTCGCACAGGCCGGGCCGGCCTCCATACCGGTGAGGAACCCGTCGGCTGCCGGTAGGCCCGGCGCGTTGTGCGAGCGAGTTCCTTAAAAGACAGCGGAGTTGGTAAAATGGCGGTATCGATGCGCGCCTCTATCCCATTCCTGTTTGCATGCGTTGTTTCGGCGCAGGACCCGGCCGATCTGTTCACCAGCGCTCCGCCGGCGGTGGACCAGGCGCTGCGCGAACGGATCACGAAGTTCTTTCAGGCTCAAAGCGAGGGCAGATTCCGCGTCGCCGATCAATACGTGCATGAGGACAGCAAGGATATCTTTTTTGAGGCCGACAAGCGCCGCTGCCACTCGTTTGAAATCGCCCGCATTAACTACACCGAGTCATTCCAGCGGGCCACCGCCATGGTGACCTGCGAGACCGATTTGCTGCTCGCGCGAACGGGTCTGGTGAAAGTGAAGATGCCGCTGACCAGTTTCTGGAAAGTGTCGGATGGCCAGTGGTGGTGGTACATGACGCCTGTAAAATCCAGAACGACTCCGTTCGGGGAGATGAAACCCGGCCCGCCCGCGGATGGAGCACAGGCGTCACCGGTTCGGAAAGGCCCCAGCATGGCTGATATCCTGAACATGGTTCGGGCCGACCGCAACGAGGTGCGCATCAGCGCCGCCACTCAAGCGGTGGAATCGGTGATCATCACCAGCCTTCTTCCCGGCGAAATGCGCCTGCAGCTTGAGCCAAAGAGCGTCCCTGATTTGAAGATTGAGTTAGACAGGACGCTCCTCAAGGAGAAGGAGACGGCGACGCTCGCGATCCGCTACCAGCCGGATAAGGACCGGCCGCGTGCGATCGGTTCCACCGAAGAAATCCGGCTGACGGCGCAGCCCGTCAGCAGAACGCTGGCGGTCCGCGTGGTGTTTACACGATAGGGATCATCTGCCAAGGCCGATTTTTTCGCCGATGGCGCGCAGCAAAGCGCGGTCGTGGGCGGTGAAGCCCGTTTCCAGATTCGCGAACAGCTCCTTGTTCTTGACCGCCACACTGCCGCCGAACTGGAAATACAGCTCCTCGCCGGGCTCGAGGGCGCGCAGAGGAACGGGCACTTCGATGCCGGTGACGGGCAAATCCGGCAGGCCGGGCACCTTAGGCGGGATGTTCACCCGGGTGGCGATCTCCCTGTCTATCAGGAGCGGCTCGAGCACCGGCTTGCCGTCCGGGCTTGCCAGCGGAGCGCCGTCATCGGCATACGCGACGACGTTCTCGTAGATGATCTTCCTGCGCGGGCTTTCCGCCGCTTTCGGATCGAACCACGACTTCACTGGCTTGCTGGAATCGTAGGGCGGCGCCTCCTGGCCGGTCGCCTGCCGGTACGCCTCGCGCGTCTGATAGACCGGGAACAGGTACAGGTGCGAAAGGCCGTAAGTCGGAAAGGGTAATGCGGGCACTGGTGAACCTCCGGCTTCAGGGTAGCGCGGAGGCCGCGGGCGGCCGGGCCCGATTCTCACGAAAATCCTTGAAATATCGGGAGAAATAAGTTTGATTTGACGCGTGAACGCGGACCGTGGGGCAGGCTTTAGCCAGCGGCGGGCCTTCAGGCCCGCCCTGGGCTGGACACCAGCCCAACCCAAAAGCCGGCCGGAAGGCCGGCTTGCGGCCAGGATTGGCCGCCCCACATCGTTAGCGGATGGCGATCGTGGACCCGTTGCTGAAGATCAGGTTTCCGCCGCCGGCATCGATCGCCACCACGAAGTTGCGGTTGACGCCGACCGTCGTCTCGAGCGGAACCACGAAAGTCACGATGTAGACGCCGATCAGGTTCTGGGCGTACTCGGCGGAGATCAACTGGACGCCGGCGTCATTGATGCCCACAACCACTGGCGTCATCACCTCCTGGTTGACACCGCCATAGGCGTTGGTGAAGGCCTGCGGCCGCACGCGGCCCATGCCAGTGACATAGGCGCGCCCGCGCTCGCCGCGGCCAATCGGGTTATCCGGCGTCACGAAAGAGCCATCAGCCCGCGTGATCACGGCGTATCTGCGCCCCACCGAATCGGTGTTCTCAAAGAGGCCGGGAGCGTACGCCGCGATGGCCACGTTGACGGTGGCCGAAGTGCCAGAGGCGGTGACGGTCAGCGGCACGGTGCTGTTCTCGGGCGCTTCGAACGGCACCTGCACCGTGAGGGACTCCTGGCCATCAATGTTGGCCACCCAGAAAATGGGAGCAGCCACGCCGCCGAACGCCACTGAGACGCCCGCCAGCGTCGTCGGCCGCGGTCCAGAGTCATTCGGCGGCAGTACGTAGCCGCGAACCGTCGGCGCGATATTGCTGCCACGGATGGTGGCGATGCTTCCAGGCGCGGACCCGGGCTGGCCGGTGGCCGCGTTGACGAATCCCGAAGCCGGGATCGTCGGACCCAACGGCCGCACCGTAAGACTCCAGCTCACCGAAAGGCCGCTGAATTCGGCCGTGATCGTGACTGGACCTGCCGTGCCGCCGGCCGTCACGTTGGTGCGGACGAACCCCTGGACATCCGAGGTCGCAAATGGGGTTGCGATATTCGCCGAGCCGCCCCGGACGCTGAAGGTCACCTGGATGCCCTGCACGCCGGCATTATTGGCATCCAGCACCTGGGCAACCAGCGCCTCGGTGAACGGCTGGTTCACAATGGCGCTCTGGCCGTCGCCGGAGACGCGCCGCAACTGCGTAGCGGTGATATTCACAGTGGCCGTGAAGACCGCCGTTGCCGACGAAAGGCCTCCCTGTGCGGTGACGCGAATCCGCACCGTCCCCGGGATGTTGCCGAGGCGCAGCAGTGTCGAAACCCGAGCCAGGTTGTCCGAACGGTTGATGGTGTTGAGCAGCGTCGCGCTACCCGATTCCACGACCCAAGCCACGGGCACGCCGAAGAGCGCATTGCCAAAGCTGTCCTCGATGCGGGCCAGCAACGCCACCGGCAGTGAGGCGCCCGGAGGGCCGCTCTGGTTGTCGCCCTGCACCGGAAGGATCTTCGCGGGCAAGCCAGGCGTGACGATCAGAGTCAGTGCGCTGCCGATTACGGTGCCTCCCACCACGATCGTCATTTGAGCCGTGCCGGTCTTGCCGCCCAAAACCAGATCGCAAGTGGCGACGCCGCTCGAGTTGGTCAGCGAGGTGTCCGCGCGGCAACTGGCGGACGGCGCAACCGTGGGGTCCAGCCCGGTGGAAGCCTGCACTCCCACGTTCGGAATCGGCTGTCCCACCTGGGGCCCCGAGCTTGCCGTCACCCGGACCTGAATGGCGCCCGTCAGCGTTGTCCCTGCCTGCCCGGTGATGGTGTCGATATTGATGGGCGACAGCAACTGGATCAGCGGCATGGTAGCCGGGTTCCCTAAAATTACGTTGGGGATCACCGTTACGTAGAGGTTCACCGAGCCGGAGATGGTGCTGGCGGTAATGGTGGATTGAATCCAGGAGAACAACAGGGCGGGACCAATGAGCGGCGCAATGTAGCTGTTGACGGATTCACCGTTGAAGTCGGTGAACGTCTGTGTCTGTACCAGAGTGCCGTTGGGGCCATTCGCGGTACTCACTGTCCAGTTGACAATGGCGTTCGGCACCGGGGTTCCGGCCGTGTCGCGGACAACAACGCGCATCACCTCGGAGGTGATCGAGCTCTCGCGGATGATCTGGCCAGTGCCGCTGCGAACGGAGACGGCGCCGGTGGGACCCACCGTCCCTGTGCCAACCGTCAAAGTGAACGTCGCGGTTACCACTACGCCACTGCCCACGTTGCACTGCACGGTGAACTGCCCAAACGTGGCCGGCGCGATGACGATGGCCGAGGCGTATCCCTCGCCGTCCGTCTGGCTGCTGGCGCTGAAAAGAAACGCGCTCGAGATCCCAACAGAGTACTGCACAGGCACGCCGGCCAGCGGCCGGCTCAGGCTGTCCACGGCGCGCACCAACAGCGGAAGCGACTGCGCGGACGGCGCCACGAACTGGCCGTTGTTGAAGGTGTAAACCGCGTTGGGTAGCCCGGTCTGAGCAGCTCCGGCAAACGACAGCAGCCCCGGCTGATTCGCCAGCGGGAAGCTCCCGGAGAGCGCATTGGTGGCGAGATCAATGCGGCTGACCGTGTTGGATGTCGACGCTATGTAGAGGTAGCGCGCATTGGGGAATTCATTGGAAGCGACCGCGGCCCGAATATTCGATGCCGTACCCAATCCGCTGAAAGAAGCGGCCTGAAGAAAGGAGGGCAGCGAGATGTCGTAGAGCTGGAGCGTTTGCGAGGTCGCGATGACACGGTTCGAGGAAACAGGAATCAGCCGGTCCAGCACGAGACCGCTGGCAAACAGCGGGGTGAAGGTGCGGGTGCCGAGATCGACTGTAATCAAGGAGGAGCCGCCAAACGCGGGATTCAGGTTCACCATCACCACACGCAGGTTTCCGAACCCATCGCCTACGACGTAAGGCTTGCCTGGCTGCGCATTGAGCGAGATTCCCGCGCCGCCGCGGAAGCTCAAATCGCGGGGATCGACTTCATACAGGATGTTGGTCGCGCTGACGTAAACCATGCCGTTGGGACCGACGGCGACGCCGTTTACCGGTCCGAGGCTTTGCAGCGTGCCGATGATGGAGAAGGAATTCAGATCAATCGAAGTGAGCCTGGCGGAAGCATTGCTGGTGACGAACGCGCGCTGTCCGTCGCGGCTGATGGCGACATCATTCGGGTTGAAGCCGCCATCGACGGAAGTGACAACCACGTCGTCCACTGTGCGGATAATCTGCACCGTGCCCGCGGTCACCACGAGATACCGGCCGTCCGGCGACATCGCTGCGGCGGTTGCGCCGGTGCCCAGATTCCGCCTGGCGATCACGTTGAAGCTGGAATCCGTCACAACCACGGTATCGGTGAACGAACGTCCGATGAAATAGAACTTGTTTCCGCTGGGTGTGGAAAGCACGAGAAAAGTGTCTTGAGCAGCAGAGACGAGGGCTCCGGAAGCAAATGGATCCCCCGCGAATTGTGCGACCGGGCGCGGTACTCCATCGCCGGGAGGCGCGACAAAAACGTTCCGTGCCAGCGCCGGAGAGGACATCAGCAGGGCGCAGAGCAACGCGAGAGAGAACGAGAGTTTTCGGGACATGTCACCTCTTCCTGGAAGATGTGGAGATGGTCGGACGCGCAAGTACTAGTCTAGCACCAGCTTGCCGCTGTGGGAATACATCGGGCGGGGAGAGTAAAAAAAAAGCGGGGGGAAAAGATCCCCCCGCTTCTCGAGGCGCGTTGATCGCCAGGGTTTATTCGCCTAGCTCTTCGCCGGCGATGCCAGTGCGGTTGACGCCATGGATGCTGTCCATGACTAGAGCCAGGTAGCCCTCCGCCAGCTTCTGGGAGCCCACGTCGCTGATGAAAGCGAAGCCATGAGCATACCGGAAGTTGCATTGGGCAATGACGTAGCCCTGGAATCCGGGCGTGGCCGCGATGCCGTTGGTGCCACCCGAGGACAGCGAAGCGGTCATCGTTTGGCCGCCATTGAGCGGGCTGGTGGTTGTCTGAGCGCTCGGCGCTGCGCCGCCGCCAGTGGTGCCGCCGTAGTAATTGAGTGTGCAATTACCGGACTGCGGACTGGTTCCAAACGGATCGGCCGAGGTGTTCGAGATGGCGATGCCGCTGTCAAAGCCAGCCTGGTTGCTGAGGAACGGGAACAGCAGGTTCGTCCGGCAGACGTTGATGCTGAACGAGTTGTTCGCCACCGACTGATCCGCGAAGCGCGGAATCGGCAGCGAGGAGCTCATCGTGTTCGAGCCGGTACCGGATGCGATCGGAGCAAAGCTCCCATTCACAACCGCCGTGCCAAGGCCAGGATTGTTCGACGAGCGGTACGCCGGTGACACAGCAAACGAGATCGACTCAACGATGGTGGGGTCCTGGGAGAAGACTTCCCAGGTAAAGCTGCCGCTGCCACTGGTAAGCGGCACTTCGATCAGGCCAGTCGTGGCCCCGGAAGGATACCGGGCTACGTTGCCACCCAACGTCCCGATTTCCGCGGCGCTCGACGGCGCCAGGATCTGGGTCGCGCCGGTACCAATGAACGAGAAGTTGGCGCCCTGAGCGTTGGTGGCCACTGCATAGGCAGCCGCAGTGCTCGAGGTTTCGCCGCCATTGCTCCACTGCGAGCCGGTCGCCACCGCGGCTGAGTTTAAAGCGTGCACCGAGACGTAGAGGCGAACGTTTGCCGGCACGTTGCTGAAAGCGGCGCGCAGGCGCGTGCCATGATCCGAACGGCCGGCGCGGTTCAGCCCGTTGGTGGTGGTGAAGGCCGTATTGTAGAATCCGGACTCGACCACGCAGCCAGTGGTGCCACAGGTATTCGTCGGATCCGCGCCGCTGTTCTGCTGCGGAATGTTCTGCTGTATCCCGGGCTCGGTGAGCGGAGGATTCACGTCACGGACCTTGAAGCTGGCGTGATAGCCCTCCGTGTAGCGAAGCTCGAAGCCCCGGCCACCGGTGCTGTTGTAGTTGGCAGAGGTGCTGGAGGCAAGACTGCTGTTATAGCTGTCGCACTGGAAGTAGAAGGTGCCACCACCGGTGCTGCTGGGAACGGTGGTGCCGCTAAAGCTGCCGCCTGACCGGCTGCGCAGCGCGAACACCAGACCCTGCTGCACAAACGCCACATTCGCAGTCGAGTTATTGAGCTGGAGGTTCGAGGGCGGGTTCTGGATGGACACGAAGGCGAAGATCTGGCCGTTCGGCGCCGATGCGCCGGCGATCGCGGCCCGGATGCTCTTTATGCGGTATACGCGCACGAGATTGCCCGAGGCCGGAGGCATGATCGGAACGCCAAGAAAAACGATTGTCGTGTCGTTCTGGCGAACACCCTGGAAGATGTTGCGGGGACTAAACGTCGCGACACTCGTTGTGGATGCACCAGTGCCGTCGTAATACAACGGCGTACAAACGGTATTGCCGCTGGCCGGAGCACAGGGGGCCTGCGCGGCCGGGGCCGGATCATCGATGAACAAAAGTGCATCGGTGATGGGATCGTTGAGAAGCCGGTTGGTAATATTGGTGCTCAAGGTGACTGAGATATTGACCTGCGGCAGAACCGCACCCACCGCGGGTAGCGTGCCACCCGTGCAATTCATCACCACGTCTCCGGTCTGCTCTGTCAAGCCCTCGGTCCGAACCGTCAGAGGCTGAGCCGTGGTACCGCAGGTGATCGGCGGAACAACCTGAGCGTTCGCAATCCCTGTAACCAGGGCGATTACCGCGAACGCAAGTAACAACTTGCGAAAATCTGACATTTCCCTCTCCTTGTAGAAGTTGAACTGGAATTGATGGATTTCTCTTTTCAACCTGTGCCTAAAAAGGTCTTTCTTGTTCTACTTGATGGCCATCGCCATCAGTGCGTCTCTAATCTCGTTGTTCCCCTGACCTTTTCGCCGGTCATCTCGTGCTCGCGGGATTCGCTGTTTTGAATGCCGCTATGATGTTTGGACGCGGTTACCTCTTTCATACCACTACTCCAGAGGACAAGTCAAGGCAGATTCTTTCCTTTTTCTCACTTCTGGAACCGACACCGGCAACTGCTTGAGACTCAACAGGTGATTAAAACACGGATGGCCCGCGGCAGTCAACTATTTTCTGCATTTCGGTGCATTCGGTGGGGTCAGGCTTTCAGCCGTGGGGTCAGGCTTTCAGCCTGCGGCGGGCCTTCAGGCCCGCCCCCGCGCCGGCCTGGCGCGGCGCTAGCGCCAGCTTCAGCGGCGCTCGACGCCGGCCCGAAGGCCGGCGGCAGCCAAGAATGGCTGCCCTACAAGGATCAGCGGACGGAGACGCTGACGGCGCTGCTTTCCGCTCCCGCCTGGCGAAGCAGGAGCGTCTGGCTGAGGCCCGGGGCCGCGCCCAACGGGATCGCCACATTCACAACGTAAAGGCCCGGGAACCCCGCCACCGGCCCCGAAAACGCAGCGGCGATTTCCACACCCTGTAGCACCACGGCGACGGGCTGCTCAGTCACGGTTCGATTCGCCTGCCGAATCACCGGCCCCAGACCGGTGGCGTAGATGCTGATGCTCCCGCCGCGGCTCACCGGGTTGCCCGGGCTGTTGAGCTGCCCCCCGGCCGCGTTGACAATCATCGGCCTCCGGGTGCGCTCATCCAGAAAAACAGCCGGGGCAGACTGGCGAATCTGCACGGGCGCTTCCACCGTTCCATACGGGGACCGGATGCGAAGCGGATAGCCGCCTGGCGGCGTGCTGGGGGGGATCTCGACATTCAGGCGGAACTCGGTGGCCATTTGAACAACGGCCTCGAGGCCCGCGATCTCAGCCGTCGTCACCGCCCCGGGCCGGGCGAGCCCAGTTCCAAACACGGCAGCCAGCGTGCCTGGCGCCAGCTCGGGGGTGAAGGACGCTGCGTTCAACACATCGCCGGCAGCGACGCTGACCTCGACCCGGCCAGGCTGCCATTGCGAACTGGGGCGCGTGAGCGAGTATAATTCGACGCCGTTGCCGTTGATTTCGCTGCGCAGGCCCGGGGTCCCCAGATCCGTCACATCCGCCTGATAAGGCCCTTGCGCGGTGAATTGAACAATGTGGGCGCGCTCGAGACCCCCGCAATAGTAGAGGTGTGCGGTTGCGGTCGCCGGTGGGCCGATGCCGTCAGCGGTGATGGCGGCGGCCCCCGGCCAGGCAAGCTCTCCCGAGCACTCACCGGCGGCGGATCGAACGGCGATCGAGGCGGTCCCGGAGGTCACCAGAAAGCCCGTCGGGCTCGGCGAGCGCGGAACCAGCCTGAGCGAATTCAGCAGAGTCGCTTTCCATGCGCGGCCGGCCAAAGAAAAACCGCCCGTGTAGTCGGAAAGCCGCCCGCGGGTGAGCACAGGATTGGGGTCGTGGATCAGAATGCCGCCGTCGCCGGCGACGCCTGTCGCGACCACGAAGTGTGAGCCCGCCAGGTCCCCGGCGCTGAGCGACAACGCCAGCAGCACAGGCGAACCCTGCGCCAGAAGATCACGGATGTTATTTTCTCCCGCCGGCTGCATTTCCACATCGACATTGTTGCCGCCAAAATCGCGCAGCCGCCACAGATTGACAATCGGGTCCGCCCCTCCGATTGGGGTGAGGTAGCCGTCGCAGATCCTGCCTCCGGCCGTATCGAAGACACAAAAGTTCTTCAGGAAGTCATTCAGCGCCGCCGGTTCCGAGACGCCGAGACTGGACGGGACCTCGTTGCGGTTCTGATGATAGCGGAGAATGGAGGAAACGGCGGCCAGCAGGGCGCCTTTTTGGGCGACCGCAGCGGACGTGCTGCCGAGCGTGAAACTGCCGGCCTGCGTCTGCCTGGGGAAATTATTGAGCGAGGCGCCCGCCACCAGCGCGCTGAAGGTGACCAGCTTGCCTGCGGCTTCGGCGTTTGCCAGCACGATGCCGTCCGCATTCTGCACACGGACATACGCCTGCGCTTCTCCGCGCTCGTCGGTCGCCTCGGAAGCGTCCAGCGCCTGGGATCCGGGCGTCGTCGAGAATTTGACCGGGATGCCCGCCAGCGGCGTGCCCTGGCCATCGCGCAAAAAGACCGACAGCGGATTGAGCAGACGCGCGCCGGGCAGGCCGGTTTGAGTATCGCCGCGCACTTTGGTGAGCTGGACGCCGGCTTCCGCAAGTCCCAGGACCGAATAACTCGAGGAGGCTTGCTTCTCTGTTCCCGCCTCGCGAGCGGTAATGGTGATGACGCTGCTGGGAGCGTTGACCGGGACCGGCGATTCCCAGGTGTAAGCGCCGCGCGCAGTCTGCACCTCGAAGGGCGGCTGAGCGGGCGTGCCGGTGAACGAAATGCGCAGCGCGGCCGCGTCCGGGAATCCTCCGACGATCACACGCACGCGGCTTCCGGCGGTGACGCGGTTTGGCGAAACGCTGACGTCCGGTTTGCGCTCCTGCTCGATGAATTCGACGTCGGAATCGGGGCGATAGCGCAACTCGCCGCCTTCAAAGTCCTGGTTGAAGTAGCCGTTGGCAGTGTACTCCTCGGTGAAGGGGAAGCCGAGAGCGCCATCCGGGCCGCCCAGCGATCCGTAACGCGAAAGAATACGGCCGCGCGCCAGCACTACGCGTGTGCCGGCAAACGGGCCCGTTTCGATCTTCGAGAGGAAGCCGTCGCGGAACGGCTGGCCCGCGCCGGTGACGCCTGTGAAGCTGAGATAAGCGCGCGCCGGGCCCGCAGGCGGTCCGATGCCGGATTCGTAGCCCAGCGCTTCCCATCGCGCCAGAATCGGCTGCGTCACAACCTGGACGGGACTGCCGGCCAGAGCGCCCCCTTCGAAGTTCTGGCGTCCGCCGGCGGTGGCATCCGCGGTGGGATAGCCGAGCCGGCCCGCCGGCCCGCCTTCGGCTTCATACGCTTTGAGCAAGTCGCCGGTCATCAGGAACACACCGGGAGAGCGGTCCGAGCGGCAAAGCAGGTAGCGGATGGCGGGGTTGTCCGCGTTTTCGAGCTCCTGCACGTAGCCCTGGCCCGCGCGGCGCACCGGATTGGCCGCGGGCAGCTTGACGCTGATCCGGAATCGTGTGGCGGCATCCTGAAACGACTGCTGCATGGCCGTGGTCGGCGCGCCTTCACCGATCTGGCAGCACGGCGCAGCCACGAAGATCGTCAGCGACGGGCTGAGCTTGCCTTCGCTCACCGCCGTGATGATGGCGGTGCCGCCGCTCACGGCGCGCAGGGTGGCGGTGCGGCCGCCGGGTTGAATGCTGACGACACGGCTGTTGGACGTGATCCAGGCCACATCGCGATCGGTCAGCTCATCGCCAATCGTGGCGTACACGGTGGCGCGAACGGTGATCGACTCGCCGGCATTCATGCGGGTGACGGCAGTGGTGGAAATGCTCAGAGTCACGCCGCCGACCGCCGGACGCAAGACGGGCTCCGTCGTCGCCGTGTATTCGATGCTGCCGCCCTCGAAATTCTGGCGCAGCTTGTCGACGCCCACCGTCAGCTCCTCGCTGGTCGGCAGCCCAAGCGAGCCCGTATGCAGTCCGAGCGTGGTATAGAGCGTGTAGATTTTGCCCGCCACGGGATAGACTTTGCCGCTGTGCGCTCCCGAAGTGATGCTGTAGAGCACGCCGTTCAAGTAAAGCTGGTTTTGGGCGGTGATGCCGTTCTTTGAAGTGATGGCGGCCTCGGCGGATGTGGCCGGGCCGAGCGCGGTGATGCCGCCCAGAGCGGCCCAGCGCGTGTAAAAGAGATTGCGCGTCGTATAGGAAGCGGAAACGTCGTTTACTACAAGGTTGGATGTGTAGACAAACAGCGCGTAATTCTTGTCGAAGATCTGATAGGAGCAGACTGAGCCGGCCGCGCCCGAAGAACTCGAAGAGCAAAGGGCGGTATCCTCGGTGGGGTAGCCGGCATTGTTCACGCCCACCGAGGAGTAATAGTCGTAGAGGCCAGGGTAGATTTGAAAGACATCGTACCCCTCCTCCTGGAGAGCCAGATTGTCGTTCGCTTTCACCAGCGCGAACTTGTTGTTGATGTTCTTTTTGGCATCAGCGAATTCCTGCAAATAGCCGGTAGCGCCGAACCGGCGTACATTGCCGAGCGCCGGCAGCGAGGTAAGGGCATTGAAGCGGTTGCGGTAGAAGGCATTGACGAACCGCGGCTCGATGGGCGCCGGGGCCCCTTGCCCAACGTCTTGAGAATAAAGGGGATATGCTGAAAGCAGAGTGACGATCAGAAGGGCAAACTGCATGCAAGCTTCTTCATGTTAGCTAAACCGCGGCGGACGGGAAAGTTGCGCCGCAGGGTCACGGTTCCGCTTGCTCACGCGCGCGGCTCAGAAAGCGCTTCCGTTGGCACCTCACTCTCTTATGATTTTTTGCAGCTTCTTCAGCTTGACGCGCAGCTCGTCGGAAGCTTCCATCATTTCGTTGGTGTCGTAGATCACGCGCGGCGTCATGAAGACCACCAGTTCGGTGCGCTCCTTGGTGTAGCTGCGATTGCCGAACACCGCCCCGACCACGGGCAGCCGGTGCAGAAGAGGAATCCCGGCCGAGCTGGACGTGTCCGACTCCTGAATCACGCCGGCGATGGCAATCGTATCGCCGTCCTGCACCGTCACCTGTGTGTTCACGTTGCGCTTGGAGAACGACGGCGACTGGATGGAGGCGGTGGCGGGCGGTGCGACGGGCGAGCTGACTTCCTGGCTGATTATGAGCGTCACAATGCCGCTGGGAATGACGCGCGCCGTGATCTGCAAGGTCACGCCGGAATTGCGGTTGGTGATGCTGTTGGCGAAGACGGTGTTGCCGCCGGTCTGCACGCCGCTGGGCGCGGTCGCGCTGAGTGTGGGCACTTCGGTGCCCACATTGACGACCGCGGGAATGCTGTCGGTGGCAATCACGGAAGGCGCCGAGATCACCTTCGCTTTGCGCTGATCCTCCTGCGCGGAAAGGAACAACAGCAGCTCTTTGGTCTGGCCAAGCAGAGCCGCCGACGACAGGGCCAGCCTGGCGCCATCCATCGTCGTCTCGAGGATTCCGGTCTGCCGGCCGGCGGTCCGCTTTTGAAGGAAGGCCTGTACGCCGCTGGAGAGCGCGCCGGTCAGCGAAACTTCGTAAATGCGCGCCTCGATCAACACCTGGAGCGGAGGCACGTCCAGTTTTGCCAGCAGCCGCGAGAGCTGCTCATATTCGCTGGGCGTGGCCTGGATGAGCAGCGTGTTATCGAAGGGATTGGGTACGACGCGCGGGATCTTGAGAGCCTGGGCTCCAGGCGCGGCGGCGCCCAGGTAGGTGCCGGTAAGCTCGCCGCCGGCAGGCGCCGGTGTCGAAGTCGCGGACGTCGAGGTCAGCGGTACGGCAGCGGAGGCGCCAGGCGGCAGCACACCGGTCCCGCCAAACGAGGGCATCGCGCCGCCCGGATAGCCGCCGTACGCGCCCGGATATCCACCATACCCTCCATAGCCTCCGTAACCGCCTCCTGGATAGCCGCCTCCAGGGTAGCCGCCGTACCCGCCTCCTGGGAAGCCCCCATAGCCTCCATAACCGGGATAACCTCCGCCTCCGCCAAAGCCCATGCCGCCAAAGCCCATCCCCATGCCCATACCCATTCCCATCCCCATGCCAAACGGGAATCCAAACTGAAGCCCGCCATAAAGCTGCATGATCGCCATGGCCATGGTTTCGGCGCGCCCGTAGCGCACGCGGTAGACATAGTTGTCGGTCGCCCCGGCGGTGACTTTGACCGGCACGTCCAGCTTCTGAATCCAGCGCTCCACTTCCTCGAACACGCCTGCGTTGGGGGCCACCGCGATCAGCGTGTTGATGCGGTCGATGGCCAGGAACCGGATGGCGCTGGCTTTGTCGCTCATGGCATAGGCCTTGAAGACGGCGTCCAATTCTTTGCTGAGGTCGCTCGGCCGGCTGTGTTTCACCTCGAACAGCCGGACGCGCTTGCTGGCGAAGGAGTCGCTGTCGAACAGAGCGATCATCTCCATCGTGCGGCGCATGTTGCGGTTGTTGTCCAGAATGAGGAGCAGGTTGGCGGGGTCGTACATCGAAGCCGAAGACCCTTCGCCGCGAAAGGGATCGAGCAATTTCAGCATGTCGCCCACTTGCACGTACTTCAGGAAAACGAGGTTAAGCGACATGCGCTCGTCATCGGGGATGTCCTGCGGGCTGGGATTGGTCCGGGGTTTCAGGGGCATGCGGGCCGCGTCGGCGACGGGGATGATTCGGAAAATCTCGCCTACCTGGACCATGGTGGCGCCGTTGATGCGCAGAATCAGGTCGAGCAGGGAACGGACATCGACGGCCTTGATCTCGCCGTATGTGTTGATGATGACGGAACCCTTCACGCGGGGATCCAGGATGTAATTGACTTGCAGACGCCGCGCCAGGATGTCGATGACCTCGGTAAGCGGCGCGTTCGGCAGATTGAGAACCAGCGCCGGGCCGGTCTGCGCGGCCTGCGGCGGCTGGGGCTGTTGCCCCCGCAGGTAAGCGGCAGCCAGAAAAATCGCCAGTGTTGTTGCTCCTCGCGCAATCCGCATGATGCCTCCAAAGTCATTCCCTGTTCGCGGAAGCGGGCTTGGACTCCTGTGCGCGCTTCCAGACGGCCTGCTCGATTTCGGTCAGCTCGGTCTTTCTCTTCGTCCAGCGCTTGACGCCTCCGAAAGGCCATGGGCGCTCGAAGAGGAGCGTGTCGCCGTCCTCGGTCACCTTCCAATCCGTGGGCGCCGGTTCCGGCGCCTTCTGTGTTTCCGGACCTTTCATCCAGCCGAAGGGAGTGCGCGCATAAATCCAGGCCTGGCCTTTCGGATCAACCCAACGAAACCTTCCGGGCTCGATTTCCCTGGCGTCCGCCGGAGGCCCTCCCGGCAGTGCTTGAGCCGGCTTGGCGGCGGTTTTTGCGCCTGCCTTTGCCGGCGCAGCAGGTTTCGTCGACTCCTTTTTCTGCTCCTGGCCGGCGGCGGCCACCGCGGCTGCCATCAGAATCACCCACATCCGTTTCATTCGTTTGAATCTCCCTTAGTGCAACGCATTCATCTCACCGTCTCCCAGCGGCAGATCCTGCCGAACGGCGAATCGGTCACCACCTTGCGCTTGCCATCGACGACCGCGCCCGCCGGCGATGCGTCGTTGGGATTGCAGGCGGCCACGCCGGCGCCCATGTCAATGCCGGGGCCGGCCGGCCTGGTCTCTGCCGGCTGCGGTGGAGGCGGAGGCGTCACCGGCGCGGCCGGCGCGGGGTCCGGCGAACCTTTCTCGCGCTCCATCAGTTCGCTGAACTTCTTGCTGAACTGTTTCTGGTTCCATTCCAGGACCAGAGCATCCTTGCCGATTTCGGCGAGCTGGAACTCGCCGACCTTGTCGCCGGGCCGGAAGGGGCGCTGCCGGGCCGGGCCATCACTCAGGATCGCCATCAATCCATCGCCCAGATTCATGACTCCGAAGAAGCGCGGAAAGGGCGGAACGGGTTTGGGAGGCGCGGCTTCGATCACTACATTTGGATTGCGGTCTTTGGAGAACAGCAGGTTCTGCGCCACTTCGAGATAGCCGGCAGCCTGCAGGGGCGCCGCCGGCGACGACGGCGCGGCCTCCGGCGGAGGCGTCGTTTTCAACGGCCGGCCCAGCACGGTTCGCTCGCGGGCGCGGGCGGCGGTCCAATTCTGATGCCATTGACGGCCCAGCAGCGCCAAGCCGGCCAGAAGAAGCAGATTCAGCGTCCACAGTTTCTTGTTCACAGCGACGCCCCTTTCTTCTCCGCAACCAGACGCCTGGGCACGGCGGAAGACACCGTAAGCCGCACGCCGGCCGTCTTCTGTTTTGCATTGGCGGAATAG
This sequence comes from Acidobacteriota bacterium, assembly GCA_016201205.1. GTDB lineage: Bacteria > Acidobacteriota > Terriglobia > Bryobacterales > Bryobacteraceae > CADEFT01. Next base: position 20,071 of record JACQDF010000203.1, read on the forward strand.
ATCCGCAATTCGGTGACAGCGGCCAGCTCCGGCTGCGCCGTCAGCTCGGAGAGCATGTTCAGCAACTGCTCGATGCCGCACTCGACGGTGACGGAAACCGGGACCTCGCCATAGTCTTCGCCCAGCGGCCTGACCGGGCCGAATTCGCCGGCGCGGATCTCGACCGGCGGGTTCTGGCCGCGGGCGATGCGGCGCAGGATGCCAAGCAACTGCGCCTGCGCCTGCGCGGCCGTGTCGGCTGCCAGCATACGCTTCTCGCGCAGCGCAAGCTGCGCCGAGACCTGTTTGTACACTTCTTCACGGGCCGGCGCCTGGGCGGCGATCTGACGCCCGCGCTCGAGCCTCTTTTCGGCGGCGCCGATCGACGTTCGCGGCGCTGCCGCGACGCCCGCCGAAGGCGAATCGGCGATCACCACATACACCAGCATGCCGGCCAGGGCGAAGCCAAAGATCAGCAGCGCGCGCCGGTCCCGTTGGGAAAGCGTCATGGGACGGCTCCTTCGCGGGCCGCGCGGAGGCGAAAGATCTCGACATTGCCGACGCGGGTCAGCGGCACCATGAACTCGGAGTTCTGAAAGAGCGGCGAGGAATCGATCGCCTTTAGCAGACCGGCAGCCTGATCAGCTTCCCCTGCCACCAGCAGAGTGGTTGGCGTCAGCTCGAGCGTATTGAGCCACGCCGGCGGAGCGATCAGCCTGGTGGCCTCGGCCAGAGCATCCAGGCCGGCCTTGGTGCGCGATTGCATCTGGTCGAGCAGGCGGATGCGCGCGCGGGCCTTTTCGATGCGCTGGTCGAGCTGTGCAACCATCCGGGCGCGTGGCTCGAGCTGCGCGATCTCGGATTCGAGCGCTTTGAGGTACCGCTGGTCTTCATAGCGGCCGTATAGGCCAAAGACGCCCAGACCCAGCAGCAAAAGAAGACCTAGCGCCAGCGTGGGAGCATAAATCACGCGAGAGCTCGTGCTGCGCTGTGCTGCCGGAAGCAGATTCGCCGGCAACGCCAGCCGGGGACATGCCGCTGCCAGCGCCGCCAGATAAGCCATCGCAAACCCGGGCGCGAGGACGGCATCCGCGCGAGCCCGCCGCGGAGAGGGAAGCAACGCGGTGAGCTCGCGCGGGGAAACCTCTTCGCCAAGCCGCAATTCGCCGGCGGCAAGAACAGCGGCCCGCTCCCAGGGCTGATCGTAAGTGGCCGAATAAACGGCGCGGGCGGGACTTTCCCCATACGCCTCGACCCCGGCCTCGGTTTCCATCAGTCCGAGGAATCCTTGCGCGGGCGGCGTGCCCAGCAGCCGCAGAGCGCTGTAGATGAGCGAAGCGGAAAAGGTGAAGGCGGCGACTTTGATCCCGGCTTCGGCGAACCGCTCCGCCATGCGCTCGATATAGGCCAGCCGTGCAATGGCGACCAGCACCGCCGGAGACTTGCCCAGCCGGGCCCAGGTCCACGCCCCTTCGCCCTCCGAATGCGGATGGAGAGAATCGATCTGGAGGCGCAGAGCGGCTTCGAGATCTTTCCGGGCTACGCCGGGCAGCGCGACCAGGCGGACGATGATCTCCCTGCGGGGCAGCAAGACGGTGGCGGCGAGGTGGCCGGCTGCATGCCGCCGCAGAAACGCGGCATACTCAGCGCCCCACTCGGCGGCGGGGCGCTCGAGGAATTCTTCGATGACGAGGGTATCGAGCAGATCGGCGCCGGAAGGACGCACCCGCACGATGGCAACACGCAGCGCGCCGGCGGAGACTTCGATGCCGGCGCCCATGCCGAACGCGAGCCAGTGCCGCATGCCCGGGATCATTCCAGGTCTCCCATCGAAAGCCCGCCCTGGTCATACCAGCGCAGGATGTGGTAAGGAGCATCCGCGGTGTTGGGGGCCAGCTTGACCAGCGCGGACACGGTGCGGCGCAGATCGGAGAGCTTTCCATCCTCGAGGCGGATGCGCGCCGTTGCCCGGAGCGTCGTGATCGAGCCTGTGCCGAACATCAGACGCCCGCCCGCCGGCCCGAGCTGGGCCGCGAACATGCGAAGCCGGTCCGGCGACTGGAACGGTGCAAGACGCCGGGCTTGGACAATGGCCATGATCGCGTCCGGCGGAACGCCGATCGCCGCCAGCACGGCCGGCTGCGCGCTGCTCATGTCCACCTGGCCTCCGTTGGAATACACGGACAGGCAATCGCGCAGCCCTGGCTGCGCGGCGAGCTTGCCGTCCGCGTCGCGGACGTAACTGCCATGGAACAGCTCGGGGGGCATGCCTTTCACCAGCAGAAGTTCCTCCACCTCTTCCAAAGACGCGTGGCGGGCGCGAAAAGACGGAGTGAGCGACAAATAATGCGAATCGAAGCCGCTAAGTCCTTGTGGAGCAGGGCTTCGCCAGTCGAGGATGGCGGCCAAAAGCCCGCCCGCGCGGTCAGGCTCGACGCCCAGCGCCGCCAGCAGGCGCAGCAGTTCCTGCGGGGGGATCGTGTTCACATTGAGCTTGCCGGCTTCCGGCAGAAAATCCACTTCTGCGACGCCGTTGGGAAATTCGAAATGAAGGCGGCGCATGCCCGGCGCCCAATAGCGCGGCGTCCCATCCGGATTGCGGTGCTGCCCGCCCCATTGCATCCAGAGAAGCGCCCGGTCGATCGCGCCGCGAGCGAGGAAGTACGAGCGAACGCCGTCGGCGGCGGTGGCGGAGCGCTCGAGCTCGCCGCGAACCGTGGCCGCGACCGAGAAGGCGATGGCGGCCAGCGCGGCCGAGAGCCACAGGACAGCGAGCAGCGCGCTGCCTTTTGTGGGGAAGCCATTCTTGGCTGCCGCCGGCCTTCCGGCCGGCGCTGGGTGCCGCGCCGGGCAGGCTGAAGCCTGCGATCGGGGCGGGCCTGAAGGCCCGCCGCAGGCTGAAAGCCTGACCCCACCGAGGAACCAGACAAAGTGAACAGTATTGCCGCTAATCATAGTACTTCCCCATCGGGACGCGGTTCACAAACAGCGGCATGGTGAGCGTGGCCGGGCCGATCCTGGAGGAGTCGGCTTCGAGCGGCGTCATCTCGATGCGAATCGCCGAGGGCCATGTGGACAGCACCCAACGCGGAACCCAGCGCTCCAGCAGCGGCGGCGGCAGGATCTCGCGGTACAGGAACCGGCAGGCGGCCAGCTTGTCGGCGAGCACGAAGGACAGCGGACCAATCTCGACGGGAATGAATCGGGGCACGGCAACCCCCGAGAGCGGATCGGGCAGCACGCCAAGACAAGAGCGGCCCGCGCCCAGCGAGCCGGTGTACAGATGCTCATTCACCACCAGCCGGAAGCCGCGTCCCTGCTCGCCGGGGATCACCTGAAATTCGAGAATGCGAGGCAATCCGCGCGATGCTTCGGCGAGCGAATACGACGAGACGAAGCGCATCGTTTGCGGCTCGCCCTGAAAGAAGCCGATGCGGGCCGTGGGCGCCGGGCCGCCCGAGGCAATGCATTCGGCGGTCGCCGGCATGAAGCCGGCGATCTGCTGCTCGAGGATGCGCTGCGCGCCCACCGCTCTTCGATTGGACAGCACGCGCTGATTGGTCTTTTGCATGGCGTTGAGGCCGACGCGCATCGCCGTCAGCGCGGCCGCCGCCAGCAGCGAGAACAGCGTCACCGCGATCAGCAGCTCGAGCAGAGTGACGCCACGGCGGCTCGAGTGTTTCATGGCTGGATCACTCCGCCCAGCACATCCTGCGGCTGTAAGAGACTGGCCTTGAAGCCTTCCAGTCTGTAGCTGCGCCGGCGGCCTCCGTGCGTCCACCAGATTTCGCATTCGATCCGGTTCAGAATCATGCTGCCGGGCTGCGCGTTGGGCGGCACTTCGAAGGGGCTCACGCGGGCGCGCCAGCCGCCCTCCAGGCCGGCGCCGTCCGCCGGGGTCAGCGGACTCTCGAGCACCTGGTAACGAGGCAATCGCGCGGCCAGCAGCAGCTCGTCCATCTTACGGCGGGCGACCACCGCGGCGCGGTCATGGTCCGTGAGCCGGCTGGCGTTGCCGAGCGAGGCTGACAGCGCGGCCAGCAGGCCGACCACCGCCACCGCCATCAGCGACGTGGCGACCAGCATCTCGAGCAGCGTGAATCCGGCGCGCCGCCTCATTGGATCTGGGGGACGCCCGTCATCGGGTCGACGCGGACCGTCTTCTCGGCGCCGCGTGCGTTGCGCAGCGTAACGGCAATGCGGGGGACGGCGCCGCCCGGATAGAGGAAGATGTGAGCCGCTTCCGGCTCGATGGCGGCGATGGCCACGCCGGATGGCAGGTTCAGCTCCCGCACGAAGCCCGGCTCGGCCGAGCGCAGCGCCAGCATGCCGGCTTGCTTGTCGAAGCTGACCTCCATCACCTGCTGGCGGCGCTCGGCGCGATTCAGAGCGCCGTTGAGAAAGCTCGCCACGGCGTCGGCGCCCGAGAGCAGCCGGATCGAGTCAACGCCCGAAGACACGGCTGGGAAGCTGACGCCCACCAGCAGCCCGATGAGCGTCACCACCAGCAGCATTTCGATGAGGGTGACGCCGCGGCTGCTCATTGACTCTTCCAGCTCACGATGTCGGCATTGATGCCGTCGCCGCCGGGCTGGCCGTCAGCGCCATGACAAATGATGTCCGGCTCGTCGCCGTGCTCGCCGGGATACTTGTAGAGGTAAGGCCGCTGCCAGGGATCAGTGGGAATCTCCTGCGGCAGATAGGGGCCTTGCCACTGATGGACGCCTTGCGGCTGGACGCGGAGCGCGTTCAGGCCCTGCTCGGTGGTGGGGAACAGGCCGGTATCGAGTTTGTAGGCGCCAAGCGCGGTCATGAAGGAGTTGATTTGCGCGCGGGCCACGGTGATGCGAGCCGTGTCCGACTTGCGCAACAGGCGCGGCGCGACCAGCGCGGCAAACACCGCGATGATCGTCACCACCACGAGCATCTCAATCAGAGTGATGCCCTGCCGGCTGTATCTGCGATTGTGTTTCATTCTCACACCGCCACTTCGTTGATGCTGGTAATCGCCAGCAGAATGCTGAGAATCATAGCGCCCACCATCAGGCCCATCGCCAGGATCACCATCGGCTCGAAGAGCGAGGTGAAACGCCGGATGGAGACGCGGGTGTCGTTTTCGTAGATGTCCGCCATGCGGTGGAACATCTCATCCAGTTTGCCGGTTTCTTCGCCGACGCTGAGCAGGTGGCCGGCGAGCGGGGGAAACTGGCCCGCTCGCTTGAGCGGCGCGGCGATGCCTTCCCCGCGTTTGACGCCTTGGGCCACGATGTCGAGCGAGCCGGCGATCATCCGGTTGTGCAACGTGGCGCCGGCGATGGCGATCGATTGCACCAGCGGGACACTGTTGGCCACCAGCGTTCCCATGGCGCGCGCAAATCGGGCCGTCTCGGCTTTGCGAAGCGCTTCGCCGAGCAGCGGGACGCCCAGCCGGAAGCGGTCCCATCTCAGCCGGCCCGGCCGCGTCCGGATGTAGGTATAGAGCGCAACGCCCGCCGCCACGGCGGCCAGCGCCGCGATCCAGCCGTACGCCTGCACATACCTGCTTGTTTCGAGCAGAATTTTCGTGGGCAGCGGCATCTTCATGCGCCCGTCCTCGAATACGGCCGCAAAACGCGGGACGACGAAGTTGAGCAGCACCAGAATCGAGCCCAGGCCGACCAGCGCCAGCAGCGCGGGGTAGATCAGCGAGGAAATGATGTAATTGCGCAATTCGTCGCGGGTGCGCTCGAATTCCGCCAGCCGCGTGAAGATGAGGCCGAGCGAGCCGCTGGCTTCCCCCGCGCGGACCATGTTGATGTACAGCTCGGAGAAGTGATCCGGATAGGCGGCCAGCGCATCGGCAAACGATTTGCCGCCTTTGATGAGACGCAGCACGTCGAGCACGACGGCGCGGAACTGGCGGCGCTCGGTCAATTCGCTGGCGATCGAGAGCGCGCGATCGAGCGGGATGCCGGAATTGAGCAGCGTGGACAGCTCCTGCGTGAGGAAGAGGATGTCGCGCCGGCGCACACCGGATAAGCCGGGAAGCGTCCACTGGAAGCCTGGGCTGGCCTGGAGGCCCACGTACACCGGCGTGAGTCCCTGACGGCGCAGCTCCGCCACCACGGATTTCTCCGTCGAGGCAGTGAGCGTGCCGTTGCGGGGCCGGCCATCGGAGGCGACCGCTTTGTAGAAGTACGTCATGAGAAAACCCGCACTTAGAACTCCTGGGTGACACGGGTGACTTCGGCCGCCGTGGTTACGCCTTGCCGCACCTTGAGCCAGCCGTCTTCGCGCAGGGTGCGCATGCCGCGTCGCCGGGCGGCTTCGGTAAGCACGCCGGCGTCGGCGTTTTGCATGATGAGCCGCCGCAGCTCGTCGTTGAGCTCCATCATCTCGAAGATGCCGACCCGGCCGATCATGCCGAGTCCGGAACAGCTCTCGCAACCCGCCCCGCGGTACCCCATGACGCGCTCGCCGGCGGGCGTCGGAACCTCGCCATCCGGAACCCGGCAGGACGGGCAGATGACCCGCACCAGCCGCTGGGCCAGCACGGCCACCAGGGATGACGTGATCAGGTAGTTCTCGACGCCCATGTCCGTCAGCCGCGTAATCGCGCTCGGAGCGTCGTTGGTGTGCAGCGTCGAGTAGACGAAGTGCCCGGTGAGGGCGGAGCGGATGGCGATATCGGCGGTTTCCCGGTCGCGGATTTCCCCCACCATGATCACGTCCGGGTCCTGGCGCACGATGTGCCGCAGCCCGGAGGCGAACGTCAGCCCGATCTGCGGATTGACGTGGATCTGGTTGATCCCTTCCATCTGGTACTCGACCGGGTCTTCGATGGTGATGATCTTCTTGTCGGTCTGATTGATGCGTTTCAGCGCCGAGTACAGCGTGGTGGACTTGCCGCTGCCGGTCGGCCCGGTGACCAGAAAAATGCCATGCGGCAGCGCGGTGAAGTGCTCCATGCGGGCGAGCATGTGATCGTCGAAGCCGAGATTGTGCAGGTCATAGAAATCGCCGGCGGAGCGATCGAGCAGGCGCATCACCACGCTTTCCCCATACAGCGTCGGCAGCGTGGAAACCCGCAGATCCACCTCGTGGCCCAGCGTCTTGGTCTTGATGCGGCCGTCCTGCGGCAACCGCCGCTCGGCGATGTTCAGTTTGGCCATCAGCTTGATGCGCGAAATGATGGCGGCCTTCATCTCCCGCGGCGGCGGATCCTGAGGCTGGAGGACGCCGTCGACGCGGAATCGAATGCGGAATTCCTTCTCGAAGGGCTCGACGTGGATATCGCTGGCGCGTTTTTCGATGGCCTGGGCGATGAGCGCGTTCACCAGCCGGATGACAGGCGCTTCGCTGGCCATGTCGCGCAGGTGCTCGAGGTCCTCCTCTGAAGCGGCAGCGGCCGCTTCGGCATCGCCCTCGACGCTGGTGCGCTCGCCGCCAAGGTACTTGTCGATCGCATCCACGATCTCCTGCTCGGAGGCCAGCACCGTCTGGACTCGAAGGCCGGTCACCGATTCCACCGCCCGGATCGTTTCCACATCCAGCGGGTCGGCCATCGCCAGCCGCAGCGTTGAATCAGCCATTCCCACAGGCAGCGCTTTAAACTGCCGCAGAAAGCGCGGAGCGAGCGCTTCTGTTTCGGGAATGAACAAAGGAGGGCCATCGATGGGAGAAAGTGGCACCTCCAACTGGTCGCTCAGGGCGGCCAGCATGTCGCGCATGCTCAAGAAGCCCAGATCGACCAGAATCTTGCCGATCTTCTCCCCGCCGCTCTCGCGGGCGCCGCGCTCCTTTTGGATCTCGAGCGCGCGGTCGAGCTCTTCCGGAGTAATCAGCTTCCGCTCGATCAGCATCTCGCCCAGACGCATCAGAATTCCTGCACTTTAATCGCCGCGTCCAGTTGCGCGCGGTCGCGCTTGCCCGTCTGAAACTCGAGTAGCACGCGCCTTTGCGCCTGCATCAGGAGCTGCGCCGGCAGGCCGGTGACGTCCTCGCTGGGATGGCGCGTTACCGACACGCCTAGCACCATCTGCTCTTCGGCGGGCATCGAGTCGAGCGAGGCCGCACCGTCCACGAGCATCTGCTTCATGGCCTGCTTCAGCAGCGGCAGCCGCTGGAGCTTCTTCTGGCGCATGCGCGCCCAGTCCTGTTTCGTCATTTCCGGATGGAACGGGCTGATGCCGGGGATGGCAGCCAGGTTCACTTCGGCCGAAAAGACGGCGCCGTAGCCCTCAATGTAAACGCCGCGGGTCATGCCGAGCAGCAGGAACGGGTCGCCATCGAGGACGTCGCGCTCGAGGCGCCGGTCGAAGCTTTTTTCCAGCGTGGCGATCGAGGCGCGCGTCACTTTCGACGCGCCGGCGGCCAGCGCAGCCAGAGCGAGCAGCGCGATCAGCCGTTTCATCGCTCGCCTCCGGTCTGGTTGCTGGCCAGGTACACCATGCGGTTCATCTGCTTGCGAAGCAGTTCGAAGCCGGCCTCGACAGCGAGCCGGTCCGCCTGGCGCTCGAGCGCGAATTTTTTCTCCGCTTCGGCCAGCGCGCCGGCAACCAGCGTGGCTGATTTGCTGTCCGCTTCGGCCCGCATCCGGGCCACGGCGGCGTCGACGCGCTTTGCCATCCCGGCTTCCACTTGCGCGGCGATCTGCTGACTCGGTATCGAGGCGACCGGCGGCGGGGTTGCGATCACGCCATGGGCCACGATGGCCGCCGCCAGTGCCAGCGACGAGGCAAACGCAGCCCGCGGCCACGAGCTCCACAACGCGTGATACCACCTGGGCTCGAAGACCTTGTCCGAGACAAAGGCGATACGGCGCGGCGGTTCCTCTTCAGGCAGGCGTTTGACAGCGGAGATCACCAGCCGCAGCCGCTCGACCTCGGCCGCCGCCTCCCCGTTGGCTGCCAGATATTGCTCCATTCGCTTGCGCTCGGGTTCGGCAAGTTCGCCCAACACGTAAGCTTCCAGATCAGGATTCGGGTTCGTCATGATTTGCTCCCTACGGGAGCCAGGCTCGCCTTGAGGATCTCCAGGGCGGTGTAGACACGCGACTTGATGGTGGACACCGGTGTTTCCAGCACCTCTGCGATTTCTTCGAATCTGAAACCCTGGCAGACCTTCAGCACGACGGCTTCGCGTTGATCTTCGGTGAGGCGTTCGAGGGCGCGCTCGACGGCCAGCGAGGTCTCGAGCGGCAGCATCCGTCCGAAACCGGCGGCGGCGGGCTTCTCGTCCACCGGCTGACTGTCCGACTTCGGCTTGCGGAGCAGCGAATAGGCCTCGTTGTGAGCGATGCGGAACAGCCACGGCCCAAAGCGGGCCTGATTCTCGAGCTTCGTCAGGTTCTGGTAGGCCTTGAGGAAAACTTCCTGGGCCAGGTCCATGGCGTCCTCGCGATTGCCGACTAAACGCAGCAGGTAGTTATAGATGCGCTTCTCCCACCGGGAGACGAGGAGGTTGTAGGCGTCCACGTTGCCGCGACGCGTCCTCCCGATTAAGTCGCGATCCTCGACTTCCCGGAAGATCAATTTTGGCTCCGTTTCCTATGACGCCCGCAGGGCGGAAAAAGACGAACTGCCGGGAGAATCTTTCTCTTGATGGTAGCAACAGCGGCCCCCTTACTGCTCCGGAAACCGTGACGTATCGGTTACGTGACTTCCGGCTGCCGGCCCACTGCCTCAAACTGAACTCGTCCGGCGGATGACTCGCAAGAACTCAAAGCCGCCGCATTCAGAAAAAGGAGAAACTTCGATGACAAAATCAGTTGTTCGCATTGTTACGATGGCGGGGCTGGCGGCCTGCTTGCTGGCGGCTCCGGCCATGGCCCAAGTCAACGACAGGTTGCAGGCGACGATCCCGTTCGCCTTCCAGGTGGGTGGCAAGATGCTGCCCGCGGGCGACTATGACATCCTGTTGAACGCAAGTCCCGGAGTGGTGGTCCTGCGCAACAGCGAGAACTACCAGGCGGCCGGAGTCCTGACGCACCGCACCGAGCGCAAGCCCTCGGCGCAGCCGTCGCTGGTCTTCGAGCGGCATGGCGAAAGTCATTTCCTGTCCACTGTTTGGCCGTCGAGCGGAACGGGGTATCAAGTGCCCAGACGGTCGATCGAAGGGCAGATTGCCAAGCTGAATCGACAGCCGGCTGGCAACACGGAAATGAAGGCTGTCGCCCTCAAGACGAACCGTTAGGCGCTGCGGGGCGCGGCCTTTGCGCCTTCTATCAACCCGGCCCGGACCCGCATGGGTCCGGGCTCTGGAGTTTCTACATTTCTCACGCGGCGGCGGCGCGAACCAGGGCAGAATCGGTGGTTTGGAAGCCGAACGGGGCCAGCAATGCAGGTTGTTGCGCCATCTCCTTGCGTAGGAGCGTG
>JACQDF010000201.1 GCA_016201205.1 Acidobacteriota bacterium
AGGATGCGTGGATTCCGGTGATCTATGCCGTTGCGATGGGCGTCGATGCGATCGTCGCTTTGTGGCTGGGACGCTGGTACGATCGGACGCCGCGCCGCGCTTTGCTGACGGGAGCGGCGCTTGGGGTCCTTGCCGCGCCATTCGTGTTCCTGGGAGGATACGAGGGACTCATTGCGGGAGTCGTGCTGTGGGGCTGCGGCCTCGGCGCGCAAGAGTCGGTGCTGCGCGCCGGTTTGGCCGAATTCATCCCCGCCGATCGCCGTGCCTCGGCCTATGGCATGTTCCACGCAGTCTCGGGCATATGGTGGTTTCTCGGGAGCGCGCTGATGGGCTGGCTCTACGAGCATTCGCTGGCCGCCCTGGCGGCGTGCTCCGTGCTGGCGCAAGCCGCGGCATTGCTAGTGCTGGCTCGCGTGCGCCTCGGCCGCGATAGCGCGTAGTTTCCCGAGAACATCTCCCACCGCGCCGTCCGACTTCCCCATCTCGAAATACAGCTTCCGGAACAGCCCGTACATCTCTTCATACACTCGAGCCGCCGCGCCGTCGGGCGCCACCGTGCGATGCTTCGGGCACAGAACATCCTGCGCCTCTTCCACCGTGCGGAACGTCCCCGCCGCCAGGAACGCGAAGATCGCTGATCCGAGACTGGTCACTTCGCTCGACGGCACCAGGACCGGCTTGTTGAACGCGTTGGCGTAGACCTGGTTCAGCACTTCGCTCTTTTGGGGAATGCCGCCGCCGTTGATCACGCGCCGGATGGGCACGCCGTGCTGCTCCATCCGCTCGAGAATCACACGCGTGTGGAACGCCGTCCCTTCGATGGCAGCAAACAGCTCGTCCTGCGCGGTGTGCGTGAGCTTCCAACCCAGCGTCACCCCGCTGAGCTCCGGATTCACCAGCACCGTGCGATCGCCATTGTCCCAGGTGAGACGCAGCAGGCCGGTCTGAGCCGCCTTGAATTTCTCGAGCCCTTCCGTCAGCGCCGCCACGCTGGTGTTCGCTCTGCGAGCAATCGCCTCGAAGATATCGCCTGAAGCGGAAAGGCCCGCCTCGACCCCCGCCATCTTCGGGTGGATCGAGCCTTGCACCACTCCGCACACCCCGGGAATCAGCTTCACGTTTTCGCCGATCGCCATGATGCACGTCGAGGTGCCGATCACGTTGACCACATCGCCCTGCCGCACGCCCGCACCGATGGCATCCCAATGGGCGTCAAAGGCGCCCACGGGAATCGGAATCCCCGCCCGCAACGCCAGCCTGGCGGCCCATTCCGCCGACAGCCTCCCCGCCAGATGCTCCGAAGTCAGATACCGCCCTTGCAGTCTGGCGCGCACACCCGCCAGCAGCGGATCCACCTGCTCGAGGAACGAATCCGGTGGCAGCCCGCCCAGGGATTGGTTCCACATCCACTTGTGCCCCATCGCGCAGATCGAGCGAGGCGCTTCAGCCGGATTCCGGATGCCGCACAGCACCGCGGCGATCATGTCGCAGTGCTCGAGCGCGGTCACCATACGGGCGCGCCTGGTCGGGTTGTTACGCAGCCAGTGGAGAAGCTTGGAGAAGCCCCACTCGCTCGAATACGTGCCGCCGCACCAGTGGATTGCCTCGAGATTCATGCGGTGGGCCGTCTCGGTGATTTGCGCCGCCTCGCGCCAGCCACGATGATCGCACCACAAATAATAATCATCGAGCGGATCGAGGCCTTCGCCGGCGGGCACGACGCTCGAGCCGGTGGTGTCGATGGCGATCGCTTCTACCTGCTCACCCTGGATGCCGGCCGATGCCAGGGCCGCACGCATCGCCTCTTCGAGCGCCCGCATGTGGTCTCGGTGGCTTTGGGTCGCGTGATCGGGATCCTCTCTCTTGCGATGCAGCGGATACTGGGCCGCTCCCGATCCCAGCCGTCCCTGGCTGCTGTCAAAAATTGAGACGCGAACGCTTAGCGTTCCGAAATCCACTCCTGCGACAATGGCCATCGAGCCTCTCTTCCCGCCATGAAAAAGTGTATCGCGAAGTACGGCGGAAGCTGTCACTTCACAGGCGGTAGTAGACTGGGGGTCATGGATCCCGCCGGACAGAGCGCAAGAAAAGCGGCCCCGGAGCTGGCTCCCGGAACACGGATCGGACACTATGAGATCCAGGCGCGGATCGGATCCGGCGGAGGTGGCCGTGTCTATCGGGCCCTGGATCAGCACCCCGATCTGCAAATCCTCATCCGGGAGTTGCTCGATTTCGGTGACGCCGTACGCCATCAGAATGGCGTTATTGGCAATGCCCTCGGAAAGCGTCGCCTCGAGTGTGTTCATGGTGAGGACCGAGCCCTCGAAGCCGATCCGGCCGCGCCAGTACATGTGCTGCAAGTAGGCGAAGGTGGTGACGTGGCCCGGCGTCACCTCGTGACTGATGAGTTGCATAAACTCCGGCGTCGAGAGCTCGAGCGAGGCGTTGATTTCGTACGTCGCCTCGTACCGCGGGCTGCCGTCCGGATTCCGCGCGCGGCCCAGGTAATTCATCGAGCCGGAAAACCACGCATCTTTGATTGGCAGGAATTCGACATTCGCGCGCGGCACGGCGTGCAGCTCAGAAGGCAGATGCGGCAGCAGGTTCTGCTCGCAGAGCTTATCGAATTTGGCGATGAAGGCGGAGCTGAGGGCGCGCACGCTCGCCATGGGAATCAGACGATCGCGGCGCCAGGCGCTGACCGCCTCGAGCAGATCCCCCGCGTAGCCGGCGCGGGCGACGAGCCTGGCGACGGCCTCCCGCCTGGCCGCGGGATCGGACGGCGAAGGCGCCGCGCCAGTAGACGCAAGGACACATCGTTCATATGGAACCGGCGCGCCGCGTCCAAGGATCTCCTCTGCAAGCTGCCACATGACGAGCAGGGACCCGGCCAGGCCCTTCCCATAGTCGCCGCAAGCCCGGCTCCGGAGCGCTTCAATATAGCCTCAGACATCCTGATCTCCAAGGAAATTAGTTCGAGCCAAGTTTGTACAGGAGGCGCAGGTCAGTGCCCGGGAAGAGGGTCTCGGTAGCGTTGAGTTGATCGCATAGGTGACGAACCGAAACGTCATGGGCATTCTGCGCG
>JACQDF010000202.1 GCA_016201205.1 Acidobacteriota bacterium
CCTGATTATCGTCTTTTCCATCGGTTGTAGCGCTCTTTCTCTTTCCGAGTCATCGGTCGGGCCGTCACAGGGTAACCCTTACTGTGGGGAAACTGGATGACGACGCAGAAGATGTGCCGCCCAGACGAGGTTTGCCCCAGTACGTAATAGACAGGGTTTCGTCCGGAAGACCTTGCACGCTGAACCAGTGCCTGGCCAAAACAAACTTCTTCCACTTCTTCGGGTTGGACGCCGTGACGGGCAATGTGATCGACTCGATCATCGGACCAGTTGAACTCGCGAATCTCCACCCGTTGATTCTACACCTCGATAGCGGCCAGCCATCGAGGGCAAGCGTCATGTAGCACACGCCCTTACGAACGAGACGACCAGCGGCGCAGACTTTCCCTTGAGCGGAGCGCGTTCTGGCTGGAACAGCGTGGCAACGAAGTACGGATGACCATCGAGCTCCACCGCGCGTACTTCGCCCGTTTCATCATCGGCAGCAGCTCGAAGTGGCCCGGCGACGAGTGCAGCCTGGAACTCGGGGTTTAGCCCATAGCGGCACCGATACCCCTCGGTTGCTTCGTTGACTCCATAGGCTGCCGCGATGCGAGTGCCGGGGAACAACCGAACCGAGCCTGTAGCTTCGACCAGCGCACACTCAAGTGCCGAAATGACCGCGCGGGCCGCACCTGGCGCCGTTTCGCCATGCTCTGCATCGGCCCAGCCCAGGACGTTCCGTGCGTACTCAACTACGGCATGCTGAAACCCGCCGCATGTGCCAAGGAACGGAACGGCACTCTCGCGGGCGTGGCGAATGGCGAGCAAAGCACCTTCCATGCTCCGATACGGGCTTGCCGGCACGCACCATAAGCCATCGAACTGAGAGATGCGTGAGATGGACGTAACCTCTTCAGTTGGAACCCACTCGAAACCGACTTCAATGTGCAGCGCATCTGCCGCAAACTGCAAGGAAGGTGGAATGGCTTGGTGTGCTGGGACAGACTGGCTGTAGTCGCCAATCAGGCCGACCATGATGTTCTTTCGTATAGCTCCGTACTCTCCTGATGACGCTCAACCCAGTTGGACCAACCCGCTGCACTACTCCAACCTATGGGGATTGTATCGCGGCCTGGCGGTCCCGGCAAGGCACTTGGGCAACGGTTGGGAGGCCGCCCTCCCAGGGCTGGCTTTCCCAGGATGAGGTGTTCTCGGACTGGGTCCGAGGGTGGGCCGGACCCTGGATCGGGCCTGGCGGCGACACGGTTCCGGCGCCTCGGTCCAGCCAGGTTCGCTGCCGCGCGGATGGGTGCTGTGGGGTGGTTGTCAATGAGGGGTGTCGAGAAGCTCGGACTGGCGATCCTGAAGCCACTGCGCCGAGGCCAGGGACTGACACTTGGGCCGACTCTGCCGTTTGCGGCCGGGCTTGCCCGAAAGGGGATGCTGCCGGCCATGCTTATTATCGTGGCACACTCTCAGCGCTTCCTGGCGCTGACTTGCTTGAAGTACACCGTCGAGCGTGCGTCGTGATTCTGCAATCCGATGTAGCCCTCGCCGGGACGGGGGCCACGCACCGGCTCATACCACTGCTTGCGGGGCGGCACTTGCTGATCGCCGCGAAATTCGTTCACCTTCTTGCCGTTCAGATACACCGTGGTCAACTGGCCCTTCAGCACGATGTCCATTGTGTTCCACTGCCCGGCAGGTTTCTGGTTTCGCGCGCTCACCTTACTCAACGAGTAGAGCGCGCCGGTGGAATGCCACTCGTCGCCGGCCGCGTCGATCTGCACTTCGTAGCCGTTGTGCACGGCGTACCAAGGGTCCTTGGGTTGTTCCGGCAGCCGGATGAACACGCCGGAATTGTCTCGTTCTCCCGTCGTCCTGAAAACAACCCGAATGGCGGTGTTGCCGAATTTGCGGCCGGTGAAGTACAGCAAACCCATGCCGCCCTCGGTCTTCAGCATCCCATTCTCGACGGTAAAGCGGCCCGGCCCCACCATTTTCCAGCCGCTGAGATCCTTGCCATTGAATAATGCTTCCCAGCCGGCCGCGTGTACACAGGCAGCGGCCAGCAGAATTCCGAAAATTGCCTTCATGAACCTTATTCTAGACTCGATTCAAAGCGCGGCATGTCTTTGCGGAAGAAGCGGGTCTTCCAGGCGCCGTACATCAACCCCACCGCCATCCAGATCCAGCCGGCGATCTGCGCTTTCGGGCTCAAGCTGATCCACAGGTAGAAGCAGATCAGCACCCCGGCCAGCGCGGGCGCCAGGTGAATCCATTCTTTGCGCTCCGCGCGCACCCAGTAGTGGAGCAGCGAGCTGAGGTTGACGCCCATGAATCCGATCAGCGCGCCGAAGTTGAGCAGCTCGGCGCCAAGCTGGTAGCTCATCAGCAGGCCTCCGATGGCGCACGCCAGCCCGATGAGCACGACGTTGTTGGCCGGGACCAGCGTGCGCGGGTCGAGCGCGCCAAAGAAGGATCGCGGCAGCGTGTTATCCCGCCCCATGCCATACAGAAGCCGCGCACCAGCGAGCTGGGCGCCGCCGCCGGAGCCGATGGTGGCCACCACCAGCGTCAGCGTGATCACGTGAAACAGCGTCTGGCCGCCGGCCCGCCCGGCCACGTGCATGTACGCAGTGTCATTGTTCGGAAACGGCTCCGTCCCCGGCCATACCAGTTGCGCCGCGTAAACCTCCAGCGCCGACAGCACGCCGATGATCAGGCAGGTGTACACCGTTGCCAGCAGAATGTTGCGCCGCGGATCGTGCACCTCTTCGGAAAGCGTGGAAATCGCGTCGAAGCCGATATAGGTGAGCACGGCGACGGATGTGCCGGTCGACAGGCTGCTCCAGGAAAACGTCCCCGGGTCGTAGAACGGCCGCAGCCATGTCCCGGCGGCAAGGTCAGGCAGCTTCAGCGCATATCCGAGCGATGCGCCCAGCATCCACACGATGACCACTGCCATCGCCGCCGTCAGCATCTGATTCGTGCGGGCCGTGGCCTGAATGCCGCGCAGGTTCATGCCGGTGAACAGAGCGGCGAACAGAAGCACCCAGATCCACGCCGGCGTCCCCGGAAACAAGTCGCGTGCAGCGCTGGCGCACCAGATGGTGCAAATCAGCGGATTCACGACGTAATCGAGGAGCATCGACCAGCCGGTGAGATATCCCAGCACCGGATGCACCTCCTGCCCGACGTAGGTGTACGCCGAGCCGGCAGCCGGATAGGCCCGGGCCATTCTGCCGTAGCTCACCGCCGTGCACAGCATGGCAAACATGGCGATCAGCACGGTGGTGACGACGTGGCCTTTGCCCACCACATGAATCGCGCCATAAGGCGGCATCGGCGCCGTGGGCTGCACGAAAATGATGCCCATCACGATGAGCTGGCCGAGCGTCAGCGAGCGGCGCAGCCGGACGGCGTGGTGCGGGGGCATCAAATCACTGCTGGAGGAGGGGCGGTTTGGCTGCCACCAGCATGTTCTCTTTACGCATGATCAGCGTCGACGTGTTATAGCTGGCGATCTCGAATCCATGTCCGTGCGTAATGGCGTCGGTGGGGCAGGCCTCGACGCAGTAGCCGCAAAAGATGCAGCGGCTGTAGTCGATGTTGTAGACAGAGGCGTAGCGCTCGCCGCCGCTGATTCGCACCTTGTCCGTGTTTTCGGCGGCTTCAATATAGATGCAGTCGGCGGGGCAGGCGGCGGCGCACAAGAAGCAGGCGACGCATTTCTCCAGGCCGTTCTCATCGCGCTGGAGCAGGTGCGACCCGCGATAGCGCTCCTGGAACAGGGCCGGGCCGTCGGGATAATCTTCGGTGATGGTCGGTTGCAGCATTTCCCGGAAGGTGATCCGCATGCCTTTGGCGAGACCTGCCGCCGAGCCGAGAATCTCCTGGATTTTGGAAGCCATAATCCTCTTCCCTTCACTGTACCCGATTTAGCGCATCCGCTTCCTCACGGTCGCGGCTCTGTTTCGGAGCCGCGCGCGTCAGCAAGCGGTCAGTGTTTAGCGCAGCAGGCGGCCGGCTTCACGGGCGGCGTGAGCGCCGGGGCGGCTGTGCAGGCGCACCAGCAGCGCCGTGCGCGGTTTCCCGGCGGGATGAAGCACCACGGCGAAGCCGTCTCCTGGCGCACGCGGAGAATGCGTGCAGGCCGCGGTGCCCGTTTTGGCGTAGGCATCCATGTTCAGGTCTTTGGCGGTGCCGGTGCGGGCAGCCTGGCGCATGCCGGCAAGGATCTCGGCGACACCGGGCTCGGCGCCGCGCTGGACCAATTCCACATAGGCCCGCAAGAGCGGCTCAGGACGCGCAAGATCGAAGCTGTCAAGGCCGAAACGGCGAGCGAGCGCGGGCAATGCGTCCTCAGGCACCTGGGCGCGCAGCATGTCGAAATACGTATTGCAGGATTGGGCGATCGCTTCCACAATGCCAACTTCCCCGTGGCTCCGGCAGTTGACTTTCGGATAGTGGAACTGGTGGTATTGCGCATAACCCAGCGCGACAAAGGGCTTGGCCAGAGAGCCTAACGGTACGGGCTCATCGCGCTCCCACTGGCGTCCACTGATGACGCCGGTGGTGAGATCGAGGCGCAGGAAGCAAACAACGAGCAGAACCGGGGTCATGGCGCCAGCCGGTAGCGAACCGCCTGCCTGACCAGGCGACCGTCATCCTGGACGACGATGGAAACCGCCTGCATGCGATCGAGCGAGCGAGCGAGACTCGCCAGGTTGGCGGAGAAGAAAGGCGGCTCGCCGGCGGGCTGGCCGGCGCCTTGCGGAAACTCGATGAGACGCATCATGCGTGTGTAGTTGGGCGCTTCCGCTCGCAGGCGGTAGCCGGCGACGTAAGAGCCGGCTTCGGCGGACTCAGTCGAGTTGAGCAGCGGCAGGACGGACTGGAGATACTCCATGCGATTGGAGATCAGCAGCAGGCGGCCGCGCGAGGCGACCGCAAGACGGGCCAACCCATCCAGCTCCCAAAGCGATTCATTGGCCGCGCGTCGCTCACGCCAGCTCAAGCCGAGCTGGGCCGTTGTGTAAAGGGCTTCGACAGCGTGGCGCAGCGTCTCGCGCACCTGGGCAAGGTTCCACTCAGCCTGGCCATCCACAACCACGACGGCATCGGTGGCCACGAACACACGATCGGCAGCCAGCCGGCTCGATTCCAGGGCGAGCATCGCGCGCGGGCGGTTCGATTCGAGCAGCGCGCGCAGCGCATCCACCCGCAAGACCGTGCCCGCGGCTTCAAAGGGCGGCTCGTCGATCCTGGCCTCCAGATCCGCCTCGCTTCCCAGCAGCGCTGCTTCGATGGTGACTTGCGGCGCCGTTTTCGAAAAAGCGCCCGTGGCCGGCCCGGGGAGCAGAATCTTGCGGCGCAGCAGATCGAGCGCAAATTCAGGCTCCGGCTGCGCCCAGGCTCGATAGAGTCCGGCGTTTGCGGCCAGCCGCAGCAGACCAGCGACGGCGCTCCGATCGGGCGCAGCCGCCGGATCCTGCCGCACCAGAACCCGCTCTTCGCGCAGCTCGCCGGAGGGTCGTCGCAAGTCGTTCACGCCCGCTGTGAACTGCCGCAAATCGGCGACGTTGCGCTGTATCCAATAGGAGCGGAAGCTCGGGGCGCGCGCCAGCTTCTCGAGGTTGAAGACACCCCGGAGATCGCCCGGGGCCGCAGCCGCGCGCGAGGCTTCCTCGAACCACGGCTCACGGCGAACCGGCGTCAGCGACCCGCCTGCCAAAAGGCTCAGAGCTCCGCTCAACGCTTCTTCACGCGTTGCGATGAGGAGTACATCGCCCGAGACGGCGAAGGCGGCCGTGCGTTTGCTGGCGGCGTCTGTCTTCAGAAAATACGGCGTTCCGGCGGCGTTGCGGGACGCGAACCTCTCGCGGGCTTTATAGAGCAGGCTCTCCATGGCGCGCGCCGATGGCATGCGCGTCAGATACAGGAATTCGAGATTGTTGATGTCGTAGATCGCCAGAGCGGATTCGCCGCCGGCCACTGAGCCGACGAGGTCTAGGTCGGGAGGCACGCCGGTGGCGATGGCATATTCATCGAACACCTGCTTCAGGCGCAGGAACAGATGAGAGCGCGAGAAAACCTGGTAATTGTCGCCAGCGAGCCATTTTTTCTTCTCTTCCGACGCATTCCAATCGGAGAGAAGACCGTTGAAATTCTTCGCTTCCAGATACAACAGCGCGCCCGCGGGAACGAGCTCGGCGAGCGGCTTGGGCGTTGTGACATTCTGCGCAATGAGCCAGATGCCCAGAGCAGCGGAAACGGCAGCCAGCAGTTTCTTCATCGCGCGCCTCCCTGAGCAAGCATCGGCCGCACGGGCCGCTCCTGTTCGAGGTACTCGCTGATGACGGGCCGGCGAAGCTGGTTGGCGCGCTGCCTCGCCAGCTCCGCTTTCCACGAGCCGATGCGGGCGGCGTTCTCCGAAGAGGGCTGTATGCTTTCGGCGACGGACGCCGCTATGACGGCGCTGGAGAGACGCCCGGTACGGGCCAACGAATCGGCAAGCTCACGAGCGAGCGTGGCGCGCTGGCCATCGCTCATCCCGCTCCCCGCGAAGAATTGCTCGGCCCAGTAGCGGTTTGGCTGCCATTCACCGGCGTCGCCTTCACGCCGGAAGAACATGTGGCTGATGTGAGCAGGCAAGAGCGCTTCGACTGCGTTTGCCGCCATCAGGTGGCGGTTGGCCGCGCGGGCTGCGCGGAACAACTCGAACTTCAGGTGGTCGTCCTCGGGATGGTCGCGCACGCCGGCCTCCAGTTGCGCCAGCGTCCGCTGGGGAGCAGGCGCAGGAGGGGCGGCCAGCGCGGCTTTGGCCGATGCATCCCACGGCGTGGCTTTGACAGCTTGTTCCAGGAACGGCAGCGCCTCGGAGTCCTTCTTGTATTTGCGCAGCAGCAGGCCTGCATCCTTCAAGTAAGCAAAGGCCGGCTGCGTCACCAGCGCCATTCGGCGGAGCTGGCGCAGGGCGGCGTCCGTTTCTCCGCCTTCGAGCAGCACTTCGGCCAGACCAAGGAAATTCGAGGCCGAAAGATCGCCCCGGTCGATCTCGCGCTCGTACGAGAAGCGGAGCAACTGCCGTGCGGACGCGGAGTCGCCTTTCTCGCGCATCGTCATTGCCGACTGGCGCAAGTCGTACGGCGACGGCACACGCGCCGGCTCGGCGCGGTACTGTGCAAGAAGATCGCCGAGCCGGCCGGTTTGCGCGGCCATGCGCATCTCGAGCTGTGGGATGAGGAACGCCAGTCGCAGGCGTTGTTCTTCGCTCATCGAGGCGATGGCGGCACGGGCGCGATCGGCCTGCTTGCGGTCGAGCAGATATTGGAGCCAGCGACCCTGCCAGCTCGAGTAGTTCGCCAGCGCCATCGGACGCGCGTCGCCGAGCGCCGTGGCCGCTTGCGCACTCAGCGCTTCGAGGATGCGCTCATAGAGCAGCTCTCTTTGCGCATCGGGGAACCACTCGGCATCGAGCAGCGGCGTCAGCAGATCGACCGGATCGCGCATCTGGCGGCTGAGCGCGATGACCCAGGCCGGATCGAGCAGGCGCAGCAGCGGCTCGGTCTGGAACGCGCCAAAGCGTTTCACGTAAGCGGCGACAACACGCTCGACGTCCGGGCGCATCACAGTAAGCAACTCATTCGCACGCAGTTGCTCGAGCAGGTCGCGCAGATCGCCGCTGACGGACGGCGCGACGCGGCGCTCGTCAAGCTTCACGGCGAGCGCATCGAGCGCCTGCCTCCAGCGCAGGCGCGCTTCTTCTCGCTTGCCCTGCGACGCGAGCACACGGGCGATGCGATCGAGGCTGGCGGCGTGAGTGGGATCGATCTGGAGTGCGCGCTCGTAATCAGCGATCGCATCCTGCGGACGGCCGGTCTCGCGGTAATACTCTGCCAGTGCGTGGTAGGATTCGGCGCGCCCCGGCGTCGCTTCGACGATCGCCGGCAGATAATCCTCGCCGCCTGGCTTCTTCGCCATGTCGAGATACTCACCAAAGCGTGCGCCGTAGTAGTACCAGACCGAGCCGGCCAACTGCTCGCGCCGGTCGGCAGGTCTGCCGACGCAATTGCCGATGACAGCATCCCCCAGGGCCCGCCGGAATGCGTTCTCGATCTCCGGTGTTGCGAGCGCAAAGTAGAGGCCTGCCAGGCCGGTGTAGGATCGGGTCCAGACGGGCGCTTGATTCCGGCCGCGGGCGGTGATTGCCTTCAGGGCCAAACCGGGATTTCCGCTCGAGACGGCAGCATTCACGGCTTCATTCGGCATGCCTCTTTCGGCCAGCCGGATGAGCGCGTCGGGCCTGCGGCGGGCCAGCAGATCGAGGTAGCGCGGATCGGGCGCGTTCAGGATGGCGCGAATGCGAAGCTCGGCGTTTTCGTCGCCGCCGGATTGGAACGCTTCCGCCGCCATGGCGAGCAGCATCAGCCGCTGGCTGGGATCGTCGTGGGCGTTGGCATACGCTTCCAGTTGCGGGCCGAGGTCGGAGTAGGCCAAACGGCGGCGCTGGAGCTGCTTAAGCGGTTCGATCTGTTGATTCGCCGCGGGCCCGCCGGGAGCGGCCATCATGATCTCGTGCCGGCGCTGGGCTTCCCAGGCGGCCAGGCCCGCGATGCGGCCGATTTCCGGAAGCGCCACGCTCTTGACGCGTTCAAGAAAAGCAGCAAATTGGTTTTTCTCACCTGCGTTGTAGTGGGTGCGCACCACCTGCGCGATGGCTGCGAGCAATTCTCCCCGGGGCGCCCTGGCGTGGGCGGCTTCGTACTCCTTGAGGCGCGTCATCACACGGGCATAGATCTGCGCGCCGCCCGGGTGCTCCTGGAATAACTTTGAGCCGGCGAGGGTGACGCCGCGCTCCGCGAATTCGCGCGCCCGATCGGGCGCATCCCAGGCCTCCAGCCGCTGGGCCACATCGAAATGCGCTTGCGGGCTGTCGTTGCGCCCTTCGAGAAATGCCTGCCGCAATGCCTGAACAGCATCATCCGTGCGGCCCTGGCGTGCGCGGATTTCCGCAACACGCTCCATCCAGACCGAGTTGCGGTAGGTGAGATCGTAGACTTTGGTGAACGTAGCCGCGGCCTCGTCAAAACGCAGCAGGCGCTCTTCGAGGTTGCCTCGCGCCGCCAGCAGATCAGCGCGGTCGGGGCGAATTGCGGCTGCCCGGGTGTACTGATCGATGGCGGCGGGGTAGTTCTCGAAGCTCGTGTCGAGGCGGGCCAGCAGAAGCGGCCACCGAAAATCACGAGGCGAATCGGCGGCGGCCTTTTCGCAGTAAGCGAGCACGCGCCGCTGTTGCTGATGCACGCGCGCGTAGGAGGCCGCTTCTTCCACGAGTCCTGCGTCTTCGGGATAGCGGCTCAGGATCTCGAGGTACTGATCGATCGCAGCGGCCTGATCCCTGGCGCGTGTCAGCACCGGGATCAGCGCGCGGCGCATGGCGGCGATGCGTTCCTGCCGCTCTTGCGGGGCGAACGGCGCTTTGCCAAGAGCGGCGATTTTCTCCTGATAAAACGCGCGCAGATTCGCGTCATCGCCCTCCCGCACAAAGGTATCGGCCATCGCCCCGAGGTAAGCTGCGTTGTAAGGCTGCGCGCCAAGCAAGCCTGCAAGCAACTGCCGCGCGGTGCGGGCATCGCCGGCTTCGGTGGCCTTCCGGGCGGCTTCGAATTCGAAATGCGGCTTGAAGGAGACGTGGGCCGCTCCGGCGGCGGCGGAGAGCAGCTCGATGGCGCGAGTCGTGTTCTTGTTCCGCCAGTGGTAATCCACGGCGGCACGGACGATGCCCAGCCTGGTGGGATTTTCGCGATACAGTGCGTCGATGGTGCGAGCCGCCGCGGGAAAATTGCGGCGTCCTTCGTGGAACCGCGCAAGTTGCAGGCGCATGCGCAGCTTGTCCACAGCGTCGGGGGTCAACTCGATCTGGCGCGCCAGAGAACGCTCTTCGACATCGGGCAATGCGAGCCGCCGTCCTTCTTCTTCCAGGCGGGCAAGCAAATCGAAACTTTGTGCCTGCGGGATGAGGCTGACAAGCGTGGCTTCGAGATCCTCTTTGCGCTCCTGTGCTTCGAGCAATGCAATCCGCAGCGCCAGCGCTTCCAGCGATGGATTGGGCTGCGCGACGAGCCGGGACGTGACGGCGTCGATGACGCCGCGCAGGGCCGGCCGGCGGGCCAGCAGCAGCAGGCGGCTTTGTGAGGAGGATCCGCCGGGCTGCGCCAGCGAGCCATTCACGTATTCTTCGATCGCCTTGTCGTACCGGCGCTTGTTCTCGTGGATGGCGCCGGCTTCATACGCGAACAGCGAAGGCTGATTGAGCCGCTTGCGTCCTTCCTCGATCGTGCGCAAGGCGTCGTCGTACTGGAAGTAGTCCCAGAAAACAGTGGCGGTTTCAAGATAGCCATCGCGGCTGCCCGGCTCGATTTGCGGAATGCGACGCCAGTGGGCGCGTGCGGGTCCGATCTCCTCGCGGTCAGCGCGGATTTCGCCGGCCCGGATGATCGCAGTGGAATCGCGCGGAGCGGCCTTCGAGAGCGTCAGCTCGAATGCTTCCGCATCCGCAAGCTTCGCGAGCGACCGGTGCAGGCTGGCGGTGCGGCGTCCGAGATCGATGTCGCCTGGCGCGTCTTTGGCAAGCCTCGAAAGCACTGGCGCGGCCTCCTCGAAATGCGAACGCCAGCACTCGGCCTCGGCGAGCATGCGCGCTCCAGCGGGGTTGGCGGCGGCATTGGCGGTGTTCTGGGCGAGCAGCGCCTGTGTCTCGGCGCGGAACTTGCCGCTGCGCGAGAGGAACTCGAAAAACCGCGCCCGCAGAACATCGTCATAGAACCAGTGCTGCCGGATGAGGCGCTCCCAGGCGGCAGGATCGGCTGTGCCGCGGCGCTCGTAAGCCGAGAGCAGGTTCCTCACGAAAGTGAGGTTGTGCGGGAAGCGCTGGTTCGCGTAAAGGTTGACCTGGCGGTAGAGTACGGCATCGAGCGGGGCGCTGGCGACGATCTCGCCGAAATAGCGCTCCAGCTCCGTTCCGGTGAAAATCTTCGCCACCTCGGCAGTGAGCTGTTGGAAAGCGGAATTCTGCTTTTGGCGAAGGTAATGGCGAGCGAGCTTGTGGTGCCAGGAGCGATCCGGAAAACGCTCGATGGCGCGCCGATAGACTGCTTCGATCTCGGCGGCCAGCTTGTTTTGATCGAGGAACGTGGCCAGGCGCTCGTAGAGGGCGGGGTCGTCGGGGTTGCGATCGATTTCGCGCCGCAGCACCCGAAGCGCGTCCTCAAGGCGTCTGAGCGCCGCCAGGCGGGAGATATAGCGGTCGAGGACACGGGCGTATTCGGGAGAGCGCCGAACAGAAGGATCGCCGACGCCGGAGGCGTACGTTGCCAGCAGAGCGTCATAGATGGCGAGTTCTTCCTTCGTATGACTCTTGCGCGCATGAGCGTCCGCCATCAGCAGTGAGACCTGCATGCGGCTGGAGTGAGCGGGGAAATCGCTCAGGAAACGGCTGCCGGCGGCGAGGACGGCGTCGCTGTCGCCGTGAATCGCAAAAGCCTCGATCAAACGTGACCGTAACGGGGCGCGCTGTTGCGACTGTGGAAAGCGACGCTCGAACAGCTCGAGCAGCTCGGCGGCACGCACACGCTGGAAGTAGGGGACGGCTGCCTGCTCTTGTGATGCAAAGCGCGAAGCGGGTTCCGAGGCATTCAACAGCAGCGAGAGAATACCGTTGAGAAAGCCGGGGAGCGCATCCGCGGCGGCGATGTCCTTATAGAAGCTGAGATCGCCGGCGCCGAGAGCAAGTCTGGGCTGCGGCGTGTCCAACAACAGCGAAATCAGTCCGGCGAGCGCTTCTTCCTGATGAGCCGCGGCAGCGCCCGGAAGGCTGTAGAGTGCGTAGTAGCAGCGGGCGGCTTCGTTGGCGTCGCGCGCTTCGTTGCGCCAAAGGGCGGCAAGCGTGCGCAACTCCTCCGGCGTCCAGGCGCCGCCGCGCGATTCCTTCCGCTGGCGGAATTCGAGCAGCACGCGCTGGGCGGCGCCAGGCTGCCCTTCCTGGCGATAGAAATGGAACTGGCGCGCGACCGGATCGAGAGCCAGCGGGTTGGAGCTTGCCGCGCTGCGCGCATTGGTGAGGAAGCGGCGCAGAGTACGGGTTTCCCGCAGCAGTTTGAAGTGGCTCTCGACCAGCGGCTGCGGCCAGAGCGGGTCGAAGGCGCGATCGTAAATGGCGAGCGCCTGTTCAGCGCCGCTGCGAGATTTTTCCAGATCCGCGCGGGCGGTGACCGGGAAGATGCGATCGATCGAGAAGCGCTTCGAGTAATCCTCGATCAGGGCTCCCGCACGGCTGTATTGTTTGGAAGCGATCGCGAAGCGCGCCCATTGCTGGAACGGCGAAGCTTCGTTGGGATAACGCGCTGTCCATTGTTTATAGAGGCCGTCGGAAGTGTCAAAGGAGAGCAGGTGGCGCTGCGAGCGCGCCAGCATGCGCTCGAAAAGCTGCCAGGACCGCTGCTGGGCGGCAGGCGTGAACCGCTCGGCGGGAGGGGATGGCTGCAAAGCGGCCGTGCTCAGCGCCAGCAGCTCGTCGGTGACCCGGAGCTGGCGGTAGTAGTAATCGGCGAGCGCCCGGTGGCCTTCGAATTTGTCGCCGGCCAGCTCGGCATACTTCTTCCAGCCGGATTCGGCCGAGGGCAAGTCGAGCAGCAGCTCGTCTTCGCGGGCGCGCAGCGCATGCAAGCCGGCTTGAGCGGGCGATGCAGCAATGAGCTGGCTGAGTGCGACCCGGGTTTCCTTCGGCGGACGGCGGACGCTGACCGGACCGCCGGGAAGCGGCATTGCGCCGAAGAAGACGCTCTCCAGCCGGTCGCCACTTTCGATGGAACGCACCCAATGGGGGAGCTCGGCGCGCAGGGCGAGAACAACGACCAGGGAACAGGCGGAAGCGGCCAGCTTACGGGAGCACTTCAATGGCCACCTCCTGGCTGCCGGTGTTGTGCGCGAAGTCTTCGGCATGGACGCTGAGCTTGTAGCGGCCGGAGGGCAGGTGCCCGGGCACGATCAGCTCGCCGGTATTGGATTTCATCTCCGGGTTCCACCGTAGAGGAACGGGAGCCGCGCCGGGCAAACGGGCGACGATCGTGCGGGTGGTGGAAGAGGCGCTGACGCGCATCCGCAGCCGCTCTCCACGCCGGAACTGGCTCTTCTCGAGGCGGACGCGAACCATTGGCGCCTTGCTGGCGATCACGAAGGTCTTCGATTCACGAAACACGCGGCCCTGCTTGTCGCGCAGGATGAGCTGCACGCGGTAGGTTCCGTCGGACATGTCGGAAGGCGCCAGAAAGCGCGTCTGCCACACGTCCTCTTCTTTCAGGTACCGCAACGGCTTGACAAGTCCAAAGGGAAACATCGCGACGACCGAGCGGATGGACTCGTCGGTCTTGACACGCAGCACCGGATCGCCGGGGCGGATCAGGCGAGGCCGCAGCAGGGCACGCGGTGCGGCCAGAAAAGAAGTATAGGGAGTGACGAACTTGTATTTGCGAGACAACGCGATGATCTCGTCAATGGTGGCCTGCTCTTCCCCTTCGCGCTCGATTTTTTCCAGCAAGGCGTCGACGCGAGCTTTGGCCCACGTGCGCGGCAGGTGCGCATGCTCGGCGCTTTGGGCAGGGAGGCTCACGCTGACCGACTGCGAGCCGGCGCGGAAGGTGGCGGCGCCGGGCTTGTGATACTGGCCGACCCAGGCGGCAGCCGAGCCTGGGAAAGTGGATTCGTCGAGCCGGTAGACGAGGTCGAAGGCAGCGGCAGGCTCGGCCCGCAAGCTCAGATTTTCCAGGGGCCTTCGGCCGATTTTGGAAAGGAATGCTTTAAGCTTGAAATCGGCCGGCTCGGTGGACCGGACCCATTCCATCAGCCCACCCTGACGAGCGAGCATTCTCAGCAGTGGGAGATTCGCGTCGTCGCCAACGCCGAAGACGTACGTGTGAGGACGCTGGGTGGCCGGGATCTGGTTCCAGCGCGTCCGATACCAGGCGGCGAGTTTGCCGTTGTGAACGAGGCCGCGGGTCGCGCCGCCGTCCCCGAGCAGCACGAGGTACGTATCCGGCGAAGAGGCCTGCTTCAAAGCCGCGTCGAGGGCTGCTTCGAGATTCGTTCCGCCACGGAGGCGGGTGGCGCGGACAGCTTCGAGCGCCTGATCCACGGCTCCCGGCGTGGCGGCGACAGGCGCGCTGTGGATGGCGGCAACTTCGGAGTTGAAGACGATGAGGCTGAGCTTGTCGGCGGGCCGCAACGAGCGCAGCAGCGCTTCGAGCGCTTGATAGCTGCGTTCGAGCTTCTCCCATTGCATCGAGAGCGAAGCATCGAATAGCGCGATGAGCGTGCGCGGCTGAGTGGCGGCTGC
The DNA here is from genome assembly GCA_016201205.1 of Acidobacteriota bacterium. GTDB lineage: Bacteria > Acidobacteriota > Terriglobia > Bryobacterales > Bryobacteraceae > CADEFT01. The sequence goes on from JACQDF010000202.1 coordinate 14,378, forward strand.
AACCGGAGCGGTCAGCAGCGAAGCCTGGAAGAAACCGGCGCCCGTGCCTTGGCGGTGCGCCAGGATCTCGAGCCTCTCCCGGCCCCCGTCGAGTTTCCAGCGAACGGCGAAATCTTCCTTCAGGTTGACGTTGACGCCCTCGAAGGAAGCGCGGATGCGATTCGCGGAGCGCTCGGCGGTGTTCAAAGGATAAAGGGAACCGGCGGGCTGAAAGTCCCTGACCGCGTGGCGGGAGCGCAGCTCGAGGCGGATCGACAGCCGGTCCGCGGTCTGGACGCGGTAAGCGTCGGGACCGAGCGGAAGGGCAAAGAAGGAATCGAGATCCTCGATGGGGATGGATTCGTGATACTCCGTTTCGACGCGTTTGGCGCCGTAGGCGGGAATCGGGACAATCCGCGCCGTGAAGACGGCGCCGCGGCGCGCCTCGTCTTCACCCCGCTCACCCTGCTGGAGCAAACCAGGGTCGATGGCCTGCCACTTGAGATCTTCGTAGATTTCTTCCGCGCGGCGACGTTCGAGAACCACGCCGGGGATGCGAACCACGTCGTCCCAGACGGCGAAGTCGGAGAGGATGGCGCGGGAGGGCAGAGCGAACACGTACCGGCCCTCGAGCACGACGCCGGTGTGGTTCTGGAAGATCTGCTTGACGCGGACGCGGGCGACCTGGTTGTCAATCAGAATGTCGATTTCCATTTCGCCAAGCGAGAGAATTGCGGGATCGGGCTCGGGCTTGTTGGAGGGAATGATGATGCCGGCGTCGGCAAAAAGCGCCCACGGAAGCAGAACCGCCGCCAGGAGTCTCATGGCGAGATGAGGCTCCTTTCCGGCAAGCGGACAAGACCGTTGTCGGTGCCCACGTAGAGCACACCGTGCGCGGCGGCGAGGGCAGTCACGTTGGTCGACGGCAGGCCGGCAAGAAAGAAGCTCCAACGTCCCGTCGCGCGGTTGTAAACGGCGAGGCCATGGCCGAGCGTGCCGGCATAGACGGCGGTGTCAGTTGCCACCATGGCATTCGGATTCACCTCGAAAGGCGTGGCGAGATCAGGGAAAGAGCGCCAGACATCGCCATCGAAGCGGAAGATGCCGGCGCCGTAAGTGCCGGCAAAGAATTCATTGCCGGCGGACACGAGTGCGCTGACCCAGTTGTGACGGAGGCCGGAGTTGGCGGTGGTGTAGCTGGCTTTGACAGCGCCGTTGTCCAGAACAGAAACGCCACCCAATGTTCCGGCCAGCAGGCGGCTGCCGTTCTGAGCGAGCGCATAGACATGGTTATTGACAAGGCCATGGAAAGCATAGAGGCTCTGGGGAGCGCCGCCGGAAAGGAAGGTGATGCCGGCCGGAGTGGCGGCGATGATGCCGTCCGGGCGCGCCAGAACATCCGTAACATGGCTGGCGATGAGCCCTTCGTTGCGGCCCAGCACCTGTCGCGGCGTGCCTGCGCGGTCCGCCAGCACCAGACCATTGGCGGTGGCGATCACTGCGCCATCCGGCGTGGGCACAATGCGGTTGACGCAGAAGACGTGGTCGTCTTCGATGTGAACTGCACGCGTGGCGCCGGGCGGCAGCATATCGAGACCACGATCGAAGTACCCGATCCAGAGGCGGCCCGAGGGCTCGGCGGCGAGGGCGGCGATGTTGTGATCCGCCAGCAGGCCATGCTCGGAGCTGGTGATCCGCTTCCAGGCAGCGCCGCGCTCACGGGCGTAGAGGCCGTCGGGCAGAACGGCGATGGTCTCTTCTCCCGCGCGGACAAGCTGCTCGACGCGGCCGGATTGCGTTTCACCCGCAAGCTGCCGCGGGCGCGGCCGGTGCGCTTCGAGCGGGATTTCGAGGATTCCCTCCTCGAGCGTGCCGATGAGAAGAACGCCGGCGGAGGCGAGCAGCCGGTGGGCGAAGACGCCTTCGGCGAGCGTGCGATGGAAACTGCCGCTGCGGAATTCGGCTACGCCAAGGGCGGTGCCGGCGAAGGCGGAATCGCCGTAGTACGAGAGTGAAAGAATGTGGGGATCAGGTAGCCTGTCCCCGTATTGTGTGAGCTGGCCGGCGCGCAGGTGGAGCACGCCGCGGTCCAGCGTCCCGATCCACAGGTCGTCGAGCCTGCCGGCCAGAGTGGTGACAGGAACGTCGTTCAGCAATTCGTGGAAGCGAGAGAGCGCTTTGCCGTCCCACGCGAGCACGCCTGCTTTTTGCGTTCCGAGAAGCAATTGGCCGGATGCCAGCGCCAGCATGGCGGTGATTCTTCGAAGGGCCGGCTGCTCGGGGCGGATATGCCGGAAAGAGCGGCCGTCGAAGATGACGAATCCATCGCCTTCGGTGGCGATAAACAATTCGGGCTCCTGGACGGCGAGAGCGGCCAGAGGCGCCGCGGGAAGATCCGTGCCCGTGTGGTAGTGCGCAACGGGAGCGCCTTCCGCGGAGTATTCTATGAGCGATTCCCGGCTGAGGCCCCAGAGCCTGTCCTGGAACACCGCCGCATCACGAAAAGACGCAGCCGAAGCGATCCGCTCCAGACCCGCGGGAAGGACGCGATCCAGTCCGCGAGCGCTGAAGCGGATCTCGCGCCCGGTGCGGATCTCGACGGCAGCATCGTGCAAGCTGCGATTCGTTCGCCAGAGAAACCACGCGGCCGTAACAAGCGAAACGAAGGAAGCTCCAAGGAAAGCGACACGCCAGTGGCGGGCCATTACCCCCTACTATAGAGCATGGGAATGGCCTTCAGCGTTGGCGCGATTTTTGCTCCAACCGGCGCAACGTTTTCTGGAGCCCCCTGATCCGGTCGTTTTCCTGGCGAAGCTTCTCCTCCAGATCCTCGGCTTCTCTCTTCAGCCGCTCCCGCTCCAGCCGGGTCTCGCGAAGTTCTTTAGATTCGGGCCTGGCGGCTGGAGGGCCGACGTAACGGGCGAGCTCTTCGAGCGGCGGCTGGCCCTTTCGGGTCACGACCATGCGCACCGCAACGTCATCGGAAACACGGGCGTAGGTCACCGATCCTTGCTGCGCTGCGTCGCGGTCGAGCCGGAGCGGGCTTAGCGGCCCCCGGTCCTGGATGTAGAGCGTAGCGCCCTCGGCATTGGCGAGAGCCGGGCTGCTGCGGTCCCATTCGATCCGGAGCTGTCCCTGCCTGTCTTCCAGATGCAGATAGAGGAAGTCCTGCGCAGGTGTCTGCTCACTGGGCGACCGCCAGTGCGATACGGCGACCATCCCCACGGCGCCCAGCATCAGCGCGACGCCGGCCCAGGCTCGCCATCGCGTCGCATCAGGCTGCTGAAGCGTTTCCAAAGGCACAGCGACCGGCTCAGGAACAGGATGGGCGACGCCGGCCGAGCGCGTGCCTTCAATGGAGAACTCGCGGTAGCTGGCATCCGCTCGAACGCGCCCGTCCCGTTCGCGTCCGAAGAAGCCGGCCCGCGCGGGCCCGGACCTCTGCGGCTCGATGACCAGTGTGACTTGCCATGGCTCGGCGAAAAAGCGCTGATACAGATCGAGGTCCTCTTCCGTCATCGACACGCCCGACGGCCAATGGGAGACGAACCACCCCACCGGCTCGAGGACCTGCAAGTCCGGCGCCCGCTGGGCTTGCTCGAGCATCTCGATCAGCGCCTGCCTGTCGTGGTTGGAGAGAGCCAGCCGCGGCCCGAAAGCGTGGTCGCAGCGAATGGGCCGCCAGCTCAGGATGCGCACGACCTGTTCGGTGCGCCTGCCAAACAGCACGCCGCCGGTCTCGACGGCTCCGTCCAGCCGGTGAAACTCTTCCTGGGCCGCGCCATGCATCTCTTCAAGCAGGCTGACCGGGCACTCGACCGAGTATGGCAACTCCCCTGTGGTCCAGAGCAGCGAATCAGAGTCGCGATTGGGCTGGCTTCGCGGCAAACTGACAACGTCCTCTGCCAATATATCGCGATCGGATGGAAGCGGGTGAACAGGCGGCTTCAGTACAATGACCTACGTGAGCGCCCTGCATTTCCATGAAGCCCGGAAGGAGGTGATCGAGCGCGTCCGTTCCGCCGGGCTCACGCCGCCGGTGGAAGAGGTCTCGCTGGCGGAGGCCTTCGGCCGCGTTCTGGCGGCGGACGCCCGATCCGATCGCGATTATCCTCCGGTGGCTCGCTCGGTGCGGGATGGCTTCGCACTGCGCGCTCAGGATCTGCCGGGCGAGTTGGAAGTGATCGGCGAGGTGCGCGCCGGCGAGGCTTCAGGTCTTGCTGTCGGCCAGGGCGAGGCGATCGAGATCATGACGGGTGCGCCCGTGCCGGCAGGCGCCGATGCCATCGTGATGGTCGAGCATGTGTCCCGCGAAGGCGCGCGCATCCGCACTCAGCGCACGCAGAAGCCCGGGGATTTCATCAATCCCCGAGGCGCCGAAGCGAAGACCGGTGAGGTGGTCGTGGCCCGCGGGTCGCGGCTGGGCTTCCCGCAAGTCGCAATGCTGGCCACCATCGGTTGCACCCACGTGCAGGTCTACCGTAAACCGGACGTGGCCATCCTCGCCACCGGCGACGAGATCGTCCAAGTAAGCGACACGCCAAAGGAGTTTCAGATTCGCAACTCGAACGCCTGGTCGCTCGCCTGCCAGGTGCGCCGCGCCGGAGGCTGCCCGCGGATCTTACCGGTGGCTCGCGACCAGTACCCCCACACGCTCGAGCTGGTCGAGCAAGGTCTGGCATCGGATCTGCTGCTGCTGTCCGGCGGCGTCAGCGCGGGAAAGTATGACATCGTCGAGAAGGTGCTGGCCGATCTGGACGCCGAGTTCTTCTTCACGCGTGTGCTGATCCAGCCGGGACAGCCGTTGGTGTTCGGACGCCGGCAAGCCAGGTTCTTTTTCGGCCTTCCCGGGAATCCAGCGTCCACGATGGTGACCTTCGAGCTTTTCGCGCGGGCCGCTCTGGACCTGCTGGGCGGCTGCGCCGATGCGCCGATCCCGCTGGCGTGGGCGCGATTGACGCGCGAGTTCCGCCACAAGACCGGGCTGACGCGCTTTCTGCCGGCACGGCTCGATGCAGACGGTCTGTCGGTGACGCCAGTGCGATGGCAAGGCTCGGGCGACGTGCCCGCGCTGGCGCGCGCCAACGCTTTCCTGGTCGCCGCCGCCGATCGGGAATTCTGGCAAGCCGGCGAGATGATCCCGGTTCTTCTCCAATGAAACAGCTTTCTCACTACAACCCGCGCGGCCAGGCCCGCATGGTGGATGTTTCCCGCAAACCCGAGACCAGGCGCACGGCCCGTGCGCAGGCTTTCCTGAAGATCCGGCCTTCGGTGCTGAAGAAGTTGCCGCAGAACCCCAAAGGCAATCCGCTCGAAGTCGCTCGGTTCGCCGGGATTGCGGCGGCGAAAAAGACCGCCGAGCTGATCCCGATGTGCCATCCGCTTCTGCTGAGCCACATTGACGTCGAGACGGCCATCGAAGCGAAAGGAGTACGGATCGTTTCCTCGGTCTCGACCACCGGGCCTACGGGCGTCGAGATGGAGGCGCTCACGGCGGCTGCCGTTGCCGCCCTCACCGTCTACGACATGACCAAGGCGCTGGACAAAAGCATCGCGATCCAGGACGTCTGCCTGCTGGAAAAGACCGGCGGCAAGAGCGGCCCATACCAAAGGAACAAATGATCCGCGCCGCCGTGCTCACCATCAGCGATTCCTCTTTTGAGGGCAGACGTCCTGACGATTCCGGACCGGCCGTGCGCCAGCGTCTCGAGCAGTGCGGCTTCCAGGTGGCGGTCGCGGAAGTGCTGCCCGATGATTGCGAGCGCATCGCGGAGCGGCTGCGCGCTTTGGCCGAATCAGGAGAGGTGGCGGTGATTCTGACCACTGGCGGCACCGGTGTGGCAGCGCGCGACTTTACTCCGGAGGCCACTCGAGGCGTGATCGAGCGCGAGATTCCCGGCCTCGGGGAAACGATGCGCGCCGAGGGACGCAAACACACGCCGCTGGCCGCTCTCAGCCGCGGGCTGGCGGGAACGCGCGGGCGAGCGCTGATCGTGAATCTGCCGGGTTCCCCGAAAGGCGCGGTCGAATCGCTGGATGCTATTGTGAAATTGTTGCCGCACATCGTGGATTTGTTGCACGGCAAGACGGCGCATCCGGCTGAGTTGAAACCCGGCGACATTCGATGACGTCCAAGACACCAATGCTTGCTAAGATTCCGGCGCTCGTTGGCGTCGCCATTCTGATCCTGCCGGCGCAGGAGCAAAAAATCACCACCACGGTCAACGTCGTCATCGCACCGACGGTGGTGCTCGACGAGCGCGGCAACATCGTCAATGGCCTTCAAGTGCACGATTTTCGCGTGTTCGACAATGACAAGCCTCAGGACTTCAAAGTCGACGTCGCCTTCCAGCCCATCGATGTGGCGGTGGCCATCCAGGCCGATGCCGTCACCGAGGAGGCGCTGCCAAAGATCCGCAAGCTGGGCTCGCTGCTCGAAGGACTGGTGATCGGTGAGCAGGGCACGGTGGCCGTGATCGCCTTTGATCATCGCATCCGTGTGATGCAGGACTTCACCTCCGACGGCGGAAAAATCAAGGCGGCTCTCGAAAAGATCAATGCGGGCTCTTCCTCGAGCCGGCAGATCGACGCGGTGAATGAAGCGGTGCGCATGTTGTCCAGGCGCGCCAAGGATCGCCGGCGCGTCCTCCTGTTGATCAGCGAAACACGCGACAAGGGCAGTGAAGGAAAGATGCGGGAGACGCTGTTGGCGGCCGAGACGAGCAATGTGCTGATCTACACCATCAACATGAGCCGCTTCCTCAACACGCTGTTGGCGAAAACGCCGCTGCCGCGGCCGGATCCGATTCCTCCGCAAGCGCGCCACATGCCGGCAGGCGGCTCGGCCACTCCGACGTCAGCCGCCCAATACGCCGGCACGGGGAACGTGCTGCCTGCTTTCGTTGAAATCTTCCGGTCGGCAAAAGCCATATTCGTCTCGAATCCCGCCGAGCTGCTCACCAGGTTCACCGGCGGCCGTGAATATTCATTTGTGAGCCAGAAAGCGCTGGAAGAAGCGGTGACCAGGATCGGAGAAGAATTGCATAGCCAGTACCTGATCAGCTACAACCCGAACAACAAGCTCGAAGGCGGCTGGCACGCCATTCGCGTCGAAGTGCGGCGGGCGGCGATGACGGTGCGGACGCGTCCCGGCTACTGGCTCGCCGGCGTGCCCGAGTAAACCGGTAAAATCGAGGTTTATGTTCTTCCGCCGTGAAAAGCCGCACCTGCCCTCGTTCAGCGAGCTGCTGGACGGGCTCCGCGAGCAGGGATTCAGTGTCCAGCCTGAGCCGGACGCCGGGATGCGCGTAAGCAAGAGCGGCTGCGCCGCCTTCGTCACCGATGCCGGCGGAGAGCGCCCGGATGTCGCCAAAGCCGGCGTGTTGGTGGGCCCCGAGATCGGCGTTCTCGTCGATGGCGGTTATCAGAAGTTCTGGCTTACCCCGAGCGGCAACCGGGCGCCCGCCACCGCCGATCAGCTCAAGGCCTTGCATGCGTTTGAAGAAGATCTCCGCGAAGGGCTCGGTCTGATCAGCCTGTACAATGAGTCGCTGGGCACCACCAATACGCTCCACCTGTACGACCGCGTGAACGACCGTGACCGCGGCGTGCCCCGGCGGGCATGGGAAGAATAGCTAAGGGTTCCGCCCTTGATATCCCTTCGGGACATGGGAGTCAGAAGTAGGAGTTCGCTACGTGGTGCGTGCCGGGAACCACGCCGTTCATGCGCTGCTGGGACCACCAAATGCCCCGAAAACATGTCGTATGGATGTGCTTGACAGGCCGGAAGTCCGGGCGTATGTTTGGGGTAGCTCATCAAGAGCCACAAACGGGATGGCTTTTAGGCAAGGGGTCTCTATGAATCGCCATGTGGTTCTCTTTGCGTCAATCCTCTTACTTGCCACCGCAACCGCCTGGTCGCAGGAATGGCGCGGCAGCATAACCGGCAAAGTGGTCGACCCGCAAGGCGCGGTGATTCCCGGCGCTTCTGTGGTGATCACCAACATTGAGACTAATACCGTCAGCAGAACCGTTACCAACGATACCGGCTACTTCGAGGTGAGTCTGCTGAACCCCGGCAGGTACTCCATTGCGGTCGAGGCTTCGGGCTTCAAGAAATCGGTTCGCAGCGGGCTCGAGCTCAATGTAGCCGGGCGATTGAATATCGAAATCCAGGTGCAGGTCGGCCAGGTCGCCGAAACGGTCGAAGTGACCGCGGAAGCGCCGTTGCTGGACACCACCACAGCCGCCGGCGGCCGCGTTCTTGACAACCGGCAGATCATGCAATTGCCGTTCAACGACCTGAACCCGTTTGCGTTGGCCACCCTCGCCCCGGGCATGCACTGGACCGGCCAGCCGGCCTATCGGCGGCCGTTCGATAACGCGGGCACTTCCTCGTTCAACGCCATGGGTGGCGTCGGCCAGAACGAGTACACCATCGACAACGCCCCGGTCACCGGCACCGGGCGGCGCGTCGGATTCACCCCTCCGGCCGACGCGGTGGAAGAGTTCAAACTGGAGACCGCCAGCTTTGACGCAGCCGTAGGCCACACTTCGGGAGCGCTGGTCAACGTGATGACCAAAGCGGGCACCAACACCTACCACGGGACGTTCTACGATCAGCACTGGCAGCAGCGCTGGAACGCCACGCGGCACTTCACGCGGCTGGCCTGGGAAGACCAGGTGCGCCAGGGCAAGATCAGCCAGGACACCCCTAAGCAGGCGCCGGGCCGCTCCAACAACTTCGGCGCCACCTTCGGCGGGCCGGTGAAGCTCCCCAAGCTCTACAATGGCAGGGACAAGCTCTTCTTCTTTTTTAGCTACAACGGCATCTACCAAAAGAAAGCCGAGGATACCGGCTCCATCAACAACACCGTGCCGAAGATGGCCTGGCGGCAAGGCGACTTCTCGGACATGCAAGCCCTCGATGCGGTGAAGTACACGATCTACGACCCCCGCTCGGCTCGGCTGGAAGGAGGCCGCGTGGTGCGGACGCCGTTCCAGGGGAACAGAGGCATTCCGATCCTGAACCCGCTGTACAAGTTTTACGAGCCTCTCTATCCGGTACCCAACGACGTTCCCGGCCTGGTGTCGCCGGAAGGCTTTAACAACTGGTATGCGGCTGCGATGCCCAAGGACGAACGGTTCAATTCGATGGTGAACCGTTTTGACTACAACCTCTCCGAGAAGCACAAGCTCTTCGGCCGCTGGTACTGGAATCACCGCCTGGCGGACGAGTACGACTTTACCTACCCGACCAAGCGCGGCCTGCACACCAACGGCCTGGTGCGGATCAATAAGGGCGTCGGCGGCAACTACCTCTGGACCCTCAGCAGCTCCAACGTTCTGGACTTGGGAGTGAGCTGGACGCGGTTCAACGAAGGCTCCCAGCGGCCGGTCCAGACGGCCTACAAGCCCAGCGACGCCGGGCTGCCGGCTTACCTGGACGCCAAGGCCGACGCGTGGCACACGCTGCCCCGGCTCGACTTCAGCAACATCAATAACTTCGGCGCGGACTACCCGGCCATTGGAATCCGAGGAACCACCGGGCAGGCGAGGGTTCAGATGAACACGGTGGCCGGCAGCCACTCCTTGAAATACGGCTGGGAGGAGCGCCGCTACTGGACCACCACTGCCGGCCCGGGCTATTCTTCCGGACGATTCCAGTTCAACAATTCCCTTGTGCGGCAGGCCGACAACACCACCACGGCTTCCAACCACGCCTTGGACTGGGCGGCGTTCATGATGGGTCTGCCGACGGGGGGTCTCAGCATCGAGACCAACGATAGCGCGCTGTGGTCGGTCCGCTACCGCGCTCTGTACCTGCACGACGACTGGCGGCTCTCGAGAAAGCTCCGTGTGAACCTCGGCTTGCGCTATGAGCGAGAGGGCGGCGCTGCCGAGCGTTTCAACCGCGGCATCGGCGGCGGCATCCTGTATGACTACAAGCCGGTGTTCGCCGACGGGGTGGAGGCCGCCTATGGCGCCAGCCCGATTGCGGAATTGCCCGCTGCCCAGTTCAAGGTGCGGGGCGGCGTCGAATACCTCGGCACGAGGAATAAGACGTACAGCAACGGCAGCCATCTCCTGCTGCCGCGCGCCGGCCTTGTCTACCAGATCGACAACAAGACGGTGCTGCGCGGCGGCTACGGGTGGTGGTACGACACGCTGAACCCGAACAACGATCGCCCGTCCCAGGCGGGCTTCAGCCAGCCCACCAGCACGGTCCTCACTACCGACCTCGGCCTGAGCCTGTGCTGTGGCGTCGGCTCCATCTCTAACCTGTCCGCGACACGCAACCCGATGGTGGACCCGTTCCCGGTCCGCGCCGACGGCACCCGGTTCGATACGCCGTACGGCAACCGGCTGGGCGGGATCATCGTCCAGGGCAGCAGCGGCACCTTCCTGCCACGCAATTACAGTCCCGCCTGGCAGCAGCGCTGGAGAATCGGCTTCCAGCGGGAGATCACCGGCAACATGGTGATCGACGTCTCTTACAATGGCGCCTATTCCAAGGTCCCGGTGATGCAGCGGGTCAACTTCCTGCCGCAGCAGTATTGGGCCACCGGCAACGTCCGCGTTCAGGCCGTCGACGACGACATGAACCGGAGCTTCCCCAACCCCTTCAACATCCGGAACCTGGCTGCCTTGCAGACGTCCGATCCGCTGGTTTACAAGTTCCTGAGCACCAGCGGGTTTTTCACCGGCACTACCATCCGCAAGAACCAGCTCCTGCGCCCGTTCCCGAACTTCTCGGGCTCCATGAACAGCCTCCGTCCCGGTGTGGATTTCGCGGGCTCGCGGGGAGGCAACCGCTACCACGACCTGCAAGTCCAGTTCAACCGCCGGTTCACGCGCGGCTTCCAGACCACGGTCATGTATACCTACGCTTACGGTGAGGAGTCTGACTTCTACCTTAACGAGTTCGACCTGGCGCCCTCGTGGCGGCCGCAGGACTCGATCCGGCCGCACCGCTTCGTCTGGTCAGCAATCTATGAGTTGCCGTTCGGCAAGCAGAGGAGATGGCTGACCAGTGGGCCTTTGCAGCACCTCGTGGGCGGCTGGCAGTTGAGTTGGGTCTACCAGTATCAGAACGGTCGCGTCACCGACTGGGGCAACCGCTTCTTTTACGGCGACCCCAGCAAGATCGCCGGCCTGTTCAAGCTCGACGAAGTCCGCTCCAAGGACATCCACGCGTGGTTTGATCCCGGCATCGCTTACAGGGGCACAGGGGCGATCCCACAAGGCTTCCAGGGCTTCGACGGCCGGTCGGCGCTCCAGCCCGGCAGCTACCACGTGCGGGTGTTCCCGACCCGGCTGGACTCGCTGCGCCAGGACGGCATCCGGAACTGGGACGTCAAGATCAAGCGCGTCTTCCGGATCTCCGAGCAGTGGCGCGCCAGCTTCGATGTGGATCTGCTGAACGCCACCAACCACACCAACTTCGAGGGTCCCGTCACCGATCCGACCAACACGAACTTCGGGCGGGTCACGACGCAGAACGGGTTGAGCCGGCTGATCCAGTTCAACCTGCGCGTGGAATTCTGATGCCGCTGTCATCCCGAGCGCAGCGAGGGATCCACCGTTTAGTCTATTTCGAGTGCTTTCGCGACGTTCGAGCCCTATCACGCGGGAAAAACAGATCAAAGCGTGGCGCCGTGAGAAAAAAGTGGCGCTGATCGCCGCTGACAACCCAACCTGGGAAGACCTGGCGGAAGCAGATCCCGCTTCGCTCCGGATGACATGGGTGTTACAGGCTTGTCATCCCGAGCGAAAAGGATCTGCTTTTTGCAGCTACATCGCCGCCCTTGACGTGGGCGCATAGCAGAACAGCGCACTTCCAACTGGCACAAATCTACCGCACCCTCGGCCGATCGGCCGATGCCGGTCGCGAGATGACGCTCTTTCAGCACCTCCGCGCCAGGCGGAAGTGAGAGCCCGGACCATGAGCGAAGCCAGGGGCTTCAGGCATCCCGTTCGGTGCCGGCAAAAAAACAACGGGGCCGAAAGCGGCCCCGTTCGAGGTAAGTGCGCGAAACCGCGCTAGAAGTGAATGCGGGCCGTGTACTGGATTTCGCGGCCGTAGTTCCCGCCTGCGATCCAGGTGCTCTTGCCGAAGTTCGAACTGGTCACACCCAGGTTGGGCTGGCTCGGCATGAACACGTTGGGCATGTTGTAGAACTCCATGCGGAGTTCGAACTTCACGCGTTCGGTGATCGGGAAGTACTTCACCAGGGTGCTGTCCAGGTTCCAGAAGCCAAACCCGCGCAAGTTGCCGTAGTACCAGGGATTGGTGCGGGGCGTGTACGCCGGGGCCTGGGCGAACTTCGAAGTGTCGAAGTACTTGCTCCGCGAGGGATTCGAGATTGAGGGACTCTCGGTGGGCGCAATCGCTTGGCCGAATGTGAGCCGCGGGCCGTTGTTCCACATCAGCAAATGGCTGGTTGCCCAACCGCCGATGACGGCATCCACCACACGGTTTGCACCACTCAGGTACTTGCGGCCCTTGCCGATGGGAACTTCCCAGGTACCGCCGAAGCGGATCGTGTGCCGCGGATCGCGCGTGTCGATCATCGTGAACTGGTTCGCGTACTCAGCTGGGGCGTTGAACCACTCCGAGCGCGATTCATGGTTATAGTTGTAACCCATGGTCAGGCTCAGGCCGTCGGCGAAAGGACGGTCGATCTTGATCTGGATCGCCTTGTAGCGGTTGGATCGGCCTGTCATGAACTGCTGGTTCAGATTGCCATACAGCGGATAGGGCCGGAGCAGTGACGCTACCGACACGTTCGGCTGGTTCGGGAGGTTGCCCGGCATCTTGTCCGCCGGCAGGATGTGGTAGAACGGGTTCGGCACCGAGGCGTCCATGGCGCCCTTGTAAGTGTAGTAGAGGTTGGGGTCCACCTGGTTGAGGTTGTACCCGTAATTGCCGCCCCACATATTCGGATAGAGCTGGTCGTGCCCGAAGTTCATGAAGAAGGTGGTATCGCTCATGAGCTTCAGCGGCAACTGGCGCTGGTAAGAGATACTGACCCGGTCATTGATGGGCCGTTTCAGGTCCTGATTGAACCAGCTCGCCGGGTTGCCTAGGTTGGTGTAGCGCCCGCGGCCCTTGCCTACCGGAGCATACACCGGGTTGCCGGCCGGGAACGGATCGCTAATCAGCGCCTTGGGCACGCCCTGGTCGGCCGGGAGAGTGTTGGTGACTTGGGAGAAGCCGTCCAACGGAATCGAGCCCAGACCTTCCGTGAAGGCGCCCTTCATCGGGATGGCGTAACGCGCGTAACCGAGGCGTAGGGCGCTCTTGTCGCTCAGCCGGACGGCGATGCCCACGCGCGGCAGAAAGTTGCTCAACTGCCTATAGACACGCGGATTGGAGCTGTCGGTGAATATCCAGGCGCCGTTGTACTTGTACGGAATTTTGGCGATGGCCGTGACTTGGGAAGGCATGGCGGGCGCATTCTGGAACTCCGGAATCGGGTTGTTCAGGTCCAGGTAGCGGGAGAACATGAGCTGGTCGTCTTTCGGAGCGCTCTCCGTCTCCCAGCGCAAGCCGAGGTTCAGGGTAACGTTACGGCTGATCTTGATGTCGTCCTGGAAAAAGAGGCCCCACTGCGCGTATTGGTTGTGGAACATCGGGCTGATTTGGGCCCTCCCGCTGTTCACCACACCGAGCAGAGCGGATGCGAACTGGCTGCCGCTCAGGCTGGGGTTGAAATTGATGAAGGTGTTGCCGGTGTCCACGGCATCGAAGGCGAAGCCGCCCACAGAGGGCAGACCGTTAAAGTCGTAGGTATAGCGCAACTGCCAGCCCGCCTTCATGTGATGTTTGCCGCGGTCGTGCGTCATCTGGACGCTTGGTGCATGGACACGGCCGCGCACCTGCCACCAACTGCCGAGGCCGGCACCGACGCCGCCGTTTCCGGTGAAGCTAAAACTCGGGTAGTAGATGCCGGGCAGGTCTTTGAGCACCGGCTTGTACCAGCCGGTGGGGAACAGACCGGCCCACACGCTCTCCGGCACTTTCGCCCAGTCGGAGTCGTATTCGTCTTCCATGTAGCTGGCGCCGTAGCGGAAATTCAGGGTGGTACGCGGCGTGATCATGTAGAGCACGTCCGCCGCGGCATTGAGGGCGTCCATGATACCGCCATTATCCGACCGCACAGCAATGGTGCCGCCGTGGTTGGGGTTATCGAGGCGCGTCTGATACTTCGAGAAGCGGGCGTACATCCGCCACTTGTCGCTGATGTTGTAGTCGACGCGTTCGGAGATGTTCCAATACTTCAGCCACCAGTAATACGACTTCTTGTAGTTGTTGATGCCCGTGATGTCGTCGCCGGGGCCATTCGGCTTCCACAGGTCACCCATGATCTTCTTGCCGGTGGGGTCTATCCGCTGCGCCGGAATGATATTGCCGGGAAACGGCGTACGCGTTGCCGTCGCGGTAGCCGGATCGTATTTCGTGGTGAACGGATCATAGATGGTCCGCAGGCCGCCGCCGGGAGCAAATGTGCGCGAGAAGTCGCCTCCACGCTCCAGATCGGTGGGAAGGGTTGCGAGGTAGTTCTGTGGCTGCGTGGACTTCCACTGCTCATAGCTGAAGTAGCTGAACAGCTTGTTCTTGATGATCGGGTTGCCGATGGTGCCGCCCCAGGTGTGGTTCTTCACCACGCTCTTGGAGCCGGCCAGGCGGTTGCTGATGGCGTTCATCCTCGGGTTGCGTCCGAAGTAGTAGCCGGTGCCGTGGAAATCGTTGGTGCCGGATTTCATGGACAGGTTCAGTGTGCCGCCCGCCCCAAAACCAAACTCGGAATCGACCGCGTTCTGCTGCACGGCCACTTCCTGGACAGCGTCCATGGAAGCGTTGTAAGAACCGCGCGCCGCGTAGCCGAGCGGTACGCCGTCGAGCAACTGGTCGTTCTTGCCCCCGGTGGACCCGCCTACGTCCAAACCAGAGTTGGACCACATATAGAACGGGTTGCGGTGGGAAACGTCCCAGTAGCGGTTGATGACAGCGGGGTTGAGTAGCGCCAGAGTGAACGGATTGCGTGCCAGCACGGGCAGGTCTCTCAGCAACTGGCCCGTAACCATGGTGGTCATGGTGGCGGTAGTGAACTGGACACTCGACACCTGCTCGGAAACGGTAACCGTTTCCGCCACGCCGCCGACCGTCAACTGGGCGTTGATTGTCACGTCACCGCGGGTGAGCACGGTGATGTTTTCCTGCACAAACTTCTGGAAGCCGGCAGCTTCCACAGAGACCGCATAGGTCCCCGGTTGGACGAAGTCGAATAGGTACGCGCCGGTCGCGTCGGTCTGTTTGATGTTTTCGACCCCGGTGTTGACATTCTTAAGGGTCACCTTGGCGCCGACGACAGCCGCCTGGCTGGGGTCGGTGACAATGCCCTGCACCTTGGCGCGGTAGTCTTGCGCAGTCGCGACTGCCGCGAACAAAAAGACGGCAAGCGAGCACAAAAAGCCCCTCGCTCTCACGTAGCGTGTCATAGAGTACCTCCCCGTAAAGACATACCCATCTCTTCTATCAGACCCGTGCCGATTACCGGCCCGATGGGTGAAATGTTATCACGCTGATAGCCCAGGCGTCAACACAAAACTGAAGCGGAAATCGGAGGGTGTTGCCACCGCCCGGTGCGGCTTGAGATTGCGGCTCGTCTCCTGCCTCGCTCACGGTTTCACCAGCGACCCATCCATCCCGCGCACGGTGGTCCAGTTGTCTTGGGCTGGAGGTGGCTGGAGCGGATACTTGGCGGCCATGGCCTCGTTGATATCGACTCCCAGCCCCGGGGCGTCATTGCCATAGAGGTAGCCGCCCTTGAGCTGTGCGGCGCCGGGCATCATCTCGTGCACCAGCGGCGGGAAATGGTTCTCCTCCTGTATGCCGAAGCTGGAGATGGACATGTCTACGTGATAGGCCGCAAGCTGGTTGATCGGGTCGTTGTCACCGCCCTCCTGGAACGCCGTGCGCACCCCGAAGGTCTCGCATAGCGTGGCCACTTTCTTGGCCGAAGTGATGCCGCCGGTCTGGGAGACGCGGTTGCGGATGAAGTCGATCAGCCGCTCGGAGATGAGCGGCACCCATTCGCGCGGGCTGGTGAACAGCTCTCCCATGGCCAGGGGCGTCGAGGTGACTTTGCGGATCTGCCGGAACGCCTTGCGACTGCTGTTCTGAAGTACGCTAATGAGTACCGCGCCGCCGTCCCGGTGATCGCGGCGCGGCGCTCACATGAAGTACCCGCTCATCTTCTCCCTCGCCATTCTCGAC
>JACQDF010000204.1 GCA_016201205.1 Acidobacteriota bacterium
AGAGGGTTAGGGAGGGGGGACGAGATGCTGCGAGCTCTGGGACGGATCATCTTGCTGCCGATCGCCTTCGTGCTGGCGGCCGGCGTGACGCTGTTCGTGATCTTCTCGCTCGGCCAGGAGCGGGCGGTGCAGGCGGTGACCGGGCGCGGGCCCGAGGACATCCCGATCGGCGCGGTCGTCGACCTGGTCGGTCTGGCGATGCGGCTGGCCTCGGTCCATACGCTGGTGCCGGCGCTGCTACTCGTCATCGTCGGCGAAGTGGCACGCATCCGAAGCTCGATCTACTACGTGGTCGGCGGCGGGGTCGCGCTGGCCGTGGTGCCGCTGCTGACACGGCTCGGCCAGCCGATGACCGTGCTGGAGCTGTCGCCGGTGGTGTGGCAGGTGCTGGCGACGGCGGGCTTTGCCGGCGGCTTCGTGTACTGGCTGCTGGCCGGGCGGAAGGCCTGAAAAGTGATTGAAGACAACGGGTCTGCGCATATAGATTAGACGCCATGGCAAATTGGCCCCTGGGGGCGAAGCTATGATCGGTCGCGTGCTTCGTGTGATTTTCGGCTTCGTTGTCGCCTGCCTGGCGGCCGGGCTCACCGTGGTGCTGTTCGTCTACAATCCGATCGAGCTGGTGGACCTGCAGAGCGAGCGGCTGTCGGAGGTGGGGCTGATGACGCTGTTTGCCGCCACGCACAGCGCGGTGTTCGCCGCGCCCTTCGCGCTGATCGGCGCGGGCTTCGGCGAGTGGCAGCGGATCGGCAGCTGGATGTATTACGTGCTCGTCGCCATCGCCATTGCCGCCATCGGCTTCCTGGCGCAATTCTGGACCGAGGCGCAGGGCGAGGCGACCATCGTCAACAGCTATGCGGTGACCGCGTTCGTGCTCACCGGCTTCGTCTCCGGCTTCGTCTACTGGTTGTTTGCTGGCCGTTTCGCGGGCGATCGACGGCCGGTGGAGCCGGAGATCACGCCCCCGTCGCGGCCTGCCACCAGGCCGAACGGCGGCCCGTCCGCCCGCGTTGCCACCTGACCCAGATCGCGCCGCGGGAGCAGGTCCAGGAAACCTCGGATACGCGCAACGCGGTTATCCCCTTAACTGAATTTTGCAGTGCATCAACACTAGCGTCTGGCTAACTGTCGAACAGATTCAACTGGTTGCCTTGGTCGATGTTTTCGGTTTTGGGCTGATCCATCGAAAGAGCCTGTAGAATGGGGATTTTCTCGAAGAGGGTCAGCGAGAGGATCTGCAGCAAAGTGTAGAGGGAGGCGTCGAGGTCGAGGCGCTTCTTGACGATGGCAACGAGGACGTAGACCGAGACGGCGATCCAGATTTGCGTCTTCACCGCATTCTGCGAGGTGCCGTAGAAGCGCTTGATGCGAAGATGCTGCTTGATCCACTTGAAGAACAGCTCGACCTGCCAGCGGCTCTTGTAGAGAGCGCAGATCGTCGCGGCCGGCAGCGTGCGCTGGTTGGTGATGAACACCAGCGTCTTGCCCGTCTCGGCATCCTTGAAGCGGATGCGCCGCAGTTGCTCGGGGAAGTGCTGGCTGGTCTGCGTGCCGGCCAGCGCAATGGTCTGGTCGCAGATGATGCCGGTCGAGCGGTCGCACGGTGCGGAGTAGACTCGCCGTGCATCCATGTTCGACTTGGCGCGGGTGACGAAGAAGGCGCCGGCTTGGTGAAGCGCATGCAGTCGGTCGAAGTCGACGTAGCCGCGATCCATGACATAGATCGCGCCGGGCTCTGGAAGCAGCAGATCGAGAGCGTGCACGTCGTGCAGCTTGCCGTCCGAGACATGGATGAAGCTGGGAATATTGCCCCGCAGATCGAGCAAGGTGTGCATTTTCACCGCCGCTTTCGTGGTGCGGAAGTGCGCCCAAGGAAAGACCGACAGGCACAGGTCGATGGTCGTCGAGTCCAGAGCGTAGACGGTATTGCCGAGATCCAACCCCAGGCTGTCGTTGGCATACAGCCGTCTCGCCTGGGCGATCAGCCGCTGGGCGAACTCGGCGTAGATGCGCCAATCGCGCGCCTCGTTGGCATCGGCCAGCGTCGAGCGCCGAACCGGCTCGCGAAAGCCCATGTGGTAGAGCTTCGAGGCTTGCGCCGACAAACAGGTCTCGATGTCGCGCAAGCTCTCCCGGTATGTCAGCTGGGCGAAAGCCATGGCCCGATACTGCTCGGCACAGGCCAGCGTCCGCACCCGGCAATCGCCATCGTAGAGGGCTACCAGCCGCGTGAACGTGCTCCAAGGCAGGAAGTCCATCAGCTGCGCGAACAGCGTCTTGCCGTTGTACATGGCCGTCTCCAGGCGAAAATCCAGGAGACAGTGCCTGCAAGGGCTCCAAGTCGACACCAACCTTCAACGCGCACAAACCCTTTAGAAATGCGGGCCGCAGCGCCTGCGCCCATCCCTAAACCGGACAGCAGTGCGTTTGGATAGAGATTTACTGTTGAAATCGTGCGGGCGTAGAGGCTCGAGACCGGCGCCCGACGTTGCATAGGTCAAGAAGTCCATTGAGGCTCTGGCATTGCGAGACTGCCGCAGTCCACCACCCTGTGTTGATTGCTTACCCGGTGACTACCCTTGGCAGGTCGGAGCCTTCGAAAGGCACCGCCAACGGGAAATCACGAGATAGCCTGGAGAAGCGCTAGGAGACCAGTGAGGAGTAGATGGCGCACGTGCATTGCGGCTGGCAGCTGCCCGACTGCGAGCCGAAGGGTAAGCGTAGGGTCCAGCAGATCGATGTCACGGTCGTCATGGGCGACCCGCGTCTACCCGACGCAGTCAAGCGCGGCGGCAAATTCAACCCTGAGGACCTGGAGGACATCCGACGCCTAAGGGATGCACTCTCCGAGCTCTCGGGCTACAAGTTCCGCTACC
This sequence comes from Acidobacteriota bacterium, assembly GCA_016201205.1. Lineage (GTDB taxonomy): Bacteria > Acidobacteriota > Terriglobia > Bryobacterales > Bryobacteraceae > CADEFT01. The sequence continues at coordinate 2,877 of JACQDF010000204.1, forward strand.
TCGACAACCATGCGACGCTCGATCGGGACCTTTTCGAGCTGCGCACCGACCTTATTTTCAACTTGTGCGACGAGGGTTTCAACAATGATCCCTTCAAGGAGCTTCACGTCCCCGCCATTCTCGAGACACTGGGGTTGCCCTACACGGGAGCTGGCCCGTCGGCGCTGGCAGCATGCTATGACAAGAATCTAGTTCGCGCGGTGGCGATGACACTCGACATTCCTGTTCCGCTCGAGACCCTAGTGTGGCCCGACAAGCAAGACGCGGCGCTGGTTTGTGCGCTCCCAGCCCTCCTGAAGCCGAACTACGGTGATGGCTCGGAAGGCATAACCAAGGATGCTGTCGTCAAAAACGAGAAAGCACTCCTCGACTATCTCGAAAAGCTACGGGTCGCGTTTCCAAGGCGGCCCATCCTGGTGCAGGAGTACCTGACGGGCGGCGAATACTCGGTTGCGCTCATCGGCAACCCCGATCAGGGGTTGCGGGCGCTGCCCATTCTCGAAGTGGACTTCTCGAGGCTCGACGCAGAGCTGCCCAAGATCCTCGGCTACGAATCGAAATGGGAGCCTGCCAGCCCCTATTGGGCGCAGATTCGCTACCAGCCGTCGCAGCTGCCCGAACGCCAGCAGCTGCAGCTTGTCGAGAGCTCGACGCGCCTCTTCGAGCGGCTCGGATGCCGGGACTATGCACGCTTCGATTTCCGGGCAGATGCGAGGGGGGAGATCAAGCTGTTGGAGGCCAATCCGAACCCTGGCTGGTGCT
>JACQDF010000244.1 GCA_016201205.1 Acidobacteriota bacterium
AGGGAGCGGATGCGCAAACAACTTCTGCCGTTGTGTTTAGGCTGACGGAAGGGACACGACGAGCGATGAGAGTCGAGTTGCGATTGCACAAACTAGCCCTGGGAATGGGACTGGCGCTGGCGGCCGGGCCGGCGTGGGCGGTGACGATCACGTATTCCAACACTCTGGCAACAGCGGACAATTACAATGCCAGCTATTCCGCCAGCCGAGCTTCCTGGGAAGGAGCGATCCTGAGCCAGAAGATGGTGACATTTGAGGAGCCTGGGGTTCCGGTGGGTTTTGCCAACGGAAGCGTAGTTCTCTTCGACACCTCCAACAGCGCATATTCAGTGGCATCGAATTGCCTGGGGGCGACCGCCAGCCAGGCGTGTTTCGCTCGCTACACCGGAAGCAACAGCAGGTACATTACAAACGGAGAGCCGCCAGTGCCCAGTCCCAACAATTTTTTTCGCGGGCTCATGGGCGCCACCAACTACATTCAAGTAATGCTGCCGGGGTCAACCACCGCCGTGGCGCTGGATCTTTATACGATATACAGCCCTGGGCAGAACACAACCGTGACGCTCTACGCGGCCGACAATTCCCAAATCGGGCAGTGGACGGTTCCAACGACGGGCAACAGCACAGCAGGATTCTTCGGCGCGCGTTCGGACACGGTGATCGCCTACGTGCGAATCAGCTCGGCGGGAGGCGATCCGATTCTGGATCGGATTGACTTTGCCGCCGCGAATATGACTCCGCCACCGGTTGACACTCCCGAGTCCGCGACCCTCGGCTACCTGGGCATCGGGCTCTCGGCGATCCTGTTCGGGATGCTGAAGCGCAAGTAACCTGGCCCGTGCTATGTAGAAGAAGAGGACTGCATGAGCGCCGTTGCGACCGAAGTCACGATCGCCGACCTGGAGCGGTTTCCCGACGACGGAATGCATCGGGAGATTCTGGATGGCGGGTTGATCGAATTGCCGCCGCCCAAGTCCGGGCACTCGAAAACCGCCGGCCGGATCCACCGCTCTCTGGATCGTTTCGTCGAGCAGAAGAAGCTGGGAACAGTCTATCTGGAAGCCGGGTACCAGATCTTCCAGGACGACAGAAACTGGCTGCAACCGGATGTGTCCTTTTAGAAGCCAAGACCGAGGCGTACCTGCGGGCAGGGGCCCGAGCCGTCGTATTGGTGCACCGGAAAACTCGACGCATGGCTGTGCCGAAGATCTTTTCCGATGGCGCCTAATCCGCCGTCTGCGGATCAAAGCCGTGCTGACGCCGGTGATGCGGCCCGTCAAAGTTCTTCGTGGATTTGAAAAGCTCGTGGCGCCCGTCGCCTGCCTCGTCCTTCACACGCGCCAGAAGCTGCCGCCTGGCCTCCGACGTCAGCGGCTGGAAGTTGCGCGCCAGCGCAATATCCGCCTTCAAATGAGCCATTGAATTGATGCCCATCACTTGTACCGTGATCGGCAGGCTGAGGCAATAGCGGTAACATTCTTCCGCCGTCAGACCAGCGTGGCTGATCAGCCGTCCCTGCGGATATCCGCCGGCCAGCCCTTTCATGCCGATGACTCCAACGTTCTTCTCGAGGCAGACGGGGACGACTTCGTTTTGAAAACTCCGGTAGCTGGCGTCCAGGACGTTGATGGGCATCTGAGCCGTGTCCCACTGGTGCGGTTTGTTCAGCATCTTGAGATGAATCCGCGGGTCCTTGTGGCCAGTGAAGCCGATGTAGCGCACCTTGCCGGCCTTGCGCGCTTCGAGGGCTGCCTTCATGCCGCCCTTGTCGAACACCCAATCGGGGTCGTTGTCATACACCATCTCATGGAATTGCCACAGGTCCAGATAGTCGGTCTTCAAACGGCTGAGCGAGTCTTCCAGGTTTTTCTTCGAGCCCTTGTAATCGCGCTCGCAGTTCTTGGTCATCAGGAAGACTTTCTTCCGTTTTCCGTCCTGGACGAGCGCCTTGCCCATGATCTCTTCGGAATGCCCGTCGTGGTAATCCCAGGCGTTGTCAAAGAAGTTGACGCCTTCGTCGATGGCCGCGTGCATGATGCGGATGGCTTCGTTATGATCCTGGATAGCGCCGATATGCCAGCCGGGGATGCCGATGATGGAGACACGCTGGCCGGTGCGGCCCAGCACGCGGGTGGGGATTCCGGAGGCGCCGGCGGAGCTGGTTTGCGCCAGCGTCTGCTCGGCGAGAGCAGCGACGCTCAGGGCATTGCCCACAAATTCCCGGCGGGAAGATTTCTCTCGGCTCATGGCAGCATCTTACCTCGTTTCCAGGCCGCGGATCAGAACCTGCTTCCGGGCGGACGTCTCGCCGGTGAGGATCTCGACGTTCCGGCGGGGCACGCCGTAGTGGCGGGCCAGAAACGCGCACAGCTCGGCGTTGGCTTTCCCTTTCTCCGGCGGCGCAGCCACACGGATCTTGATTGTGCCGTCCGCCATGACGCCCGTCATTTCGGTGCGGCTGCTCCCGGGAATGACTTTAACTTTGAGAGTCATCGCAGCGAGACCACCCGCATCTGACCTGGGGCCACGATCCACGGCCCGCGATCCATGCGCGGCTGCCAGAAACTGGGGCCGGGACTCTGGGCGGCGGTGAGGAAGAACAGCTTGCCCAAGGCGTCGATGCGGCAGGCGCCATTCCCATCCGTCTTGGGCTCCGGCAGACACAGGAAGCCGATTTCCGCCACCTGCGACGGCTGAGTTGCCGGCGGCAGCTCGATGGCCGTGCGAACCCAGCCGCTTCGCTCAATCGCCAGATCATGCGCGCCCAGGTGAGAGGCGCGCCAGAGGTTCTCTTCCGTCAGCCGCACCAGCACCGCCAGGCGCGTCTCCTTATTCTGAATTCGCAGCTCAGCAAACAAATAGTTTTCCGGGGCGCTGATCTTCTGCCCGTCCACCGTTCCATAAGTGCGCAACTTGCCTTCGCGCTCCAGCTCTCTCGCGCTGATCAGGTAGGTGAGCGGATTCTCGTCCATCACTTTTTCTCGTGACGCGGCGCTCAGATTGGCGACCACCGGCGCCAACTGGTAGCGGACGGCCGAGGTCGCGTCATCGGCGACCATGTTGTTGTCCGTAACCACGCCGAGCAGCGGGTGCCGGCCTTGCCTCCTGCCCCGGAACTCGACGTCCTTGTGGTCGCGGGTTTGAATCCCCGCTCGAACGGGTTTTCCCGACCCATCGAGCCACGCCTGGTAGACATGCTCGATATCCGTGACGCGTCCCCAGCGCGCCATCAGCCCGCGGGTCGATGTGCCGCCATCTTCATTCGAGAAGATGACGCTGTAGCGCAGGGAGCCGTCCCCGAGACGCTCGCAATAGGCGAGCAGCGGAACATCGGTGAACTTGCCGATGGTGTTCGGCCGCGCGAACAGGATGGGAGCGTGCGCGACCACCACGTAGTCGGGGTCCGCCGGCTTGTAGGACCTGAAGCTGGCGCCGTGAATCTGCAACAGCGGTCCGCGGGCGGACCACTCCGGGTGGCGCTCGATCTTGAGCTGGTGGACGCCCGGCGTGATCTCGCCGAGAAAAATCGGGTAGCGGCGCCGCTCGGCCCCCGCATAGACCATGACGTGCTGTTTGGCGGCTTCATCGACCGATACGACAGCCATCACGGACTCACGGCCGGCGCGTCCCCAATCCGCTCCCGGCGCCGACAGATCCAGATCGGCCACAACCTCGGAGGGGGCGTCCACCTGGAACGGAAACGTATTCTGCTGCTGCGCGTTCCCAAACGGAACAACACACAGCAGCCAAACAGCGAGCCTGGCCACCAGTCGCAGCAGTTGGTGCGAGCGCACGGGCTTGAGCATCAGATGATCGATCATCGACGCTTCCGGCAGATCGGCCACATCCGACGTCCAGCCGGAAAGCACCACAATCCGCGCCGCCGGGGTCTGCTGCCGGATATGGCGGATCAGCGCCAGGCCGTCCTCGGTTCGCGGCAGGCGCAGATCCATCACAATCAATTCCAGCGCCTCGTGATCCACCAGATGCATGGCCTCGGCGGCGGAGCCTGCGGACAGCACGGCATGTCCGGAATGCTCCAGAAGCAGTCTGCGCACTTCCAATTGATCGCCATCATCATCCACCAGGAGCAACCGTGCCATGTCTTGAAGGGAGTTCAGCCGAACAGGATCTGGGCAATCACCAGTTGCGGCATCCGCTGGTTCCAGCTTTGGGGGAGGCTGTCGAAGGGAAGGCGGAAGGGCCTGGTTTCTCCCGGCTTCAGTCCGCCCTGCCGGGCGCGCACAATCTCGATGCGCTCGCGCAGCACAAGCAGGCCATAAGGATCATGGAAGACGCAGTGAACCTGGACCGATCGAAGGAAGCGGTCGCCGTTGTTGGTAATGTTGCCGGTGATCTCGACCACTTGCTGATGAATGGCGTTTTCGGTTGCTTTCATCTCGACATCCGCCAACTGGAGGTTTGCCACATACGCCTTGGCTTCGGAGGTGAGCACCGGCCCTCGCGGCGGATTTCCGGATGTGTTCTCCAGATACCAGATTCCGACGCCGGCGGCAACGGCCAGCACACCAAAGAGGACGACTGGTGCGCTGAACAGCGGCTTGGACTCGTTCTTATCGGCCACTGACCGTCATCCCTTCTATCAGCACGGTCGGAGACGCCATCGAGCCGCGAAATTCGAGGTCGCTGGCCACTGCCTGCACGTTCCGCAGCATCTCGCGAAGGTTGCCCGCGATGGTAACTTCCGACACTGGATAAGCCAGCTCCCCGTTTTCGATCCACAGACCGGCCGCCCCCTGTGAATAATCGCCGGTGACGATGTTGACGCCCGCTCCGATCAGCTCGGTCACGTAGAATCCATTCTTGAGCGAAGCGATGATCCTTTCCGGAGGCTCCGGACCCTGCTCCAGATAGAAATTACCATGTCCGACGCTGGCATTGCCGGAGACGCCGCGCGAGGCGCTGCCCGTTGTCTTGAGCCCCAACTTGCGAGCGGTGTAGGTATTGAGCAGGTAGCTGGTGAGCACGCCTTTCTGGATGACCACCGTACGGCGCGACGGCACACCTTCATCGTCAAAGGGCTGCGTGCCGAACAAGCCCGGAATGGTGGCGTCATCGACCACCGTAACAAGGTCCGAGGCGACCTGCCGGCCGAGTTGACCCGCCAGGAACGAAGCGTCCCGATAGATGGAATCGCCGGCGATCGCATCGAAGATGTCGCCAACCAGGGAGCGGGCAGTCCGCTGGTCGAACACGATGGACGTTTTCTGAGTGGGAGCTTTCCGCGAGTGCAGGCGGCGGATGGCGCGTTCGGCTGCGATGCGTCCAATGTCGGATGGGCCTTCCAGCTTGGTGTGGCTGCGGGCGACGGAATACCAATAGTCGCGCTCCATCGAATCGCCGTCCCTGGCGACGGGCACGGCGCTGAGTGAGCAGGAGCCGGCGCGATACCAGCCCGCAAACCCGCGTGAGTTGGCAAAGTGCCTGGCCCCCTGTGAGGCGCTGAAGGTGGCGCCTTCCGAGTTCACGATCCGG
>JACQDF010000183.1 GCA_016201205.1 Acidobacteriota bacterium
GAGGTTCACCGGCCGCCACTGAACCAAAACCGGGGGATATTTTCATATCCCCCCATTTTGGACCAGGCTTGAAGCCCACCAATCCCTCTACTCTGCTGATTCGCCGGCACTTCTGCGTCGTCGTAAAGTAGCCACACCCATAAGAAATCAACCCGTGCAAGAGAAAAAACAAAGAAACCGGTGTTGAATCGCCGCAGCGCATGGAGTTATGGCGCTTGTGGCGCTCGATACCATGCCCGGCGAGGAGCGCCGTTCGCGCCGCCGCGTCCTCCGCTTGCGCTGGCCAAGGGAAACCATGTCTGCTGGAAGATGCCCATGCCCGAAGGCAACTACCGCTACTGCGACGTGAGCCTGCCGGTGCCGCTGGACCAGCATTTCACCTACGAGCTGCCGGAGACGCTGCGCCATCGCGTGCGTCGCGGCTGCCGCGTGCTGGCGCCGTTTGGAGCGCGGAAGCTGACGGGATTCGTGGTGCGTGTCCACGACGAGACGCCGCTGGTGGAGACGCGGCAGGTGCTTCGCCTGCTCGGTGAGGAGCCGGCGCTCGACGAGGAGCTGCTCGGGCTCGGCGAGTGGATCGCCAATTATTACTGCGCGCCGCTCGGCGAAGTGTACCGTGCGATGACGCCGCTGGCCTCCGAGGTGCGCACGGGCAAAGTCTACAGCCTGACGGACACGGGTCGTGACGCTGTCCGGCAGTTGCTCATCGACGCTTCGAGCGAGGATCCGGTGGTGGCGATGCTGCGATTGCTCGAGCAGAGGCCGCTTTCGGCGTCGTATCTGGCGCGCCAGGCGCCGGATGCGGAAAAGACGCTGCGGTCGCTGGTGCGGCGGGGGTTCCTCGAGGCCGAAGACGTGGTGGCCCAGCGGGATCCGCTGCGGGCGCCGTCGGCGAAACTTCTGGTCGAGTTTGAGCGCCGCATCGAGGGCGAAAAGCTGCGCAAGGGGGAGCGTGAATTGCTGTCGTACCTGGAATTGCATCCGGGCGTGCACAATCTGGCCGAAGTTGAACAACAGGTGCGCAATGCGGGAACCGCAGCCCGCTCGCTGGCGCGGCGGGGATGGCTGCATCCGCGGCCAGTCACGTCGGTTGGATTTGGCGAACCGCCGCGGCCGGTCCACACGCTCAACGCCCGCCAGCAACGTGCCTTCGAGCAGATCATCGAATGCGTGTCCGGGCGCAGGTTCCAGGTTTTCCTTCTGGAAGGCGTCACCGGCTCGGGGAAGACGGAGGTTTACTTAAGCGCGATCGAGGCCACGCTGGCACAAGGCCGCGGCACCCTGATGCTGGTGCCGGAGATCGCGCTCACGCCGGCGGTAAGCGGCCAGTTCTTCCAGCGCTTCGGGGACCGGGTGGCGATTCTGCATTCGGCGTTCAGCGGAACCGAGCGAGCCGAGCAGTGGCGATCCATCCGCGCCGGCAAGGCGCGGGTGGTGGTTGGAACACGGTCCGGCGTATTCGCCCCGGTGCAGCATCTCGGGCTGATCGTCGTCGATGAGGAGCACGATTCCAGCTACAAGCAGGGAGAAACGCCGCGTTACCACGGCCGGGACGTGGCCATCGTGCGGGCGCAAGCGGCCGGCGCCTCCGTAGTGCTGGGCTCGGCCACGCCCAGCCTCGAGAGCCGCTACAACGCACAGCGCGGCAAGTACACGCTGCTCGAACTGCCGGAGCGGATCGCCGGCCGGCCCATGCCCGAGGTCGAGATCCTCGACATCCGGCAGGAGTTTCTCGAGACGCGGCGGCAGGCGACCTTTTCACGCTCCCTGCTCGACGGAATCGGCGTGAAGCTGGAAGCCGGCGAGCAGGTGATGGTGCTGCTGAACCGGCGCGGCTTTTCGAGTTTCGCCGCCTGCCGCTCCTGCGGCGAGCGCATCCAGTGCGTGAATTGCGCGGTGACGCTCACCTACCATCACCGGGACCGGCGCATGCTCTGCCATTACTGCAACCATGCCGAGCGGCCGCCCAGGCGCTGTCCCAAGTGCGACAGCGAGCACATGTACTTTCTCGGGATTGGCTCGGAGAAGGTGGAAGAGGAGCTGCATCAGGCGTTTCCGCGGGCGCGCATCGCACGCATGGACCGTGACACGGTGACCGGCAAACGGCGCTACGAAACGATACTTCATGGATTTCGCGCCCACGAATACGACATCCTGGTCGGCACCCAGATGATCGCCAAGGGACACGACATTCCGAACGTGACGCTGGTCGGCGTGGTGAGCGCGGATGTCGGCTTGGGGGTTCCCGAGTTCCGCGCCGCCGAACGCACCTTCCAGTTGCTGACGCAAGTGGCCGGCCGCGCCGGACGCGGCGACGTGCCGGGGCAGGTGATCATCCAGACGATCAATCCGGACCACTACGCGATTCGCTTTGCGGCGGCGCAGGATTATGAGCAGTTCTATCAGAAGGAGCTTCAATTCCGCCGCATGATGCGCTATCCGCCGTTTTCGGCGCTGGCCAATGTCATGGTGCGCAGCCGCAACCAGCAGCAAGCAATCGACATGAGCGCCCAGATCGGCGGCTTCTTCGGACCTGTCGAGCAGGAGGTGAAGGTGCTGGGTCCCGCCGAGGCGCCCATCCCTCGACTCAAATCGGAGTATCGTTATCAATTGTTGCTGAAAGCCGCAAGCCGGAGGAAGCTGAACGAGCTGCTGCGAAGCCTTCACGCCTGGGCCGGAGAAAAGCGCTGGCCGGCAACAGCCCTGGTGATCGACGTGGATCCGCTGAGTTTGCTCTGATGCGAGACGTCGAAGTGATCAACGAAAATCTGCGTTGCGCGCTGGCCGCATTCTCGCGTGTAAATCAGACGGGCGAGACAGTGGCGGCGCCAGGGTTGAGCCTGGTGTATGCCGGCGTGCCCCATGGCTTGTTCAACACTGCTCTGCTGACAGCGATGACGCCCGGCCCGCACGGAGATTTTGCGGAATTGCTGGCCAACGCGGAGCGACACTTCGCTCCGAAATCCGTTCCGTGGTCTGTCTGGTTCTGCGAGGAGCTGCTGACCGCGGAGGAGCGCCGGAAATCCAAGCTGGCGCTCGCCATGCGAGGGATGAAGCTCATTATGGAGGCGCCCGGAATGATCGCTTCCGAGGTCCGGCCGATCGAGGGCGGCGCCGGGCCGCTTCGCTGTGTGCGTGTCGGCAATGAGCAGACGCGGCTGGAATTCAGCCGCGTGATGTCCGCGGCCTACCAGGTTCCTGAGCCGATGTCGCTCGATGTGTACGGGAGCGCCACGCTGTGGAGCGGGCCGGCCTGGGGCTGGGTCGGTTATGCCGGCGATCGGGCGGTGTCGACAGCCATGATCGTGATCGGCGGGGACGCGATTGGCGTGTATGCGCTGGCGACGCACCCGCAATTCCAGCGCAAAGGATTCGGAGAGACGCTGATGCGGCACGCGATCGATCGAGCGCGGATCGACACCGGGGTCCGCCGGAGCGTGCTGCAATCGAGCGCGGCGGGGTACTCGCTGTATGTGCGCATGGGGTACCGGGCGGTGACGCGGTTCCTGGTGTACGTGACCGGTTGAAGCGCGGGGTCAGCGGCGCATACTTGTCACCGGTTGTATTTCGGCGCCGGCCCTCGCAGCGCATACCAGATCACATCGCACGCCCGCAGCGCGTTCTCCGAAAGCGGCCCTTCTTCGGTCGCGCGCAGATTCTCTTCGAGTTGCTCGATTCTGGAGGCGCCCAGAATCACGCAGTCGGCATCCGAGTGGCGCAACAGCCATGCCAGCGCCATGCTGACCAGGCTCCGCTTCTCCTGGCGGGCGATCTGGTGAAGCGCATCCACCGCGTCGAACATGTCGTCGTTCCAGTAGCGATCCTGGTACATGCGGTTGTTCGCGAAGCGGCTGCCGGGCAGGACGCGGTCGCGTTTGTGCTTGCCGGTCAGCAGCCCGCCGGCCAGCGGATTGTACACCACGGTCGAAAGTCCGAACGCTTTGGCCATGGCAAGGTATTCCTGGTCGATGCCTCGCGCCAGCAGGTTGTACATCGGCTGTGCGATCACGGAAGGCCGATATCCGTGGTTTGCCGCCATGTGCTGCATTTGCGCCACCTGCCAGGCGGCGTAATTCGAGCAGGCCGGATAACGGATCTTGCCCTGCTTCACCAGGTCTTCCATCGCCGCCAGCGTTTCCTCGACGGGCACATTCCAGTCCGGCTGGTGCAGGTAGTAAACGTCGAGACGATCCGTTTGGAGGCGCTTCAGGCTGTCTTCCACCGCCCGGAAGATCGCCCTCTTCGACAAACCATGTTCATAAGGGCCGTCGCCCATTTTGCCGAACACCTTCGACGCCAGCACCACGCTGTCCCGGCGCCCCGCGAGCCCCCGGCCGAGAATTTCCTCGGAGGCGCCGGCGTTGTAAACATTCGCCGTGTCGACGAAATTGACGCCGGCGTCCAGCGCCTTATCGAGAATCTTGCGGCTCATGCGCTCGTCGGCCTGGCCGCCGAACGTCATCGTGCCGAGCACGATTCGGGATACCTCGAGATCCGTCTGCTTCAGCCTGATTCGTTCCAACGTTCCTGCTCCATCACTTTTTCCAAAATCGGCGGGATCTCGAACAGCGCCCGGTTGTGCAGCTTCTCCGTGTTCCGCCGGTAATGATCGAGGTTGTCGAGCAGCCGGGCCACCGAGGCGGCGATGGTGCGAAAATTCGCCGCCACCAGACCGACCTCTTTCTCGTGAATCCATTTCGCGTTGTATCGTTCCTGCGGCAGTGTCCACGCGTTGCGCTCGACAATCACCGGCAGCCGCATGGCGAGCGCTTCGCTGATGCTGCCCGGTCCGGGCTTGCCGATGAAAAAATCACAAAGCCGCATGTAGGACGGCGCCTCGGTGGTGAATCCTTCGACAAAGACGGGCATCCGCCAGCGGCGGGCGGCTAACTCCGCCCGCAGCGTGTCGTTCTTACCGCAAATGGCAATGAACTGAGCGCCCAGGCCCGATGCTTCCAGCCGCTCGAGAATCGGCCGCATCACACGCGAGCCCTGGCCGCCGAACAAAATCAGGCCGGTGGGCAAACATGGCTCCAGGCCCAGCTTTTTGCGCTCCGTCTCCCGATTCAACCCCGCATCGGCGTAGAACCGCGGATCGAGAATCAGCCCCGAGGTGCGAAACACGCGGCCACTGGAATAGCCCATCCCGATCGCCTGCTCGTAAGCCTTGCCCGTGCCGCACACATAATACTGGTCCTGGCCCGGCTCGATCCAGAAGTGCGGCGGATAGTCCGCCAGGTCCGTCAGCACGGTCACCAGCGGCGTCCTCGGATGCACTGCCCGCAAGCCTTGGTGGACGGCGCGTCCGAAGTTCGGAATCAACGACACCACCAGGCCGGGTTCCGTCTTCGCCCAGAATTCTTTGAGCAGCCGCACCTGGCTGGGATGATAGAGCCGGATCAGCCAGTGCATCAGGACGGTCAGTTGCGGAGAGCCCAGTGTCCAGCCGTTCCTGAGCAGCAGATTGTAGACATCCTGGAGCCGGAGTCCGGTCAGCTTGCGAAAGATGTCCAGCTCGTCCAGAACTTCCTGAAGATTCACCAGCCGGATTTTCCATGGCCGCCCTTGCTGCTCGATCACCGTCTTCAGCGCGGTGGCGGCGGCTCGATGGCCGCCTCCGGCGTCGAAGAACAGGAAGTCGACTTGCTTCATGCGGCCGATAGCCACTCCAGGCTAGGCTAGCTGAGACAGCCATGGCCGCGCCAGCCGGACGATTCAGGCGGCGAACACGCCTGCCAGCGCGATCAACAGAAGCGCGGCCAGCGCCAGCGCGTACACCTTTACCCGCGGGTGCGCGAAGTTGATGGTGAACCCGACGCCGATTTCGCGGTGCACGATGAAAGTGGCGTCTTCCGGACTGTAGTAAAAAAGACCGTGCCAGCGCCAGTTCTCGGCGCGAAACTCCGGGATTGCGGGGGACGCTTCTGCTTCCCATTTCCGTTGCAACCGCCACACCCGCCAGGCGCCTCCCAGCACAATCGCCAGAATCAGGCACACGATCGCCGCCATGACCGGGCCGAACCAGCCGGGCGCGTTTTGCTCGGCCGACAGCGGCAGATGAGACGTGAGCATCGCCATCATGGCGGCAAGCAGGATCCGCAGGGGCTGGAACATCTGCACGTTCGCCGACAAGGTCATTCTGCGGTAGCCGGAGGCCGCATCCGCCCCCTTGGTCTCGACGACGGCCGCGCCGAGGTCCCGGATCAGCATCCACAGGATCACCTGCAGCGCCAGCGACAGCAAGCCCGGAAAGAAGGCGGCCACGAAGTTCTTCTCGGTCCATCGATCCGGCTCGCCCTGGAAGTTCCAGTGAACCGGAATCCGCTGCGGAAGGTCGGGATACACATAGGCCATGTAGAACAGGGGCGCGATCGCCAGGGCAGCCACCAGGATGTCGAGCCACAGCGGCGTCCAGGCCTTCGATGGACCTACCATATCGACCGCAAAAAGCGGAAAGGCCGCCTTTCGAGGGCGGCCCTCGCGTCTTCCCTCTCTCCTTTGCGGCTATCCGCGTTGGACGTTCTCAGCCTGCAAGCCCTTAGGGCCTGTCTTGACCTCGAACTCCACCTCTAGACCCTGATCTAAACTCCGGTAGCCGTTCATCTGGATCGCGGAGTAATGAACAAACACATCTTCACCCGTCGAGCGCTGGATGAATCCATAACCCTTCGCGGCGTTGAACCACTTGACTACACCTTTTTCTCTCACTACGGAATCTCCTGCAAACAACATCCCTCCGTCGGGCCGGCCGGCTGCCGGAAGCCCGCGGGAAGGACTTCAGAATCAAACTGTCCGGCTATTGTCGCCTGCGGCCCCTTCAGCCGTCAAGCCCATGTGGCCCCCCGGCAGGACAAGCTCAAACGGAGAACTACATGTTTTTTAGGGCGCGACGATGCCTGTACCGCGTGTGAGTGTATGCTTTAACGTATACCGCCCGTGAAAAACTTCGCATGGTACCGGACGCTACTACTGAGCGGCCTGGCCCTCGGTGTGCAACGGTTCGCTGAGGCAGCGCACGGCGGTGGAACTCCTCTCGCTCTAGCGGCCGTTGGCGGAGCCATCGCCGCGGAAGTCGCCTTCCACTTTCTGATTCAAGTTGCCCACGGCCAGCGTGAAGAGGCGGAGCGCCAGGAACTGGCCGCCCGCAATCAGCACGTCAGGCGCGGTATGGCGGCGGCGTTGCGGCGTGCCTTACCCACAGTCCCCAAGCCGCCAGGGAAGCTGTACGAGCGTTTGTCCGCAAGCTGGGACCGGACGCTCGCACTTGCAGTGGAAGACGACGGTGCGCTGGAGCGCCTTTTCCCCGCCGAGGTATTTGCAGAATCGCACTGGCGTGCAACCAATCCCTACAGTCCGAACCTGGAAGAAGATTCCAGCGCGCTGGCCGGGCTCCTGCGCGAGTGGCTGATCCAGGACGCGGGTCTATACCGGCAGTGGACAAAGGAAGAGTCGGTCCAGTTCGCACAAAAGGCGTTGCCCTTCTACCAACAGGCTTTCGCCGACGATCTGATCGAATCCGATGGCTTGTTGAGCCAGGCGTTCACGGTGAAGGGCATCAACGAAATCCGCGCCTTCACTCTCCGGGCGCTTCCGCTTTTGCAGCAATTAACGAAGGAACAGCGTGTGAACCATGCCGAGGTCATGCAGGCGCTGCGAAAACTGCTCGAAGCCAAACCCCGCCCGAAGCCGTTCCCGAGCAACATCCCCTCGCGCCTCAATCGTCCTTTCGTGGGAAGGGACAGGGATCTCGCCACGATCGAGCGCATGCTGGGATCGCCGTCCAGGGAAGCCGTCCTGGTGCTGCACGGCGCCGCAGGCGTGGGAAAAAGCGAGCTGGCGCGCGAATTCGCACGGCGACGCCGTCAACACTATCCTGGCGGAACGTTTTTCGCCAACGCATCGCCGGGCGCCCTTGCGATTGATTTCGCAGCGATCGGGAAAAACAATCTCCAGCTCCGCTTCCCGCCGGATCTTCCCGTGCCGGATCAGGCCCAGCAAACGTTCTACTCTCTCGGCACAGCGTCAGTGTTGCTGATTTATGACAATGTCGTCTCGGTCGAGTCGATCAGGCCGTGGCTTCCAGCCGCCGGCATGGCTTGTCACGTTTTGATCACCACGCTTCTCGATCAGTGGGATGCCTGGCCGTCGCACCAGGTGAAGGCGCTTTCGGACGACGACTCCTTGCAGCTCATTGAAGAACTATCTGACGCGGTGGTGGCGCGGCGCTTTGGGTCGGAATTGGCCAGGTTCGCCGCGGGCCTTCCCGTGGAAATCTGCCCCATGGCGGTGTTCCTGGCCAAGTTGCATCGCCGCGGACGCCTCGACTCAGCGCGGCTGTTCCTGGTTCCAGAAGCCGAAGGGAGCTTCCGCGCTGCATACGAACTGCTCGAGACCCCGGCGCGGCTGTTGCTCCACGCGGCGGCGTTCCTGGAGCCTGAGCCCATACCTCGCGACGAACTGTTCCAGCACCTCGAGAGCGCAGCGGGGTGGAGTAAGGAGGACATGCGAAACC
>JACQDF010000173.1 GCA_016201205.1 Acidobacteriota bacterium
CAAGTGCCGCTGGCAGGTGGAATTGTTTTTCAAATGGATCAAGCAACACCTGCGCATCAAGGCTTTTTACGGATACAGTGAGAATGCCGTCAAAACTCAGATCTGGATTGCGGTGTCCGTCTACGTGCTCGTGGCCATCGTCAAGAAGCGGTTGGTGCTGGAGGGCAGTCTTCACGAAATCCTACAGGTGCTGAGCGTCACGCTGTTCGAGCAAGTGCCCATTTGGCAGGCCTTCGGTGATGTCGAGTCCCAATAAAAATCAGACGGAATTTCTAACCAGTTGAATCTGTGGGACTTATAGCCGGACGCTAGTGCTGACTTCCATATCCCAAAGGGATATCAAGGGCGGAGCCCTTGGCTACGGCAGCAGATCCGCCAGCTCCTTCTGCCCTGCCTCCAGCGCCATATCGCGGGGCCGTTTGCCGGCCTTGTTGCGCCGGCCGGGATCGGCGCCGCGCTCCAGCAACAGCAGTACTGCGTCGCGGCGTCCGTAGCTGGCGGCGATGTGCAGCGAAGTCGATCCTGATTCCGCCTCCGTGGCGTGGATATCAGCGCCGCGATCGAGCAGCAACGCGAGCACAGCCGCATGGCCGCCGAGCGCCGCGTCATGCAACGGCGTTCCGCCCCCCTCTCCACGGGCATTCACCTCGGCGCCCCGATCGAGCAACAGCGACACGATGTCCCGGTGCCCTTTCAGTGCGGCGTCGGAAAGCAACCGGGTGGGATCCGCCGGCTTGTCGAGCAGCAAATCAACCATCTCGGCTTCGCCGCGCAGGACGGCGTTCTTCAGCGCCCGCTGGCGAGCCGCTGGATCCAGACGGGCGCCTCTTGACAGCAGGACTTCCGCGGTGGCGCGCTGCCGGTAGCGCAACGCCAGCTCGATCGCCGGAACGCCTTCCGTGTCCCGGGCATGAACATCCGCGCCGGCCTCGATCAGCAGCCGCACGACATCCGCATGTCCTTTGACGACGGCCTGCACAAACGTGCCCGCCGATGGCCTGGCGCCTTTTGCCAACAACAGCCAGGCCACTTCCGCCTGCCCTTTCCATGCCGCCTCGTCGAGCGCCGTCGCTCCGGCGCCATCGCGCTGATCGACGCCGGCGCCTTTCTCAATGAGCAGCGCCACCATGTCCCGGTAACCCCGGTTCGCCGCCAGATGCAGGCAAGTGGAGCCGGATTGGTACGTGGCCCGGATGTCGGCGCCTCCGGCCAGCAGCAGCTCGACGGCCTCCCGGTGGTTCGTGATCACCGCGTAATGGAGCGGCGTGCTCCCGGCCTCGCGATGCCGTGCCTGCACGTCGGCGCCGCGCTCCAGAAGCAGTTTGACGATCTCCGCTTCGCCCGCCCAGGCGGCGTCATGCAGCGGCGTTCCACCGAGTGCATCGTACTCGTTCACCGCGGCCCCTTCACTCAGCAGCTTCTCGACCAGCTTGCGGTCCCCGGCGCGAACGGCGGCGTGCAGATCGCCGGCCCGCACCGATCCGGCTGTGAGCGAAAGCCAGACGAGCGCCGTCACTCCCACGCCGCCGGTTGCCCCCCGTTCTCCTTTTTCAGGTAATCCATCAGCGGCTGGAAATAGTCGAGCATGGCCTTCGAGCTGAGATCCTCTCCGGTCCTGTCTCTGATGAGCTGCCGCCAGTCCGTGGTGGCGCCCAGGCTCAGAATGTCCCAAAGCCACTTGCCCGCTTCCTTGTTGCCGTAATAGTTGCAGTCATGCGGATCCTGCTTGAGGATCTTGCGGGTGATGTGGTTGTGAAGCTGAAACTTGAGCAGGAACGCCATCGCGTAGTCGTAGTACTGCGCCGCATCGTCGATGATGTGCGTCTTGGTGCAGGCATCGCAGAACTGCTCGCCCCGTGGCGAAGCCGGCTCGATGCCCTGGTAACGCGCGGCCAGCTCCCACCAGCGCTTGTTGAACTGCTCCGGCGGCAGCTTCTTTTCATACAGCTCGTACTCGAAGTGCGTCATCGTGCCGGCGGAAAAAGGAAGAAAGACGACCGCCGCGTCCAGGGCCTCCGCCAGCAGCAACTGCGTTGCGTCCAGCTTGCGATCCGCCGGCAGAAGGCCAACGCCCCGCAGGTAGGACGGCTGCCTCGCCGCGATCCCGATCAGATCGCCGACGGCTTCATGAAAGGCGCGGTTGGCGCCCTCGCGCAGCACCACCGGCACCCGTGGATTCGAGTACGCCATGTAGTAGTAGATGTGGCCCAATTCGTGATGGCTGGTTCCAAACCAGCGGAAGTTCGGGATCACGCTCATCAGGCTGCGCACGTCCTTGTCGATATCGATGTGCCAGGCCGATGCGTGTGTGTTCTTCTTGCGCTTGGAATCCGGTGCAAGCTGGTACAGGTCTGATTTCTCCCAGAAGCTCTTGGGGAGCGGCGGCATGCCAAGGGAAGTGTAGAAGCGCTCCGCCTGCTGCACGATCCATTCCGGCGGCTTGCCGCGGAACAGATCGTCAAGATCGGCTGCCTCCACCAGCCCCGGCCATTCCTGCGCCCAGCGATTGCCGATCCAGTGCGCCGGGATGCGCTTCGGGATCTGCTGTTTGTAGCGCTCCGCCAGCCTGCGGCGCGTCCACAGGTGCAGTTGCTCGTAAAGCGGCTTCAGGTCCTCGACCGTCCTGTCCATGAGCTGCATCATCTCGGCGACGCTCATGCCGTAGTCCGCCACCTGGAGATGAAAATACGAGCTGTAGCCGAGCTCGGAAGCGACCCGGTTGCGCAAGTCGCGAAGCTCGGCCAGGCCCTTCTTCAGCGCCGGGCCGGTCTGTTTGGAGACCTCCCACAACTTCTGCCGCTCGGCGAGGTTCTTCGACTTCAGCAGCGCTTCGTCAATCTCGTTCGGGGTGATTGCTTTGGCGCATTTCTCGCCCCGCTTTTCCAGGCAGAACGTGAAGCCGTCCATGAGAGCGGCCAGCCGCGCTTCGGCTTCGATGCGGCGATTGACAATCTCCGGAATGGTTCCCGGAGACTCGGCCGCGGCCAGCAGAATATTGTCCAGTTGCCTGAAATCCAGCTCCGGAAGAGACTGCCGCGCGTTGAGAAAATTCTTTGATTTTTCGATCACGTAGCGGCTGCCGCGGAAAGCAGCCAGCCCGCGGTCGGCGCCGATCCGTTCGCCGGTGTGCTGATCGTTTACGTCGGTCAAAGCCCGCCAGTTTGCCTCGCTCGAGACCGTGGCCAGTCGCTGGTCCGTCTCGTTGTACATCGCCAGAAACTCCTGAACTTCCTTACGGCCCGAGGACGGGGTGGCGGCAGGTCCCCCGCAGCCACTGAAGAGGCAGCAAGCCAGCAGCGCAGCAAGAGTGGGCTTCACAGGAGCATTTTACCGGAAGCCGTCCACCATCATGATGTCGGTTTCGCTCTGGTCCACTTGCGTATACAGGAACCACTTGCCGTCGGGGGAGACAGCAAGGCCGCTGTTGAAAGGCCGCCGCGCCAGATGGGTCAGCACCCTGTCTTTTCGCGTCGGCGGATGGAAAAAGTGCAGCGGATACCGGGCGCCGCCTCCTTCCAGATCCTCGCGGTCGACATAGTAGATGCCGTCCTTGCCGAAAGCCCAGTAGCTCCAGTAGCCGGGAGGAAGCGCTTCGATCACCGGCTCCTCTTTGCCGCCGCCCGCCGGGACGCGCCACAAGCCCGGCTGATTTTGCGCAGCCTTCGCATAATAGACAAACTTGCCGTCGGGCGATTCCACGCCGTGGAAGCCGCCGCCCTGCGTCACCTGGCTCGCCGCGCCCCCCTGGGCTGGCATCTTCCAGATCTGGAATGTGCCGCTGCGGTTCGAGGCGAAGTAGATCCATTTGCCGTCGCGCGACCAGCTCGGCACAATCTCTTCGGTCGCTTCTGTCGTCATCCGCTGCGGCAGGCCGCCGTCCGCGCTGATGACGTAAACGTCGGGATTGCCGGCCGGCCGTGAGTCAAACTCGATGTACTTTCCGTCAGGCGACCACATGGGGCTGCCGGTGGGCGGGCCGTTGAAGTTGGTGAGCTGATTCAGATGAACGCCTTCCGAATCGGCGAGCCAGATTTCAAGCGCTCCCGAGCGGTTCGAGGAAAAAACGATGCGGCTTCCGTCCGGCGAGTAGCGCGGTCCCTGCTCATAACGGGTCGAGGACATGATCGCCTCGCCCTCCGGCGCCGGCACTGGCTTCAACGGCAATTTGTAGCGCCAGATATTAGTGTCGATGACGGAGCGCGTGTAGGCGAGCCGGCGTCCGTTCCGGGAGATCGTCAGAAAGCTGGCCTGATCCCCGACGCCCAGTACCGGCTCGGGTGTGCCGCCGCCTGGGGCGATACGCCACAAACGGCTGCGGGCCTGGCGCGCCGACGAGAACAGGATCTTGCCGTCAAGCGGATTCCAGGTGATGCCGTAGATCCGGCGGCTGTCGGTCGTGAGTCGTTTCTCCTTTCCGTCACGCAAATTCAGGACGTAGATGTCCTGAACCGCGAGGCTGCCCGTTCGGATGAAGGCGATGCTGGCCCCGTCGGGAGAGTAGACCGGGCTGCTGTCGCCCAGAGTCTTGGCCGGCGGTGAGCTCACCCGCCGTCTCTGGTTGTGCTCCAAATCGAGCAGAAAGATGCTCAGAGGCGCCTCGGGGGTCTCGCGATCCACCAGCACAACCTGTTTGCCGTCAGGGGACCAGTTGATGAAGGGAGCATCCGCGCCCACTCGATGCGGGCTCGCCTCCGACAGCTTGCGCTCCAGGCCGCCCAAGGCGGGAATCATGTAGAATCCCGCGCTGTCCATCGTCTGGCGCAGAAAAGCGATGTACTTGCCGTCGGGCGACCATGAGGGACTGTATTCGGAAGCCGGCGTGTTCGTCAGCCGGAGAGGCATGCCGGCTTCGACCACCTTAATGTACAAATCGAGGTCGTCTTCTTTTCCCTGGTTCCAGCTAAAAGCGACCTGGTTGCCATCCGGAGAAAACGACGGCTGCGATTCACTCCCTGGAAAGCTGGTGAGCGGCGCCGTGCGTGCGGCTTCCGTTGGCTCCACGCCTTTGTTGCGCGATACATACCAGCCCCCGGCTGCGGCCATCGCAACCAGCAGAGCCACGCCCGCCATGACACCCGGACGGCGAAAACGGCTCTTCGCCTGGCGGGTCCGAGCGCCGCTTTCGTCGCGCTCGGTGAGCCGCAAGTCGGCGAGCAGATCCGACGCTGTCTGGTAGCGCAGGTCCGGATCTTTCTCCAGGCACTTGCGGATGATGCGGTCCAGCGCTTCCGACAGCTCCGGGTTGAACAGGCGCGGGGCAACCGGCGTGCGGTTCAGAATCGCATCGAAGACCGCCGCCGCCGTCTGGCCGGCAAAGGCGCGGCGGCCGGTGGCAATCTCATACAAGACGGCGCCAAAGCTGAAGATGTCCGTGCGCCCGTTGATGTCCCGCGCCAGCGCCTGCTCCGGACTCATGTACGGCAGGCTGCCCACGGCGATCTTGCCGCTGCCTCCGGACTCGGTGGGGGCCGCGCTCGATATGCTGCTCGCCATCTGGATTCGCGCCGCCGCACTCAGCTTGGCCAGGCCGAAGTCCAGCACCTTGATCTGGCCGCGCCGGTCGCGGATCAGGTTGGACGGCTTGATGTCGCGATGGATGATCCCTTTGGAATGCGCCTCCACCAGCGCGTCAGCCGTCTGCCTCGCGATGCTCAGCAGTTCCTGGTTCGACAGCGGGAGCTGTTCGGCGATCGAATTCAGCGTCTGGCCTTCGACATATTCCATCGCCAGAAACGGCATGCCATCATGCTCGCCGGCATCGTAAATGTGGGCGATGTTGGGATGGCTCAATGCCGCCGCTGCTTTGGCCTCCTGCGTGAAGCGGCGGATCGTTTCACTGTCGGAATTCGCGCCCGCCGGCAGCAGCTTCAGCGCCGTCGGCCGCTCCAGCTTCTCATCTTGGACAAGATACACTTCCCCCATGCCGCCGCCGCCGAGGCGCGAGATGATGCGATAGTGCCCAATGCGGGAACCTGGCGCCATGATGGCCTGATCAGTACCACTTTATCCGATGAGCTTCGTGAAGCGTGAATCCGGCATCAGGATCGTCTCGTTCCGCTCGGGTCCCGTCGAGATGCATCCGATCTCCACACCCACTTTGGCGGCCAGATAATCCAGGTATCGTTTGGCGCCGTCAGGCAGCGAATCATAACTGGTCGCCCCGCGCGTCGAGCCTTTCCACCACGGCGCCTTTTCGTAGACAGGATCGAGCGCCTCCATCTGACCGATGGTGGCGGGCACTTCGTCGGTTACTCTCCCCTGGACACGATAGCCGGTGCAGACCGGGATTTCGGCGAAATCGTCGAGCACGTCGAGCTTGGTGATCACCAGGCTGTCAAAGCCATTGACGGCTGAGGTATACCGCAACAGCGGGACGTCGAACCAGCCGCACCGCCGCGGCCGCCCGGTAACCGCTCCGAATTCGTTCCCGGCCTTCCGGATGCGCTCACCGGCCGCTCCGCCGTCTTCGGTGGGAAACGGACCGCCGCCCACGCGCGTGCAGTACGCCTTGGAAACGCCGATGACGCCGTGGATCTTCGTCGGCGGCACACCGGCGCCCGTGCAGGCGCCGCCGGCGGCCGCGCTCGAGCTGGTGACAAAGGGATACGTACCGTGGTCAATGTCAAGCATCGTTCCCTGCGCGCCTTCAAACAGAATCCGCTGGCCGGTCTTGATGGCTTCATTCAACAGCCGCGATGTGTCGCACACCATCGGCCGGATGCGTTCAGCGAATTGCTCATACTCGGCTCGCGCTTTTTCGTAGTCGATCGTGTCCGCGATCTGAAATGCCCTCGCCAGGGTCTTCTTATCCTGCGCCAGAGAGGCGTACAGCGCGCGAAAATTCTCCGTATCGAGCAGGTCGGCCACCCGGATGCCCCGGCGCGCGATCTTGTCTTCGTAACAAGGGCCAATGCCCCGCGACGTCGTTCCGATCGCCACCCGGTCCGCGCGGGCTTCAGAAACTTTCTCCACCAGGCGGTGGAAAGGAAAGAGGATGTGGGCGCGGTTGCTGATGGCAAGGTGGCCGGGAACGTCGATGCCCGCCCGCCCGAGCGCTTCCATCTCTTCCAGCAGCGCGCCCGGATCCAGCACCACGCCATTGCCGATCACCGCCCGTTTGCCGCGCAGAATACCGCTGGGAATGAGCTTCAGAACGAACTTCTTCGGCCCCACGAAAACGGTGTGACCCGCGTTGTGCCCCCCCTGATACCGCGTGACGATGTCAAACCGGTCCGAAAGAAGATCGACCACCTTCCCTTTGCCTTCGTCCCCCCACTGTGCCCCCAGGATGATAATGTTGTTCATGGAATCCGGCCAAGTTCTTCATTCTACCGTGTTACCCTGACTTTAATGCAGCTTTGCGATGTCTTCCTGGGCCTGGGCGAGCAGAATTTTCAGAGTCTGCTCCGCACCGTCTCGATGGGGAGATTGAGAACGTTTCAGCTCTTCGACCGGCTGAAAGCGCGCGCTCACCTGAGCAAGCTGAATTCGGAGACCTTGCGCCGCGCTGCGCCGCGGCTGTGGAGCCGCTTGTCGGAGAAAGAGGATGAATTCGCATCGGACCTGGCGCAGGCTGTCCTGGTCTCGCACCTGGATATGATCCGCGCGGTGCTTGATTTTCTCAGCGTGCCGCACCAGGATGGCTTCTTTGCCAAAGACGCCGATCTCAGCGCCTGTCTGACCGCCGGCTGGCAGCAGCGCGTGTTGGAGAGATTCCAGGGACAATATCCTCAGCCGGTTTTGTTGTTTTATGTCAACCACCTTGCCTGGGAAGTGGGCAAGGCGGACGCGGTATACACCCCAGCGCTATGAATGAGACCGTAAGAGAATTCTTCGATCTGATCCGCGCCGACGATATTTTCGGGCTCACCGGGATGATCGTCCAGGATGCGTCGCTGGCCGACGCCGTCAATGAGAATGGCGTCTGTGCGCTCATGGTCGCCACCTATCAAGGACGCAAGGAAGTGGTCCAACTGCTCTTGCAGAGCGGCTCGAAAGTGGATGCGTTCACAGCGGCGGCGCTGGGCGACACCAAGCGGCTGGCCAGGCTTGTCTCCGAAAACAAACCGGTCCTCGAGCAACATTCCGCCGACGGCTGGACGCCTCTGCATCTGGCGGCATTCTTCGGTCAAAAGGATGCGGTGAAGCTGCTTCTGGAAGCCGGCGCTCGCGTCGACGCCCGCTCGGTCAACTACATGAACAACCACCCGCTGCACGCGGCTGCTGCCGGCCGCAGCCGCGACCTTGTGGGCATGCTGCTTGAGCATGGCGCCGACGTCAACGCCACGCAGGCGGGCGGCTGGACGGCGTTGCACTCGGCCGCCCAAAGCGGAGACGTCGAGATGGTCAAGGTGCTGCTGGCCAACGGCGCACATGCCGATGTGCGCGCCGAGAATGGCCAGAGCCCGCTCGATCTGGCGATGGGGAAAGGGGCGCAGCCCGTCGTTGATTTGCTCATGGATGCGCCTGGAATCCAGTAGGCGGTGATACGATGGCGGAAACCTGGTATCGCGGTCAATCCTCCTCCGTTGCGCCGGCGCAACCGGGAGGACATATTCACGACTTCGGCGACGGCATGTACCTGACAAACTCGCTGAGCATGGCCGAGGAGTACGCCCGGACCCGCACCGCGAATGGAGGCGGCGCGGCGGAAGTTCTCACGGTCACCCTCGAACGCGCCGAACTTGGCCGCCTCCTCGACCTCAACAGCGATCCACGCTGGCAGCAGTTCCTCCGCAGGCAGCAGCTTCCGGGCGTCACCACCGAGCAATTGATCCGGCAGGCAAATGAGAACTACGGCAGATTCTTCGATGGATTTGTTCAGGAGAACAACATTCGTATACAAGACTATGACGCGGTGATCGGCCCGGAGTTTGTGCGCAACGGCACGCAACTGTGCATCCGGCACCGCGGAGGCCAGCCATCCCAGTTGGCGGTCCAAGTCCGCGGACGTTTGCAGCCGGTGGCTGCGGCCCCTGCCATGCCGGTTGCTCCCGGGCAGGCGTTGGTGCAACAAAGCCGCGTGCAAGGGATCGTGGGAAACCAGGCCGCCATGGCGCTGTTGGGCCAGTTGCTGAGCGGAGCCATTCAATCGCTTGGCGACATCGGCACGCGGCGGGAAGTGCAGAGGCGGTTGCAGACAACCCACGCAGCCGCGATCCAGAATATTCTCGCCCGCGGCGATGGAGTGCTGGTGATTATCGCCATGCAGGAATGGATCATCCCGGATTTCAACGGCAATCGCGCGCGCGGCCTGCTCAGTGTTTACGTCGAAGGCGGCCCAACGCAGACGGCTGCTCTTGCAAGCTGGCGAAACACGCCCAAGCTGCTCCAGGGGCCTCCTTTGGGATGGCGCAGGTATGAGCAGTACGCGTGGATCGATCCGTACCGGTGACAATCAGCAACGCTGGAACACCAGCTTCCCGCCGGCAAACACCGCGTGCGCGTGCTCCACTCCGAAGAAATACGCCAGTTCGCGGTAATCGGAGCAGTCATGGAGGACGAAATCGGCAACTTTGCCTTCTTCCAGCGTGCCCGCCTCCTGGCCCCGTCCCAGGCTCCACGACGCGTTCACTGTGACTGCTGAGATGGCCTCGGACGGGTGCATCTTCATCTGCGTGCAGGCGATCGAAAGAACCATCGGGATCGACGGCGTGGGCGCGGAGCCGGGATTGAAGTCCGTGGCCAGCACGACCGCCAGTCCGGCTTCAATCATCGCCCGTGCATCCGCAAACCGGTGCGATCCGAGCGTGTACACCGAGGCCGGCAGCAGTACCGGCTGCACTCCTGCCTCGCGTAGAGCGGCAAACACCCCGGGCTCGGTGTGCTCGAGATGATCCGCGGTTGCGGCCCGCAGTTCCGCCGCCAGCCCCGCGCCGCCGCTTCCTTCGAGCTGATCTGCAT
This sequence comes from Acidobacteriota bacterium, assembly GCA_016201205.1. Lineage (GTDB taxonomy): Bacteria > Acidobacteriota > Terriglobia > Bryobacterales > Bryobacteraceae > CADEFT01. Next base: position 9,904 of record JACQDF010000173.1, read on the forward strand.
GAATCCGTAAACCCAGGCCCAGCCGCCTGGCCGCACGCAAGATCGTCCGCGCATCCTCGATCGGAAACACCGATGGCTCCGAAAACACGTCGCAATACTCAGCCAGGCGCTCCGATGCGACTCGTGGGAGCATTTCGTTCACCACCGACCGCACATACTCCCCGCGGCGTCCTCGAAACTCGTCCGGCACTTCATGCGCGCCAAGAAAAGTCGGCACATAGCCCAGTCTCCGGATGACGCGCAGCATCTTCATCTCGTCTTCCAGCGTCAGCCCGTAGCCCGACTTCGCCTCGACCGTGGTCGTCCCCGAGCGGACGAACCACTCGCGGTAACGCGATGCCGCCTCAAACAACTCCTCCTCGCTCGCGGCCCGCGTTTTGCCCGCCGTCGAGCGAATGCCTCCGCCCGAAGCTGCAATCTGCCCGTACGATGCCCCGCCGGCGCGGAGCGCGAAGTCATCCACCCGGTTGCCCGCAAACACCGCGTGCGTGTGTGCGTCCACAAAGCCCGGCAGCAGAATGCGGCCGCCGCCGTCGATCACTTCCGTATCCGGCTCGATCGCACGCTCGATCTCCTCGCGCACACCCACCTTTGCGATCCGGCCCTCGCCCACCAGAATGCCGCCGTTGTCGATGATTCCAAGCTCGCGAAGCTCCCCTCCCACCCGCGGCCGCGCCGGACCGCGCAGCGTCACCACCTGGCTGCATCCGACAACGGCCAGCGTCCTCACTCGCTTGCCTCGATCCGCCCCAGGACTCCGCTGGCAAACGACAGCAGGCACGCCGCCGCCGCCCGCGCTGTCGCATCCCGGATATCGCGGCTCGGGTCAATCTCCACCAGGTCCAGAACGCGCACCTTCGGATGGAGGCCGCAAAGCCGCGCCGCTTGGCGTACCTCGTGCGGTGTCAAACCACCCGGACGCGCGCCGGGCGTCGCCGGCGCGAACGCCTGGTCGAGCACATCCAGATCCAGATCGACGTAGATCACCTCCACCGCCTGACTGAGGGATCGCAAGGCATCTTCCACCACCGCCCGGATGCCGCGCTCGCGAACCTCGTCGACAGCAACGGCTCGGATGCCCGCCTGCTTCGCCACCTCCATGTACGCTTGCGAATTGGCGAAAGACTGGATGCCGATCTGCGCAATCTGCACCCCTGGCAGCCCGTCTGCCAGCAGTGCCCGCACAGCGTTGCCGTTGGTCAGCCCGTTGTCCAGATCCCGCAAGTCGAAGTGTGCATCCAGCGTGAGCAAGCCGCACAAATCCAGCGCATCTGCCAGCCCATGGCATCCCGGCCGCGTGATGCTGTTGTCGCCGCCCAGCAACACCAGCGCTTCCGCTGTTTCCAGCGCATGGGACACCGCCCTGGACAGCGGTTCCAGCGCCTCTTCCGGGCGCTTTTCGGCAAGCTCCAGATCGCCGTGATCGGCCGCCTCGAGCCGGCGCACATCGCAGCCGGCGGCCACCTCGCACGTGCTGAAGCGCTCGAGTGCGCTGCGGATCGCCTGCGGAGCCAGGTGGCAATCCCCGGGCGTGATCGAGCCCAGCCGCAGTGGCGCCCCCAGCACCGCCAGCCGCCCCGCCGGCGCTTTCTCGCACTCGCCCGCAAGCCATGCGCTCGCCCGTGGCCACCGCGGATCAGGATACGGAAGACTCAACCTGGCTCTCCATCGGAATCACGATGCCGTGCCGCCGCGCCACTTCTCTCGCCTTTTCATATCCGGCATCCGCATGCCGCACGATGCCGATCCCCGGGTCCGTGGTCAGCACGCGCTCCAGCCGCGCCGCCGCCTGTTTCGTGCCATCGGCGACCACCACCATGCCCGCGTGCTCCGCATATCCGATGCCCACGCCCCCGCCGTTGTGAATCGACACCCACGATGCGCCGGCCGCCGTGTTCAGCAAAGCATTCAGCAATGGCCAGTCCGCGATCGCGTCCGAGCCATCCAGCATCCCTTCCGTCTCCCGGTAGGGCGACGCAACAGAGCCCGTGTCCAGATGATCACGCCCGATCACCATCGGCGCTTCGAGCTTTCCCGCTTTCACCAGATCGTTCATCGCCAGCCCGAACTCGGCCCGCTCTCCATACCCGAGCCAGCAAATCCGCGCCGGCAGTCCCTGAAAGGGAATGCGCCGCCCGGCCAGCCGCATCCACCGCGCCAGCGCTTCGTTGCCGCCAAACAGATCGAGCGCCAGCCGGTCGGTCGTCCCAATGTCCGCCACCGCTCCCGACAGCGCCACCCAGCGGAACGGCCCCCGCCCTTCCGAGAACAGCGGCCGGATGTACTCCGGCACAAAGCCGGGGATCTCGAATGCGTCCTCGACCCCTGCTTTCTTGGCCTGTGCGCGGATATTGTTCCCGTAATCGAACGTCACCGCGCCCATTCGCTTCAGCGCCAGCATCGCCCGCACCTGCTCGCCCATCGCTTCCATCGACCGGCGGATGTACTCTTCCGGCTTTGAGACGCGCAACTGAAGCGCCTCCTCGAGCGTCATTCCATTGGGCACGTAGCCGTTCAGTGCATCATGCGCGCTGGTCTGATCCGTGAGCACATCCGGCACAATCGCCCGGCGCGCCAATTCGGGAAGCACGTCTGCGCAGTTGCCTGCCAGGCCCACCGAGATCGCTTCCGCATCCTGCAAAAGACCCAGCGCCTCGTCCAGCGTCCAGGCGATGCGGTCGCAGTATCCTGTGCGAATCCGCTTCTCGATTCGCGTCGGGTCCACTTCGATGCCCAGGAAGCGCGCCCCATGGAGTGTCGCCGCCAGCGGTTGCGCACCGCCCATGCCCCCCATGCCGCCCGAAACGATCAGCTTCCCGTCGAGCGATCCTCCGAAATGCTTCCTGCCCGCCCCCGCAAACGTCTCATACGTGCCCTGCACAATGCCCTGGCTTCCGATATAGATCCACGAGCCCGCCGTCATTTGCCCGTACATCGTCAGCCCCAGCCGCTCCAGCCGGTGGAACTCTTCCCAATTGGACCATTGCCCGACCAGATTCGCGTTGGCGATCAGCACCCGCGGCGCATCCGCATGCGTGCGAAATACGCCCACCGGCTTCCCCGATTGCACCAGCAATGTCTCGTCGTTTTCGAGCTGCCGCAGAGACCGCACAATGGCGTGAAAGCATTCCCAATTGCGCGCTGCTTTCCCCGTGCCGCCGTAAACAATCAGCTCATCCGGCTTCTCCGCTACCTCCGGATCGAGGTTATTCATCAGCATCCGCAGCGCGGCTTCCTGCTGCCACCCTTTCGTGCTTAAGCTTGTGCCCCGCGGAGCCCGGACGACCGGCATGAGGCAATCCTCCTCCTTTTCAGACTACCGCGTCGCGTTAGAATATGAATTCTCCCCTCCATGTTGGAAGCACAACTCCAATCACTGGCTGCCTCCGCACGCCAAAGAATTCTGGCTTCGGCGACTCCGGAACAACTCCAGGCCGTCCGCGTCGAGGTCCTCGGCCGCAAAGGCGCGTTGGCGCAAATCAGCAAGGATATGGCCAACGTCCCGCCCCAGGACCGCGCTCGCATCGGCAAGCTGCTCAATGCCGCCAAGACCGAATTGGAAGCCGCCCTCGAGTCGCGCGAAAATGAATTCGCCGCACAGGCTTTACACGCCCGCCTCGACTCCGAATGGTTGGACGTCACCCTCCCCGCCACCGGCCCTCGCCCCGGCGCTCTTCATCCCATCACCCGCATCCAGCAGGAACTCGAGGAACTGTTCCTGTCGATGGGCGTCGCCGTCCTCGACGGGCCCGAAGTCGAGTCCGAGTACAATAACTTCGACGCCCTCAACATCCCGCCCGATCATCCGGCCCGCGACATGCAGGACACGTTCTGGCTCACCGATGGCTGCTGCCTGCGCACCCACACCTCCCCCGTCCAGGTGCGCGGCATGGCCAAACTCGGCCCGCCGCTCCGCATGATCGCCCCCGGCCGCGTCTTTCGCAACGAGGAAGTCGATCCGTCCCACGAGCACACCTTCTATCAGCTCGAAGGCATGATGGTGGATCGCAACATCTCCATCGCTCACATGCTCTACTTCATGAAAACGCTGCTCCGCCGCATTTTCGGCTGCGAGGTGACCGTGCGCCTGCGGCCCGGCTACTTCCCCTTCGTCGAACCCGGCTTCGAGCTCGATATCCAGTGCCTGATTTGCGGCGGCTCGGGCTGCCCCGTCTGCAAGCACGGCGGCTGGGTCGAGCTGATGCCCTGCGGGCTCGTCCATCCGAACGTGCTCCGCATGGGAGGCATCGATCCGGAACAATGGAGCGGCTTCGCCTTCGGCCTCGGCCTGACCCGTCTGGTGATGATGCGCTACGGCATCGATGATATCCGCCTGCTCCAAAGCGGCGACCTGCGCTTCTTGAGGCAGTTCTGAGGTAGACCCGTGAAATTCTCTTACAACTGGATCCGTGAGCTTGTCACCGGTCTCGAAACGCCGCCGCCGGACCTGATGCGCCTGCTGACCCTGAAGACCTGCGAGTGTGAGAGCCTCGAGCCTGTCGGCGCGCATTTCGCCCAGGTCGTGGCCGCTCGCGTCCTCCAGGTCGAGCCGATCGGCGGCAGTCAGAATCGCAAGGCAGTCGTCGACGCCGGTCCGCTGGGGCGAAGGATCGTCGTCTGCGGCGCTCCCAATTGCCGTCCCGGTCTGGTCACCGCTTATGTTCCGCCCGGAACCGTCCTCCTGGGGCAGAGAATCGAAAGGCGTGTCATCGATGGCGTCGAAAGCGACGGCATGCTCGCCAGCGGAGCCGAGCTGGGGATGAATCGCGACCACGAGGGAATCGTCGAGTCGGCCCCCGCCGGCTGCCTCCCCGACTTCCTCATCGATGTCGAGAACAAGTCGCTCACCCATCGCCCCGATCTGTGGGGGCATCACGGCATGGCCCGCGAAGTGGCCGCCATCACCGGCAACAAGCTGATCGAGCCGGCGAACCCCAGCCGCATCCCCCAACAGCAGGCCCCGGTTTCTGTTTCCATTCAAGACTTCCGTCTCTGCCCCCGATACAGCGCCCTGGTCTTCCACAACGCCACCGTCCAACCGTCCCCGCTCTGGCTCCAGTACCGGTTGCAGTCCATCGGCCTCAACCCCATCAACAACATCGTCGACGTGACCAACTACGTCATGGCGGAGCTTGGCCAGCCGATGCATGCCTTTGATCAGGACAAGCTCTCCGGCGCCACCATCTTCATTCGCGCCGCCGGCGAAGGCGAGCGCATCACCGCCCTCAATGGCGAGTCGTATCATCTCACCCCGGCCGCGCTGGTGATCGCCGACAGCAGCGGTCCGATTGCGCTCGCCGGCGTCATCGGCGGCCTGGATAGCGCCATCGGCGAGCTGACCACCCGCATCGTCCTCGAGAGCGCCTGTTTCCACGCCGCCTCCATCCGGCGCACCTCCTCGCGTCTCAAGCTGCGCACCGATGCGTCCATGCGTTTCGAGAAATCCCAGGATCCGATGAACACCGTTCGCGGCCTGGCCCGCGCCCTCGAGTTGCTCGAGATCGTTTCTCCCGGCATTCGCCTGGTCGGCGGACTTGCCGACGTGGCCGCGCCCCCTCAGCCGTCCCACGCCATCGAGCTGCCGCTCGACTGGCTGATCCGCAAGCTCGGCCGCCCCATCGACGCCGCCGAAGTCCTCCGTATCCTGGAATCGCTCGAGTTCGGCGTCTGCTCGCGGCAGCCCGGCCTGTTCTCTGTTTCCGTGCCTTCCTGGCGCGCCACCAAGGATATCTCCATCAAGGACGACCTGGTCGAGGAAGTCGGACGCATGGTCGGCTATGACACGATCACGCCCCTGGCGCCCGTCGTGCCTGCCGCGCCGCCCCCTGACAACCCGCGCCGCCGCTTCCACCACGCAGTCCGCCGCATCACCGCCGCTCAAGGCTATGACGAAGTCTACAATTACTCTTTCGTCAGCGAACAGCTCGCCCGCCGCTTCGGCTTCCATCCGTCTGCCCATGTCGCTGTGGCCAACCCTGTCTCGTCCGAACAGGGTCTGCTGCGTGTGAGTCTCATTCCCGGCATCGCACGAAACATCGAAGAGAACTCCAGGCACTTCGATAGTTTCCGCATCTTCGAAATCGGATTCGAGATTCACAAGCGGCAAGACACCCTGCCGGATGAGATTCCGCATCTGGTCGCCGCCATCTATCACCGCGGCCAGGACGCCGGCCCGCTGTTCGAGGGCAAGCGGCTCGCCGAATGCCTCATGCCCGGCTGCGAATTATCCCCCGCTGAGCCGCGTCTCTTCGAGCATCCGTCGCGCGCCGCCCAAGTCCACTGGCGCGGGACTCCGCTCGGCCGGCTGTTCGAATTCCATCCCAGCTTTGTCGAAAGCCGTGCCGTCGCCCTCGATGTCGATCTCGAGCTGATGCAACGCCTGTCGCCTGCCGAAAAACGCTACCAGCCCATCCTGCGCTTCCCGGCCAGCGCCTTCGACCTGTCCGTGATCGCCCCACAACGCGCCCTGGCCGGCGTCCTCCAGCAGCAAATCGCCAGCCTCGCCGGACCCCGCCTCCACCAGATCAGTTTCCTGCGCCTCTATGAAGGACCGCCTCTGCCCGATGGCGCCAAGAGCGTTTCCTTCCGCATCACCCTGGCCGCCCACGACCGTACCCTCTCCAGTGAGGAAGTGAGCGCCGTTCGCGACGCCATCATCGAAGGCATGCGCCTGCTCGGCTACGACATCCGGATTTAGGTGGTGTCAGCCCTGCACCCGCCCCTGCACCCACCGGGCCCAGCCTTGCCGAGCCGCGCGCGTTGACGCGCGCGGCTCAGCAAGGTCTGAATCACGATGTCTTTCGGGCGTCACATTGCTTTTTTGCTTTCAGTGACATAGGAGAAGAAGTATAATGAACAGCGTTAATTAGCGATAGGATTCTGGCTTCGCCGGGGCGGGGCTGGACGCCATGACACAATTCCCGACCCAGCACGAGCCATCTTCGCTCTCGATGCCGGAATTGATCCGCGCCTGCCTGGAAACTGGCGACAAGGCAGCGTGGGAGGAGTTTATTCGCCGCGTTCATCCCGTCGTCGCCTCCTCTGCTCTGAGGACGGCGCGCCGGTTTCGGACGACTTCGCCAGGACTGGTCGAGGACCTGGTGCAGGAAACCTTTATCCGGATCTGCGCGAACCAGTGCCGGGTTCTGCGCGAGGCCCACCTGGAGAATCCGGAGGCGATCTTCAGTCTGGTCAAGACCATTGCCATCCATGCCACCTACGATCATTTCCGTACCGGCCTGGCCGGCAAGCGGGGAGGCGGTCAGCCGGAGCTTCCGCTCGACACCTTTGCGGAGAGCGGAATCGCGGGATCAGAAGGCCTGCCGTCGATCGAGAGGCGGATTCTGATCAGGGAGATCGACGACTATTTGGCTGCTGAGGTGAAGCGCCCTGCGGATCGATGGATCTTTTGGCTTCGCTACCGCCATGGATTGACAGCAGAGGAGATCGCGGCCGTGCCGGGGATCGGCCTGCGTCCGGACGGCGTGGAAAGCTTGATTCGGCGCCTGACCGACCGGGTCCGTGGCTGGCTGGTTGACGGGCGAGAAAAAAGCGGCAATTCGCGAGAAAGTTCAAAGGAAACTGGCCCGCAACTTCGTTATAGAAGGGGAGAGCCCTGATGAACGCGCCTAATAAGCACCTGACGCCCGATGAAATCGCGGCGGTGCTTGGCGCCGGCGGCGGAGCGGCGATTCCGGTCGAGCGCGAGCAACATTTGCGCTCCTGCGAGGCTTGCGAGCGGCTGCTTGCCACGCACTCGAAGGAGCAATCACGCCTGGATTGTATTCGGGGAGCGCCCCGAAAGGGGCCTGGTCCGGATTGCCCGCCGGCCGTCGAGTGGGCGTCGCTGGTGGGCGGTCTTCTCAAGCCCGAAAGAAGAGACGCGCTACTGGAGCACGCCAGCGCTTGCGACTCCTGCGGCGCCATGCTCCGTGCCGTGGCCCAGGATTTCTCGCGCAAAATAGACGACCGGGAAGCAGAAGAAATCGAAGCTCTGCGAACCTCGACCAGGGAGTGGCAGAGCGGCATGGCGAGGCGGATGGCCGCTGCCTCTCGAAAGCCGCTTCCGGTGCCGGTCTGGTTGGCCAAGGCGGCGGCGGTGATTCTGGCGGTGGGCCTCGGCTGGTGGGCTTACCTGTTCTGGACCGCCGGGCAGCCGGCGCGTCTGCTGGCCCAGGCCTATGCGCAGCAGAGGCCGTTCGAATTCCGGATTCCAGGCGCGCGCCACGGGCCCGTGCGCATCGAAAAGCGAGGGATCGGCTCTTCGTTCGCGCGGCCGCAGCCGCTGCTGGAAGCGGAAGCGCGTATTGCACGAGAGCTCCAAACGGCTCCGGAGAACACCGATTGGCTGGCGTTGCGGGCTCGGGCGGAGATGCTGGCGTGGGATGCCGAGAGCGCGATTGCGACGCTCACCCGCGGCCTCGATCAGCGCTCGGATGATCCTGACTTGCTGGCCGCCCTCGGCATGGCGTATGCGCTCCGCGCCGAGGCGGACAACCGGGCGCTCGATTACGGCCGGGCGATCGAGTATCTCAGCCGCTCGTTGAAGGCGAAACCCGATTCCCGTGAGGCTGTTTTCAACCTCGCCCTGGTCTACGAGCGGATGTTTTTGTATGACAGTGCCCTCGAGCAATGGCGGCGCTATTTGGCCCTGGACCCCAGCGGCCCGTGGGCGGACGAAGCGCGCCACAGGCTGTCGGAAATCGAGCAAAAAAAGAAAGCCCGATGATAAACCTGACGGCCTCACGAAGCGCGGACCCCAAAAGCGTTCCAGGACGCTGGTTCGCGTGCGTACTTGCGTTGGCGGTTACATTAGGAGCGGCGTGGTGGGTCTACGGTTACCAAGTGAAGAGGCATCCAGCCAGGTTGATCGCTCAGGCCTACACCGAGAGGCGCCCGTTTGATTTGCGGATCGCAGGCGCCGCATACGGCCCGGTTCGTCTGGAAAAGCGTGGTCTGGAGTCCTCGTTCCACAGACCATCCTCGCTGCTGGAGGCCGAGGCAGCGATTGCGCGAAAACTGGAAAGCAATCCGAACAACGCCGAGTGGCTCGCGTTGCGGGCGCGGGCGGAGATGCTGGCCTGGAATGGCGAAGCCGCCATAGGGACCCTGAACCACGCGCTCGAGCAGAAAGCCGATGATCCGAACCTGCTGGCCGATTTCGGGATGGCTTACGCTCTCCGGGCAGAGGCCGAAAACCGCCCTATCGACTATGGGACGGCGATCGAGTATCTCAGCCGCGCCTTGAAAGCACGGCCGGTCTTCGCCGAAGCCGTTTTCAACCGCGCGCTGGTTTACGAAATCATGTTTCTTTATGAAGAGGCCACGCGGGAATGGCAGCGGTACCTGGACCTGGACACCGGCGGCGGCTGGGCCGACGAGGCCCGGCACCGTCTCAAGGGGTTGGAGCAAAAAAAGGAAACACGGCAAGCGGCTCTGGCATCCATCTCCAGTGACCCCATGAAGTTGCTCGAGAGGGTGCGGGCTGAAGAAGAGGTGGAGCCGGAACCGTATCTGGACATTGCCCTGATTGATTGGCTCCCCCGCCAGGACGACGCCTCTACACAGAAGGCGTTGCACACCCTGGCCAGGCTGTTCCAGACCCGCCATCATGATGTATGGCTGCGGGACGTGCTGGCTTCCGGTGACGGAGATCAGTCGATCAGCGGTTTCTCACTACTGGCGTCGGCTGTTCGAGCGAACCGTGCCCGGGAGACCGAAAAAGCATTGTCCGCCGCCAGCCAGGCGGCGAGCGTCCTGGCTTCGGCGGGCAATCCTGCAGCCGCGCTTCGCGCCAAGGCAGAACGGGTCTACGGATTGAACCGCGCCCAGCGGGCAAAGGAATGCGTGGATGAGGCGCTGGCTACCGAGCGCGAGGCGCGCCGTCTCAAGTATCAGTGGATCCTGGGACAGGTAACGATCGATCTCGGCACCTGTCGCGGCATGCATGGCAACCGAGGAGGCGCCGAATATGAAATGCAACGCGCCGTGGAGGTCACCCGCGAAGGCGGTTACCCCATCCTGGACCTCCGCGCTACGAGCATTCTGGCCGGGACGCGGACCGACGCAGGCAACCTTCTGGTCGCCTGGGACCAGGCCCGCGACGGACTGAGTAGATTCTGGAGCGGCCCGTTTCCAGCAATCCGCGCCCACCAGATCTACTTCAATCTCGCCAGGGCCGCCGAGAGTCTAGGGTGGCTCCAGGCAGCTTACCTCTTCGGCAGAGCGGCGGTGGAGGCGATTGCCGAAGGGCCCGACCGGCTTACCGATGCCACCAGTCGATACCGCGTGGCGCATTGGACACAGCTCGCGGGCTGGCCGCGGCAGGCTGCAACTGAGTACGAGCGCGCCGCGACGTTGTTTGGCGGCATCGAGCAGACCAAGCCCGTCCGCGAGTTGCGCCTGTACGCGGAACTTTTTCGCGCCCAAGCCGAAATTGCAGCCGGAGCCGTTGATGACGCCATGCACCGATTAGACAATTTGGGCGGTCAGGTGGCCGGCTTGGAATACGAGCTTGCGCGTATGAGATACCACGAGACAGTCGGGGAGGCCTATTGGCGAACGGGCCAGACTGGCGAGGCCAAGGCAGCATATGGTGTGGCCGTGGAGTTGAGCGAGCGCCGGTTGGACTCCTTCCAGGACTTTGAGCAGCGCTCGGCATCCATAGAGGCGATCGGCAAGGCGTACCGGGGCTTGGTAGAACTTCACTGGAGCCGTGACGGAGATCCGGCTGCGGCGCTCCGCGTTTGGGAAACGTTTCGAGCGGGCGAGTGGCCCAGACGCGACAGCGAACTGGATCTTCCGCAGCGTGTGGCGGCCCTCCGCAAGGAGACCTTCATCTCCTATGCGGTCTTGCCGGACGGGATGGTGATGTGGGTATTTGACGATAGCGGGATCGAGGGTGTGCGCCTGGCGGTCCGGCCGGAACAACTGCAAGGGATCGCAGAAAGGTTCGCACGGCTGTGCGCGGATCCGGCCTCGAACAATGCTGCGCTGGAACGGGATGGCCGTCAATTGTACCAATGGCTGGTGGCGCCGCTGGCGCACCGTCTCGATCCAAACCGGGTCTTGGTCATCGAACCGGACGGCGCGGTGGCGGCGATTCCGATGCAAGCCTTGATCGACGGGGACGCACGGTACTTAGGAGAGCGGTTTGCCATTGTGATCGCGAGGGGTCTGGTCGACTACCAGCACAGGTCGGCCTCTCCGCGGGTGACGGCGTCCAGCCGGATGCTGGTGGTGGCGAATCCGGCATTGGACAAACAGACGGCCCGCGCGTTTCCTCCGCTGGCAGCGACGATGCGGGAGGCGGCCAGCGTTGCCGCCCGGTTCCCGCGGCCGGTCATGCTGGCGGGGAAGAACGCAACACTTGCCGCGCTGGAGCGCCACCGGACTGAAGCCGAGGTCTTTCACTTTACCGGCCACGGCTTCAGCAACGCCGGAAACGGCGGCCTCCTGTTAGCCCCCGGCGAGGAGGGGGCCATGGGGGCGGAGAGCCTGGACGGAAGGCGGCTAGCCGGAAAGAATTGGACCCGCTGCCGGCTGGTGGTGCTTTCGGCCTGCTCCAGCGGTACTGGCGAAACCACCGGGCCGGTTAACCCGGAGAGCCTCGTCCGTCGCCTTTTGTGGGCCGGCGTGGCGCGGGTGGTGGCCAGCCGGTGGAACGCGGATTCGGAGACCGGCGTCCGCCTGATGGAGGAATTCTACGACGGCTTGCTCGCCGGGCTGGATGTGCCCGTTGCGCTTCAGCAGTCTGCCGAGCGCACCCGCCGGCAGACGGTGAGCAAGCACCCTTATTATTGGGCGGGCTTCCAGAGTTTCGGTTCCCGCTAGAAAAAACCATGCGGAGGAAATCGAAAGGAGAAGCAAATGGCAACACTAAACGTGATACTGCACGGCACCATTGTGTTCAAGCGGAACCGCGATCGGGCGGGAAACGTTACCAGCATCGATGCGCTGATTCCCACGTTCACTGATCACGTGTTCAACGCAGGAAGCTTCCTGGCCGAAACGTATTTGCAGCCGGGCAACTATAGCTTGGAGGGTGTGGAACCGGAAGAGGCCAGACCTGATGTCCTCAAGCTCGGTGAAAACATGGTCTTCCCTGGGAGTATCCGGGACGGACTAGTGCCGGGCCGGGATCCGCTGCACGCCAAGATCGACCTCAAGCTTCCGAGGAGCGTCAGGACCATGCGCCGCGCCAGGCTTGAAAGAGCCATGTTCAGGGGCAGAGACCGCGACGATTTGGACCTTCAAATGCAAATGGCCAACATCCAGATCTTCACTTACACTATCCGGAGATTTCAGGATCTGATGTTGGACAACCACCCGTGGGTTCCTGTGCAAGGCGAATGCGTCAACCTTCACATTATTGCCGAGCATGATCGCACCTCCGGGATTGCCTCCGATGAGTTCACGCGTTCCTTCGATGCCATGGTGAGCTTGTTCCTGAACCGGAACGGTCTCGACCTTGATTTGAAGATGGATGGGCCGGTGCCGTTCACTTTGCTCGGAGACCGTCCGCCTTGCGTTTCACGGGAGGAACTGGAGGCTCTGGCTCCCCGCACAGCTCGCCTGGAACGGCTCGGGAGATTGCAGACAGAAAACACGCCAGCGCTGATCAGTCAGCTCTGGTTCGATTTCAATCCAGACGACCCGGATGCTCCTACTTGTGGTGACGGTTGGTTTTGATGATGACAGAGGAGGACAGTCATGACCATGCAAGAACTTCGCGATGCAAAAAAGCTGGCGGTCGCTCAATTCCTCGGCCGGCTACCCAGTGTCCATGCGGTCGGAATCGGCAACAAGGAGATCGACGGGCGGGATAGTGGAATTCCTTGCGTCAGGGTCTATTTGAATAGGAAGGAAACGTCCAGTTTCACGATCACTTCGAAGATTCCTTCCGAGATTCTGCGTGTGCCCACAGATGTGATCGCGCTCGAGGACCGTCTCTTCCACCCGTTATCCCAAATCGAGCTAGACACGACCCGGCGCCCGAACCTACCACTTCTGAAAGGTAGCTTTGGCGCTGTTGTCAGGTCTGGCGTGAAGCATTACATCTTGGGAGTCAATCACGTGCTTGCCTTGAACGGCCTGGTGCCGGCGGGTCGTGAGATCCGCTCGAACGGCGCCGTGGTCGGCAGCACGCTGGACGATGGGTTCGTTCCACTTCAACACGGCCAGCCAAACCGTGCGGACTGCGCGCTAGCCAAGTTTACCGTCGACCCCGCGGCTGCGCCGATGATCATAGGAAGTCCTGATGACGTAGTCGTCCCGGAACTCGGATTGCGCGTCAGGAAAGTAGGGGCGGCTAAGGAGAGGGACGGGACGATCGTCGATATCAGCGTGGACTTCGTCGCCCATTACAGCTTCGGTTCGTTCCTTCTGGAGGACCAGATTCTCGTCAAAGTGCAGAAAGGTTCTAGAGAATTCGCCCAGGATGGAGATTCCGGAGCGGTCGTCGCCGAGGACAAGAAAGACGGTAAGGCAGTCGGCATCGTAGTCGCCAGCGCCGGAGAATTTACGGCAGCGTCCCCAATGGTAAACATGCTGGAAGAGCTGGAAAAACTGGGTGTGCGCTTTGCGCCAGCCGCCGGCTAGCTCGAGTTCGAGGCAACAACCCTGTTAGATTAGGCGCTTACGGCAAAACCCGCAAGACTTATTGTCGAGGTTCAGGCGGCCACCCCGAGTTTGTTGGAAGACTCCTCGCATGCCGGTGCGCACGGTTTCGAGTGCAGGTCAAGCCCTGATGGATTCTGGGTTCCGCGCGTGGGTTTGGTTTTCGGTGACCCCTGGCAAGCAGGGGCTTGATGACTTTGTCGCGGGGATGCAGGACGGGCTTGCGCGTGTCCGCGCAGGCACGCAGCCCTGCGCCGCCCTCAGAACTCCAACCTGGCCGACAGTTCCACCGTCCGTGAGCCCGCGCCTTCGGTGCCCAGGGTGCTGGTGATGCGGCCCACCGAGCCGGGAGTCGAGATATTGGTCGCCGGGTTGCTGAGGTTGGGGTGGTTCAGCAGGTTCTGAAAGGAGCCCATCAGGCGCAGGCGGCGCTGTTCGCCCAGATGGAAGCCCTTGCCCAGGCTGGCGCTCCACACCGACATGCCCGGTCCCGCGAGAATATACGGTGCGGCATTCCCGAAACGGCCGGCGTTGCGTGGCGGAGGGACGAAGGCAGCGGCGTCGAACCAACGGGTCATGGATCGCTCCGCTGGCGGCAGATTGCCGTCTGCAACGCGGTCGGGACGGAAGGAGCCCGAGCGTGAGGTGCCGTTGGTGTTGGAAGGATCGTATCCGGTGAACACCGGGTGAAACCAGTATCCGCTCTGAAACAGCAGGATGCCGGAGAATTCCCAACCGCCCAGGACCTGTTCGACAGCCGCGGGAAGATGGCTCAGGTAGCGGCGGTTGCGTCCCAAGGGCAATTCCCAGATCCAGACCGTCAGCCACTTGTGTGGCCGGGCGAACTCCACGTTGGAGTACTCGCGGCGGCGGTCAAAGCTGTCTTCGATCAGCGATCCGGTCTCGTTGGAGTCGCCGGCATCGCTCCAGTTGCGTGTCCATGAGTAACTGGATTGCAAGGTCAGGCCGGCGGCCAGCCGGCGGTCGAACTCCCCCTGAAAGGCGTGGTACTTCGCGGTTTGCCCGTTGACCCGGCTGAAGATGGTATTCCACAGCGGGAAGGGCGCCTGGCTCTTGGTGAAAGGCACGGTGCTGGCGCGAGGCTGGTTGTAGTCCACCTGGTGGACGATCTTGAGCGAGCGCGAACCGATGTAGCTCAGCCGCACTCCGGTGTTGCGCATCACCTCCCGCTCGACGGTCAGGTGCCACTGCAAGGTGTAGGGGTTGGGCATGTCGATCTGGTTGGCGGTGCGGAAGTCGGCCACGCCGGTGATGATCTGGTCCGGGAAGGCCCGCGGGAATTGCAGAAATGGAACGGCGTTGGTCACGCGGTTGGTGAACGTTTCCGTGGAAGCGGTATGGATATTGCGCAGCGAGCCGAACACGGCGCCGATCAGGTCGTTGATGAAGACGCCGTAGCCGCCGCGGATGACCGTGCGGTTGTCTCGGAAAGGCCGGAAGGCGATGCCCAGCCGGGGCGCGAAGTTGTTGAGGTCTTGCCGGCGGAGGGACTCGGGAAGGCCGGCTTCCTGAGCGCTCACAATGGGCGTGTCGCCAATGGTGGCGCGAAACACCGGCTCCGTGTTGGCCAGACCTTTCGTGGGCACGATCACGCGGCCGGTGATGGGATCGAAGGTGGAGATGTTGCCGAAACGGTCGCGGAAGGGCGGGTGATATTCGTAGCGCAGGCCGTAATTGAAGGTGAGGCGCGGGGAAACTTTCCAATCGTCCTGCCAGAAGAAATTCCAGTTGCGGGTGAAGCCTTCGGCGCGACGCCGGGCCACGATGCGCTGGGTGGTGGTGGGCAGGCCGAGCAGGAAATCGCCATAGGCGTTGCCGGTGAAGCTGTTCTGGAAGGTGAAATTTCCGAACATGCCGGCCCCCGAGACGTTGGTGATATTGGTGACGCGCAGCAGGCGCACGCTGGCGCCCCATTTCATGGTGTGCGCTCCCCGGATGTAGGTCATGTGCTCCTGGAACTCTCCGCTGCCGCTGAATTCGTTATCGAAGGTGGCCTGGGAGAGCGTAGTGAACCCCGAGATGGAGATTTGCGGGAACCCGGGCCGGTCGGGCAGGTCCGGATGCAGGCCCTGAATCCCGAGCTGGCGGATGATGGTGGGGCCGTGGAAGGGGCCTTCGATGCGCCGCCACTGCCGGGCGAATCCCACCCGGAATTCGTTGACCAGGCGGGGACTCAGCGTGAAACTGTCCGACAACACGTAGGTGCGCACGTGCGGCGTTTCGCGACTGGGTCCGATGGTGGGCAGCGTGAAACTTACGCTGCCGTTCTTCAGGTTCTTGAAGCTGAAGCGGGTGAACAGAAAATGCCGGCTGCTCACATGATGATCCAGGCGGATATCGAACTGGTCGGACTTTATGGACGCCGGGAAGGCGCCGCGGAAATTGGCGGACAGCAGATCGGGAGGGCCGAAGTTCGGCAGCGGATAGAAATTCCCGAGGCCGAGCGAAGTGGCGTTCTGGCGGCTTCTGGGGATCTGGTTGCCCGGAAAAGGCGCGCCGTCGAGATCGCGCAGCGTGAGCCCGCGGACCTGCGAGAAATCGCCGCGGCGCAGGGCCTCGGTGGGTACGGTGGGGGAAAGCACGGCCTGGCTGGCCCGCCGGTTCGCCTCATAATCCATAAAGAAGAACGTGCGGTTATGACCGTCGTACAAGCGCGGCAGCATCACCGGCCCGCCCAGGCTGCCGCCGAAGGTGTTGGCCACCTTGAACGGCACGCTGGTGGAGAAGAGATTGCGGGCGTCGAACGCGCCGTTCTGGTGATACTCGAACAGGCTCCCGTGAAAACTGTTCTCGCCGGAACGGGAGATCGTGTCCACGTTGGCTGCACCCTGGTATTCGGCGCCGTTGCTGACCGAACTGATGCGCATCTCCCGCACGCTCTCGGCGGAGGGGAACATGTTGACCAGCACGTCATGGTTGCGCATGCCCAGCGTCGAGATTCCGTCAATCGAGGTCTCGTTCTGCGACAGGCGGCTGCCGGCGATGGAGAAGTTGTCAGCCCCGCCCCGCACCTGCACCCCTGGCGCCAGGGCGATCACGCCAATCACGCTGGTGTTGGCCGCGCGAAAGTTGAGCGGCAGGGCCAGGATTTCCCGGTTGGTGCGGGCGTCATCAATGGTGGCTGTCTCGGTGGCGATCACCGGGGAACCTTCGCTCACGGTGACTTCCGATTGCGTGGTTCCCACCTCCAGGGCAGCGTCGATGCGCACCACCTGGGTGGCATTCAGCGTCACGCCGCCGTGCACGAATTTCTTGAACGAGGCGGCCTCCACGGTGACTTCGTATTGGCCCGGCACCAGGTTGTGGGCCTCGTAGTTGCCCAGCTCATTGGTCTCGGTGCGTAACGCGGTGTTCTGCTCGGTGTTGCGAACGGTCACCGGGGCCCGCGGGCACGACCGCTCCGCTGGGATCGCGCACCGTGCCTCGCAGAGTGGCGTAAGTGGATTGCCCGTAGAAGACTCGGGAAGAGTCCAGTAAGAGCAGGATCATCCAAAGATGGCGCATTCCGTTCTCCTTTGTCCAGGCAATTGTAACCAAAATTTCACCGGGAGGCCATCGGTTGGGTCAAATAAGAAAGGCCACTGCTGTCCGGTTAGAAGTCCCATAGATTCAACTGGTTGCCGGAGTCGAGTAAATCGTCTTCGGAGTCGGAGGTCTGAAGTGCCCGTAAAATGGGCGTTTTCTC
>JACQDF010000174.1 GCA_016201205.1 Acidobacteriota bacterium
CAGGCCGAGGACAATGGGGTATACCAAGGCCAAAATCATCTGGGGCACGGAGTAGCGACTGTTGCGGCGCGGGTAGTCTAGGTGTTGGGCAAGGAAATGGCGGAAATGCAGCACTCGCAGGAATTCGTGAAAGAAGTAGACGCCGCCGAAGTGCGTCAAACTAGCGTGATTACAGGCGATTCTAAGATTTCGAGGCGATCGTCGCATGCTGACATTTACCTCACTTTTGGTGAGGTAAATGTCAGCTTACCAAACATGCACGCCGCCGTGGTGCATCCATGGCCCTGGTGCACTTTTGGCACCTCGGAATGCGCCGGATCCAGGTGATAAGGCAATCGTTACGCAGCATTCGCAGCCCAATCGGGAAAATAATTCCCTCGTTTTCAACGAAACACCCTTCCCGGGCCGCATCCCCAATCCGCCTCCATGGTATCCTCAGCGCGGAGTCGGGACTCTCTCTCCCACTCTCCGCGAGGCTCGATGCAAAAATGAACAAACGAACCCAAGACCGGCGCTCAAGTCGAGCTTACCGTGGCCTGCTTCTTCCCCGGCAGCGGCATCAGGCGCAACCCCGCGGCCATCACCGCCGAGCACAGCGCCAGCGCGGCACTGCCGTAGAACACGGCAGTCCAGTCGCCGGTCTGCTCGAAGAGCCGCGCCGCCAGCCCGCCGCCCACAATCGACGCCACTCCTTTGGTGCTGTACAAGAAGCTGTAATTCGAGCTGGCGTGGCGCGCCCCGAAATAGTCGGCACAGGCCGACGGAAACAGCACATACACCTCTCCCCAGGTGAAGTACACCAGCGCCAGCGACACGATAAACGCCGCCGCCGACTGGCGCCCCAGCGTCATCACGCTCATCAGGCACAGCGACTGGAGGAAAAACGCAACCACCATCGTGCGCTCGCGGCCCACGTGGTCCGACACCCAGCCCCAGAAGATGCGGCCGGCGCCATTGGCCAGCGGATTCAGAGACAACGCCAGCGTCAGCGCCGCCATCCCGAGTCCCAGGCTGTCGGCCACGGGCGCTACCTGCGCTGTCACCATCAGCCCGCCGACGCCCATCATCAGCATCATCAGGTAGAAAAGGTAGAAGTGCGGCGTGCGCAGCATCTGGAACGAATTGAATTCCTCGGAATGACGCCGCACTTTGACGGGGCCGGTTCCCCCGGTGGGCGGGCGAAAGCTTGCATCCGGGTTTCGCAGAACCTGCGCGGCCATCAGAATCAGCAAGCCCTGCGCAATCCCCGTATACAAGAATGCAGCCCGGTAGTCAGCGATGCGAATGATGTACGCGATGATCGGAATGAACGGAGCCGCGCCCGAGCCAAATCCAGCCGCGATGATCCCCGCAGCAAGCCCACGCCGGTCAGGAAACCACTTCAGAGCCACTGCGATCGAGCCGCTGTAGACCAGCGCCGCGCCAACGCCCGCTGTCGAGTAAAGCAAGTACAGCGCGGTAAGACTCTTCGCCTCCCCCAGCCCCGCCCATCCGGCGCCGCACAGCACGGCCGCCAGCGACAAAAAAACTCGCGGCCCAAGCCGGTCAATCAGCCAGCCCGAGAGCGGCATCACCCACGTCTCGAAGGCAATGAAGAATGTGAATCCCCACTGCACATCGGAGAGCTTCCAGCCGGTGGCGGCGATGATCGGCTTGACAAACAGCGTCCAGGAATACTGGAGGTTCCCGATCATGATCATCGCGACGACGGCCGCCGCAAGTTGTGCCCAACGGTTCATTTGACGGCCGCCACCCTGCCCAACAGCTTCGTGCACGCATAGACGGCCCTCGTATGCGGCGTAGGAACATCGAGCCGCTCGGCCAATTCGACGACCGCGCCCACCACCGCCTCGATCTCCATTGGCCGCCCTGCTTCCAGATCCTGCAGCATCGAGGTCTTGTGCTCGCCGGCTTTTTCGGCGCCGGCGATCCGCTGGTCAATCGAAACCGGCATCTCGATGCCCAGCTTCGCCGCCACGGCTTCTGTTTCGGCCATGATGTTCCGCACCAGCGCGCGCACATCCGGATCGCGGACCATCCCGGCGAGGGTCGCTCGCGTCAGCGCGCTGATCGGATTGAAAGCGACGTTGCCCATCAGCTTCACCCAGATCTCGTGGCGAATGCGCGCCGTCACCGGGCATCGCAGACCGGCCTTGATCAGCGTCTCCGCAATCCGGCGGCAACGCTGGGATCGCGAGCCGTCCGGCTCACCAAGCGAGATGCGGTTGCCCTCGGTGTGCCGGATCACGCCCGGCTCGAGGATATCGGTGGAGAAGTAGACGATCGAGCCGGCCACCCGCTCGGGTGGAATCGACTCCGCGATC
>JACQDF010000175.1 GCA_016201205.1 Acidobacteriota bacterium
GCCGAAGGAACGCAGGGCCTGTTTTCAGCGTCTCGCAGTTCAAATCGTTTTTGGCCAAAAGTCCCGTTACGGCGCTGGATAGAAAGGACTTATAGGTTTTCACAAAGTACTTTACCGGACACTAGTGTTCCAGATGTTTCGGGACGCGATAGCGGTGAAAAGCCCGGGGTCTCTGCTTCCTCCCCTCACTTTGGAAAGGATCCAGGCGTACGACGTTGTGCCGCTGAGTCGCAACCCCCATATTGCGGCCGCCATGAACGACATGCGGTACATGGAAGAAAGGGCCGTGGGAATCCGTACGATGCGCGACCGCTTGGTGAAGCATGGGCTCCGAGAGCCCGATTTCGCGTGTGATCTCGACTGCTTCGTTGCGACCATCTATGGCCGCGAATCGTCTCCTGCTACCCTTCGAATCGAATCCGAAACACTTTCTCGACTCAACTCCAGGCAACGGAGAATACTCGACATCTTAGGCGCGCGAGGAAGAATCACGAGCTTGGAATGCATACGTGAATTTGCCATCTCCAGGGAGACCGCAAACCAGGACTTCGACTCCCTCTTGGAACTTGGCCTGATTACCCGACTGGGGAGAGGGAAGGGCACTTACTACGTCGGCAGGTTCTGAGAAGCACCACGATGGCAGATACACGCACGCCAGATTCTGCTTTCCGCCGGCCTGCGGATGCGCCACAATCTACCTATGGCTGCCCGGCGCATTCTGCAGCTCGGCGATCCGCTGCTGCGTGAGGTGTCGGCGCCGGTAACGGACTTCGCCGCAACCCGTCCGCTGCTCGAAGACTTGCGTGACACACTGCACGAATTCCAGCGCACGCATGGCTTCGGCCGAGGCATCAGTGCGGTGCAGATCGGCGCGCCGGTGCGCCTCATCTACATCGAATTCGAGCGCGTCTGCTATGCGCTCCACAACCCCGAGTTCGAATGGCTCAGTGCGGAAACCTTCGAGCTATGGGATGACTGCTTCTCGTTCCCCGATCTTCTGGTCCGGCTGCGGCGTTCCGTGTCGGTTCGCCTGAAGTACCTGGATGAGCAAGGCGTTGGGGGAAAACTGGAAGCAGCCGGCGCACTGAGCGAGCTGTTACAGCACGAGATGGATCATCTGGATGGTATTCTGGCCGTGGACCGGGCACTGGACAGGCACAGCCTGGCCACGCGACCGGAATACGAGCGCCGTTTCAGGCACACAAACGGAACGCATCTTTGACAGGGGGCGTCCAACGGGACGAGGGGCTCATGAACACTGCATCGCGGCGGTCATTCCTGCTGGGCGGCGGCATCGCCGCTCGCCTGACTGGAGCCGACGTGGTGAAAGAGGCGCGGTCGAGCAAGCCGCGCCAGCGCACGCCGCAGGCATCCTTCGAGCAGGTGCGGGCATTTGCGGCGGGCCACAACGCTCTCGGGTTTGATCTGTTCCAGTGGCTGCGCGCCGGCAGCGGCAACCTGTTCTTTTCTCCCTACAGCATCGCCCAGGCGCTGACCATGGCTTCGGCGGGCGCCCGCGTGCGCACGGCCCGGCAGTTGGCGCAGGGGCTCCACTCCGCCTTTCCGCAATCCCAACTCCACGCGGCCGCCAATGCGCTGGATCTGGGCCTGGGCGGGCGCTCGAGCGATCCGCAGAACTTCCGGCTCGAGAGCGCCAACACCGTCTGGGGGCAGCGCGACTATGCGTTCCGGCAGGAGTTTCTGGATGTTCTGGCGGCAAACTACGGCGCCGGACTCCGCCTGCTCGATTTTGCCGCCTCGCGTCTGCTCACCAATGGCATCGTTGATCGCGCGGCGGGATTGCTCGGGCGAGCTTCTACGCCAAGTGGATCGGGCCGTTCCCGAAGCATGCCACCCGTGAAGGAAAGTTCCATACAGCGCAAGGCGGCGACGTCATGACACCGATGATGACACGGGAAGCAGCCTATGCATACATGGCCGGCCAGGGATTCCAGGCGATTGCTCTGCCGTACAGGGGCGGTGTCTCGATGGTCGTGCTGGTACCCGATGCCGGGCAACTGGACTCATTCGAGAAAACGCTGAACAACAAACGACTGCAATCCGTGTTGGATGGGTTGAAACCGCAAGCGGTCAGGCTGACGATCCCGAAATTCAACTACCAATCACCCACCATCAGCCTCAACCAGCCGCTGGCGCGGCTGGGCATTGTCGACGCGTTCCAGGCAGGCGTCGCCGACTTTTCCGGCATGGACGGGACACGCGATCTGTTCATCTCCGATTGCTACCACAAGGCGATGGTGCGTGCAGACGAAGATGGCACCGAGGCCGCCGCCGCAACTGCCATGGCCGTGGACATCGAGTCCGCCCGCAAGCCGCCGCTCACGCTGATCGTGGACCGCCCGTTTGTGTTTGTGATTCGAGACGATTCGACTGGCGCCGTGCTGTTCGTGGGCAGGATTGCGAATCCGAAAGCGAGCTGATTGCGACGCTACTTGCGCCACTCGAGCGTTTCCGAAACGCTGATCCGCTCCTTGGTGAACACTTCCAGACGGAACTGAACCACACCAGTCATGTGGCGGTAGAAGACGCTGGGGTTGTTCAACTGGGCAACGTCCAGGTCCACGGCCGTGTTGTAAGTGCCGTCGGTAATGAAGAGCACGCCTCGCTGAGCGTTGCGAACGGCGGTCGATGTGCGGTCCCATCGCACGTGGAGATTGTCGCCGGAACGAGCCACCGAAAGGGTAAGAGCGAAAGGATCATTCAGCACACCGGCCGCGCGCGCCGGGCGGTACGTGAACGCCACCTGGAAACCGATCAGCACACCGAGCAAGAGGAAGATGAAGGAAAGCGGAATCCAGACATTGGTCCGGCGAAACTTGCGCGCGCCGCCATCGTCGCCCCCATAGCCGCCAAGGTCCAGGGAGATGTCAGAGCCGGAAGGCTCCGCCTGCGCAGCAAAATCGGATTCTGCCGCCGCGGACGCCTCGGCGACGGAATCGGCCGACTTGGACGGCGGCGTCTCCTCCGGGGCACGACGAGGATACGGGTTTGTGACGGCGGGAGGCGCTGAGGAACCTTCGCGCAAGCGGACACTCGGGGCAGTTCCCCCGCCTAAATCCCGCCGCCGAAACGGGAATTCGAGGTGAGTTTCCGCGGCCATCGAGCCGTCCTCTTCGCGGAAAAAGAAGCCCGCCGTGCTGACCCGGGTGGCGAACGGCTTCACCAGCAGAAACACCGAGGAGGGAGCGGGAAAACAGCTTTGAAAATGCTCTACGTCCTCCGCCGTCAGCGACAATCCTTCGCGGGTATGGCTGCGGTAGCAGCCGACGACATAGATTTGTTTTTCCGGGGTGAAGCGATGCCGGTCCAGGGCTTCTTCATAGTGCGCCAGGTCGTTCTCGCTGAGCAGGTACGACGGACCACGACGGTGCTCGCAGGCAACCGGCTCAAAATCTTCGATTCGGACCACCGTGCGCTCGCCGGTCTCGACGGACCCAAGCAGCAAGCCGCCCACTTCCGCGCCCCGGCGTGGAACGGCGCCGAAGCCGCGCATCACTTCCTGCGAAAGACGGTCCACCACCCCGAAATCCACCAGGATGGTGATCTTCTTGTCCGTGACTTCCCAAGTGTAATAACTGGAAGCGCTTGTGGTTTGCTCGGTCACCGCTACTGCCATGGTACCCTACACCTACTCCTCCTATCTATCGGTGAATCCACGAGAAATGTTAGGCTCGGCGCGCCTGTTATGGGGTTGCGGCCCGCAGTTTCTTGGCCGTCTCCCGCATCTTTGCCGCCTGTGGGTGGTCGGGATGATAGCGCAGGAAATGCTCCAGTTCGGCCGCTGCCGCCTGCCGGTTCCCGCGGCGCAACTGGATCTCGAACAGCGTAATCTGCGGGCTGGAGAAATGGCCCGGGTCCAGCCGTTTGGCTTCCTGAAGATGGCGCTCGGCCAGATCGAGATCGCCGGCCGCGAAATAGCTCAAGCCAAGCTGCGAATTGGCCAGCGCGTCTTTAGGCCGCATGCGCACCGCATCCTGATTGTACTTAAGCGCTTCCTGCTGTTTGCCCAACGAGAGCAGTGCGCCGGCCAGATTCACCACCGGCTCGAACGACTCCGGGTCGAACTTCAACGCCTCGCGGAAGTTTCGCTCCGCCAGCTCGAAGTTCTTGGTCTGATACGCGATCGTGCCCAGATGGTTCCAGGCGGCGGAAAACCGCGGGGCGATTTCCACCGCTTTCTCCAGATGCTGGCGGGCGCCCTCCATATCGTTTTTCTTGAGTTTCTTCTGTGCTTCGCCGTATTCCTTCCACGCTTTTTCCGGAATCGAAATCCGGGCGATGGGGACCGTGAAGCGGTCCTTGGCGGTCAAAAGCCTCGAGGCGCGCTGGGGATTCAGAAAGACCGTTACTTTCACCCGCCCCTTGTCATCCGCCGTGCCGGGTCCAAGGCTGTAGGTTCGGCGGAACTCCCCCATGCGCGGTACATAGACCGCGATGGTGTAAATCCCCTGCTCGAGGTTCTTGAACTTGAACTTGCCGTCCCAGTAGATCATGGCGGTGGAATGGAACGGAGTCTCGACGGCGGCGATGCTGACAAAAGCCCAGCGCGGAGGCTGCACCTGTCCCTCCACCTGATAGGTCCTGTGCTCGGCGCCGCCCAAAGCGGCCGGCAGAGCGATGGCCAGAACGAAGCAGCTTGTTTTGAGACAATGAAAGGGAAGGCTCAATCGCTCGATGGTTGCTGACGGCATTTATTACGCCCTAGGGCTCACCGCGGGGGGCGCGCTCGTCTCCTATTTTAGCCGCCCTGTCTACGGCATCCCATTCTTCATTCTGGCTCTGTTTTGTCTTTATTTCTTTCGCGACCCGGAGCGGCAGATCCCGGAAGGTCCGTTTGCGGTGTCGCCGGCTGACGGCAAAGTGGTCGCCGTCAAGCCGGAACGCGGCGGCACGCGGATCAGCATCTTTCTGAACGTCTTCGACGTGCACGTCAATCGCTCCCCGATTCCGGGCAAGATCACCGGCGTCCAATATCAGCGAGGCAAGTTCCTGGTGGCCAGCAGAGAGGAGGCCTCGGCGGAAAACGAAATGAACACGGTCACCGTGGAAGGCGACGGCTCGAAAGTCGTGTTCAAGCAAATCGCCGGTCTGATCGCTCGCCGGATCGTTTTTTGGAAAAAGCCCGGCCAGACCGTGGGCAGGGGCGAGCGGGTGGGGCTGATTAAATTCGGCTCCCGCGTCGATGTATGGCTTGGAACCGAATGGGACATCCTGGTCCGCCAAGGACAGCGGGTAGCCGCCGGCTCGTCTGTACTCGCCAGGAAGAAAGGGGCTTAGCGTGGCCAAGATCAACCTCCCCGGGCCGCTGATGGACCGGCAAAACCGCCGCCCGCGCCGCGCCGCTTACGCCTTGCCGACCCTGTTTACGGCAGGGAACCTGTATCTTGGATTCCTCTCGATCCTGAAAAGTTTCGAGGGCTCGATGGCGATCAAGGGTGGGCTGGTGGGCTCGATCCCGCAATTCGAAATCGCCGCCAAAGCGATCGGCGTCGCCGTTCTGCTCGATGGCCTGGACGGCCGCATTGCGCGGCTCACGGGCACCGAGAGCGACTTCGGCCGGGAGATGGACTCGCTGGCGGATGTGATCACCTTCGGCATCGCACCCGCTGTTCTGGCCTTCGCCTGGGGCGTGCAGTTTGTCGATTTCACCGCCGACCCGATGATCCGCGAGCACCTCCTGCGCGCCGGCGTGTTCCTTTGCTTTCTGTTCCTGCTGTGCAGCGCCGCCCGCCTGGCCCGTTTCAACGTGCAGACAAATCCCGTTCCGAAGAACCCCGGCCGGCCCGACCGCAAGTACTTCGTTGGCCTGCCGACCCCTGCTTCAGCCGGCGCCGTTGCTGCTGTCATCTACGCCGCCGATTGCGTCCCGATTCGCTGGTGGCCGGTGGCCGCCTTCTGGCTTGGACTCATGGGTCTGCTGTCGTTTCTGATGGTCAGCACGTGGAGATACCGTAGTTTCAAAGACCTGAGTCTGGTGCGGCCACGCTCGACGCTCACCGTGGTCACTTTGGGCAGCCTGATTTATCTCATCTGGAATTACTCACAGCCCGTTCTACTCGGAATGGCAGTCGCCTACACGGGCAGCGGCATCGTCATCCGGGCGGGAGGCATCGTGCGGCGCTGGATTCGCAGGCAACACCCGCCTCCGCATCCGCACCAGCAGCCAGGCTGATCCATGCGCACTCCCACCGTTGCCCTTGTGGGCGGTGAATCGCTCCTCGGCCGGGAAATCCGCGAAGTTCTGCGCGGCAGCTCCATCGTGGCTGACGTCCGCCTCATCGGCGCCGACCAGGAGGAAACCGGCAGGATTACCGAGGAGGCCGGCGAGCCGGTGGTGATCACCTCGCTCGACCAGGCCAACCTCGCCTCCGCCGACGTGGTGGTTCTGGCCGGATCGGCCGCCAGCAGCCGCAAGGCATGGGAGCTGATTCTGGACCGCCGCGACACCCACGTCGTCGACGCCACCGGCGCTCTCGAAGATCTACCCTCCGCCCGCCTGCGAGCGCCGCTGGTCGAGCTGGACTCCGCCGAGCCTTGTCGGCCGGCCGTCCTCGCACATCCCGCCGCTGTCGCACTGACTCTGTTCTACAACCGTATCGCCGGGCGGCACTCGATCCGCCATTCGCTCGTCGAGATCTTCGAGCCCGCCAGCGAGCGCGGCCAGCAAGGCATCGACGAGCTCCATCAGCAAACCGTAAAGCTCTTCTCCTTCCAAGGCCTGCCCAAGGACGTCTACGACGCACAGCTCGCCTATAACCTGCTCGCCAGCTTCGGCGAGGAATCGCCCCACAACCTCGAACAGATCGAGCTTGGCATCGAGCGGCACCTGGCCTCTCTGCTGTCGCTGGGCGGCCGCACCCCGATGCCTTCACTGCGGTTGATTCAGGCGCCGGTGTTTCACGGCTACAGCTTCTCGGTGTGGGTGGAATTCGAGAGCGAAGCCAGCGCCGGTGCGCTGGCCGAGACACTCGCTTCGGATCTGGTGCAAGTCGAAACCGGCGCCGGCGGAGCGCCCAATAATGTCGCCGCCGCCGGGGAGCATGGAATCGCAGCCGGCAACATCCGCGCCGACCGCAACCACGCGCGCGCCGTCTGGTTCTGGATCGTGGCCGACAATCTCCGGCTGACCGCCGAAAACACGGTGCGCTGGATAGAGCAGGCATGACAAACGGCGCGGTCTGCTTGGTTGACGCCGGAGGGTAGAATGGGGAATGAGATGAGGATCGCCTACCAGTTGCGGGACAGACGTGAAGAAATCCTCCGGGTAGCAGCCAGGCATGGAGCGGCAAATGTATTGATGTCGCCGGAGAACCCACTCCGTGGTTTCCCGGAGGTCTGGTCGCGGATCTGGAAGATCTGCTCGGACGGCGGGTCCAGGTCATCATCCGTCAGTCCTTGAGCCCCTTGATTCGGGAATCGGTGCTGAAGGACGCCTCTCCCCTTTGAAACCGGAGCAGGCTTATCTTGAGCATATTCTTCATTGCATCCGCAGAATCCAGGAAGACTCATGCAGCGGGAAGGAAGGAGTCTTCGCTTCCCCGACCATCATCCAACGGGACCTTCCCGTCCTGGAGGGCGCCGTCAGGCGGTTGCTGGAGGAGCCGTCCGCAGCCACCTGAACTCACGCACCTGCTGGAACACCGCCTTCATCGGTTCCGGTGGTGCTGCTGACAGAGGTCGAAACGTGTCCACGATGGGGAGCCAATTTGCCGCTTGGCAGCCCAACCTGCACACAAAGCGGATCACGGCCGGCAACCTCCGGCTGACCGCCGAAAACACGGTACGCTGGATAGAGCAGGCATGACAAGCGGTCAGCTTTCATTGGCGCCGCGGGGCGCGGCCTTTGCGCTTCTCGCCCTCTCCAGTTGCGGCTACCATGTTTCCGGCCGCGCCGATCTGCTTCCTAAGAGCATCAAGACCATCGCCATCCCCGCTTTCGCCAACAACACCACCCGCTACCGGCTCAACGAGCGCCTGCCGCAGGCAATCACACGCGAGTTCATCTCCCGCACGCGCTACCAGGTGGTCCACGACCCGAACAACGCCGACGCTGTCCTTCATGGCTCGGTAACCAATATCATGGCGTTCCCGATCACCTTCGACACGGCAACCGGCCGCGCGACCGGCGTGCAGGTGAACGTGATCCTCCAGATCAACCTCATCGAGCGCGCCACCGGCAAAGTCCTCTATACCAACCCCGGCATGGAAGTGCGCGAGCGTTACGAGATCAGCCGCGACCAGCTCGCTTATTTCGAGGAGAGCGATACCGCGCTGGACCGCCTGGGCAAGCAGGTGGCCGGAGCGGTGGTGTCGGTGATTCTGGAGGCATTCTAAGTGACCCCGCAGCAGCTTCTGGCGCAGATCAAGGGCTCCGGCCCCGCCGCGGTGTACTTGTTTTGTGGGCCCGAGATGCACCGCCGCCGCCTCTGCCGAAAGATGCTCATCGAAAAGTTTCTGCCGGAAGATCAGCGGGAAGAGGGGTTCACGCGTCACGATCTGGAAGAAATCCCGCTGCGCGACGTGATCGATGATGCCGGCTCGTATTCGCTGTTCAGCCCGCGGCGCGTCCTCTGGGCGTCGGGCGCGGAAGGTGCCCTGCCGAGAGGCTCGGCTTCCGATGCCGGCAATCCGGACGCCGCCGCGCTGGCGGCCTATGTGAAGAATCCCACGCCTGATGTGGTGCTGGTCCTGGACGCTCAGCGCTTCGGCTTTGATGGAGAAGACAAAGCGCGCATGGAGCGGCTGCGCAAGTTCTACGCGGCCATTCCCAACCAGGTCGAGTTCGCTCCCTACACGGCTGTTGAGGCTCGCCAGCTCGCCGGCGAGCTGGCCCAACGCCAGCGCCTGCAAATCGGCCCGCTCGAGCTCGAGGTGCTCGTGGAGGCGCTGGGCAACGACGCCTCCCGCATCGCCAACGAGATCGAGAAGCTCTCTTTGTTCACTGGCGGCCAGCGCGCCGTGACCGCGGAAGACATCGCGGCGCTCACCCCGGACGCGCGCGCCACTACGATCTTTGCCCTCGTCCACGCGTTGGGCCGCAGGGACCGCTCGACAAGCCTCGATCTGCTCCAGATGCTGGTGCGTGAAGGCGAATATCTGCCGCTGGCGCTCACGTTCCTGGCCACCCAGTTCCGTTTTGCCCTCGCCGCCAAAGAGGAGGGCCTCCGGTCGCCGCAGCAGATTCAAGGGCACTTCTCCCGGCTCGGCGTCCCCATGTGGCCATCGCGCGCCCAGCAGGTGTTCCAGACGCTCAGCGCCTTCGGCCGCCCGCAGCTTGAACAGGCATTGACCCGAATTTATCAGGCCGATAAAGGCCTGCGTGACCGCAATCCGGACGATCGCATCGTGATGGAGGACCTGGTGCTGGCGCTGACCCGGTGAACATCCGGCTGCGCTCTCGATTCCGTATCTTGCTCAGATGGCGTCTCTGGCAACGCGCTCGACGCGTCCACCTTTTCAGCACGCGATCGCCGGCGCGGACACGTATGTTCACCTGGTCGGCACGAACAAGCCCGCGCCGTGGAAGGAAGAAGAATTCCGAGCGGTGGATCCGGCTTCCCTGATCGCCTCAGCCGCCGCCCGGAAGCGCTGGGCTCGCAGAGCGCCCGGCGACTGGGCTTGGTTACGTTGGACGAGATGACGTCAGCGATGGTCTGGGCTGTCGAGCACCCCGCCGCCCGGATTCTGGATGTTCCCGCGATCCGGCGCTTCCGGTAACGGAGGCTCGTTCCCTGGCGGACGCGGCGGGTTGGGCGGAGGCGGAACCGCACCGCCCTCCGGCCTTGGACCGCCCTGCGATCCCGGTCCCATGCGCTTCATCTCAGCAGGCATCGGCGGCCGCGGGCGCCGCTTCTGCAACTCCCTCCATTGCTGCTGGGTCAGCACGATCCGCAGCTTGAAACCCATCTGGGTGAAAGCGCGCGTTAATTCTCCGCGCGCGGACACCAGCCGGTCGATGGCTGCATTCAAACGCTTCTCGTCCGGGTGGTCTTCGTTCATCAGATCGCTCAATTGGTTCTCGGCCTTCTCGACCGCGCCGCGCAAGTCCACCAGCCGGTCGCGATACTCGCGCACAGTGCTCTGGATCTGCCGGGTTTGTTCCTCGTTGAGATTGAGATCGCGCACCACCGGAGTTTCCCACCATGGAAAAAAGTCCCGGGTCGGCTGGGCAAACACGGATCCAGCCAGGAAAATAAAAAGGATTCCCAAGCTTGTCATGGTTTCGCCTCAAACAATCCGTGCAACGGCTCGACGGCATCCGGCTCGGTGTCATACACCGTGCGGTAAATCTCGGCCATCAACTGCGCATCCGACTTTTGCGGTTGAGGACCCGGCGCCGGCGTCTTCCACAGCACGACCAACAGTGCCATCGCCGCGGCGGCTACCGCCGGGCTCCAGCGCATCATTCTCAAACCCGAAAGGGAGCGCTGGGGCCTTGCCATGGGGTCGCGGATCGCGGCCTGTTCGCTTTCGAGAATTCGCCGGCGCTGGCGCGCCAGCAGCTCGGCCGGCACTTCCGGCGGCTGGAGGACCGATTGCCGCCGCGCCGCCCACTGCTCCCAGCGCTGCCGGCACTGGGCGCATTCTTCCAGGTGGCCGTCCTGGGGCCCGATCTCATACAGCCCATTCAGAAAATCGTTTTCCGTCCAATGCTTGCTCATCACCTCAACCTCCGAATCATCTCATCCTACCCCGGCGGCCACGGACCTGATACAGATCCTGTAACTCATCCCGCAGCTTTACCACCGCCCGTGCCATGTGCGCCTTCACCGTGCCCACGTCCAGCCCCAAGATCTCTCCGATTTCCAGCAGGCTGCGGTCTTCAAAATGCTTCAGCGTAAACACAGCCCGCTGACGGCCGCTGAGCCGGCTCAACGCCGCCCCCAGGCGGCGCTGGATTTCGACAGCAAACATCCGATCCTCGGCATCGGGTTCGGTGGTGGCGGTCATCGTGAGGATCAGGCCCTCCTCTTGGGGCGAGGGCCGCTTTCTCCAGAACTGCCACCGCCTGGATCGCAGCCTGTCCAGACACGTGTTGACAGCGATCCGCGTCAGCCATTTGCCCGGATCTTCGATTTCGCGCGACTGGTGCTGGAGCGCCCTATAGGCTTTCAGAAAGACGTCTTGGGTGGCCGAGTCTGCCTCCTCGGGATCCTGCAAAAAGCTCCGGCAGAGCAAGAAAATGCGCTTTTGCTCGGCCGTCACCCAGACGCTGAAGTCATGGCTCGGCGCCAGGCTGCCCGTGCTAACTGCGACCGGCTCGGCCATCACGCCCATCATAGCGTCTAGGACGGGATGGGGAGCAAGAAGATTACACGACTGCGGATCAGGCCGGAGACCTATGCTACGTCAACAACTTAGAGGCTGCGGCCCCTTCGCCAACCGACTTACCGCTGAAGATTGAGCACGCCTTGGCCAACTGGCCCAAGTCACCGCCTTCCTCGACGGTCAGCTCATGCTCCACCCAGTTGGACAGCGGAATGTTGCGGAAGAACAGCCGCTCCTGCAACACCATACTCTTCTTGATGGCGAACAAGGCCTTCGTCTCGCGCATGTAGTGCCGCTCTTCCACCCGGAAATCTCCCAGGAATTCGTTCAGCGCCTCTCTTCGGGTACACGCTTCTGTCGCCTGGACTTTCTCATGCAGGATTTTCTCTTGCGAATCAATGGCGGCCCGCGCTTGCGCCAGAAGCTCACGCTCCCTGGCGATAGCCACCTCCATCCGCGCCTGCATGATATAGAACGACAGAAGAGCCGACCCGGCGGCTACGAATACCGGCAGGAGTATCCAGATGATAGGTTCCATAACCCAGTACCCTCATCGGCAGGTACCATGGAAAGCTTTAGCGCCGGGCTGAGTGCTACGCCTGGGGCAGCCTCTTTCGTAGCTCCTGCTTCCACGCCTCCGACAGCGCGGCGACCCCCGCCAGCGCCGCCGTCGACTCGCGATCCTTCTTCATGTAGTGCATCACCACGTGCGCCCGCGCCACCGTCCACTCCGGATGCGGCCGCTCGGCCAGCGCGAATCGTTCTCCCGCCTGCACGTGCCCTTCCCTCAGCACACGCAGATACCAGCCCGTGCGGCCCGTCTTGGTCATCCGCGCCGTCAGCTCCGGCAAGCGCCATCGCCGCGCCTGCTTCCAGCACGGCTGGCGCGGCTGGCTCACTGCCACCATCACCTCCCCCAGCCAGTAGACATCTCCGATGCACACATCGGTTTCCGTCATCCCGGAGACCAGGATGTTCTCGCCGAACGCCCCCGGCGGCAGCGGGTTCTTGAACACCTCCTGTCGCCACGCCTCGGAATGGTCCTCGCTGTAGACCAGCACCGCCTTGTCCGGGCCGCCGTGATAGCGCCCGTCGGCGTGCTCGTCGCCGGCAAAGCCCAAAGTCGCCAGCCATACAGGCTCGCTCACCGGCTCTTTGATCGTGGCTGTCGTCCAGGGCTGATCCATCGGGTTCGCGGCGCCTTCCGTCCCAAGCTGCCGGACCTTGCCGATCTGGATCGAGACTACCAGCCCCATCGCTCAAACCATCTGCACGAAGGTGCTCCAGGCCTCCGCCTGCCGCGGCTTGGGCGCCAGCGCGTGATAGCCGCAATCGATCTGCAGGAAACGGTCGCCAAAGGAGGCGTTGACGAGCTCGCAACGGTGCGGCTGGGCGGAATTGGCGTAAGCGTTCGGCTGGAAGAATTGGCAGCTTACGCACATTCTGGCAGCCGGAATCATGCCTTGCTCGTGGAGGCCGCGGATGATTTTCACCAGCCCGCGCAGCAAGCATGCCTGCTCCTGTGGCGTCAACTGAGCCATCGTGCCCAGCAGGGTCTCCGGCCACAGCGCCGATCCCGCGGCGGCCTGCTCCCCTTTGTACGTCAGACGCAGATTCACAGCCCGCGCGTCCTGTGCGCTTGCCTCTTTTTGAACCAGCCCTTTGCGCACCAGAGCGGAAACCGAATCGCTCACGGTGGCTTTCGTCAGCGCCAGTTCGGCCGCCAGGGCTGAGACGCCAATCCCCGTTGATTGGCGCGACCACAACAGAGCCAGGATTTGGGCTTGAGTCGGCGTGATGCCAGATTCGCCTGCCTCGATCCAACCCTGACGCCGTAACACCAGCGCGATTTTGGCCAGTCCGGCCAGGAGGCGCTTCTCCGTATCAGAAACGTGGATACTTGGTTGTTCGCTCACTGGTAAGGAATTCCTGTTCTTTAGGTTACACCGTTTCACCGGTTGCGACCCAACTGTTCGTGGGGCGTATTCCCGATGGCATAACGCTCCCATCCCCGGTAGTCGAAATGCCACCACTCATGTTCATACACCTGAAATCCCTGGCGCTCCATTTCGCGGCGCAGCAGTCCGCGATGCCAGCGCTGCAAGGTCAGACATCCTGA
>JACQDF010000049.1 GCA_016201205.1 Acidobacteriota bacterium
ACCGACGCCGGCATCACCGGCTGGGGAGACGGCGCATGGGGCGGAGAAGCGCTGCGCAAGAACCGCAGCCTGGTCATCGGGCGCTCGCCCTTCGAAGCCGAATCCATCTACGATGAGCTCACCGACCTGAGCGCGCCGCCGTTCAGCGATGTGCCTCGCAACGGCGCTTCGCCGGGCGGGCTCGATGTCGCGCTGTGGGACATCATCGGCAAAGCGCTCGGTAAGCCCATTTGCGCGCTGATCGGCAGACAACGCCGCAGCCGGGTCATGCCTTATGCCTCGGCCGGCTATCGCAAGAACTGGAGCCCGCTCGAGCAGGGCTTTGCCGACGAGCTGCGCTATTGGACGCGCGATGCCGGATTCCGCGCCGCTAAAGTCAAGACAGGCTACGATCCGGCCACCGACGTCAGGATCCTGCGCGCTGTCCGCAAAGCGATCGGGGATGACATTCACCTTGGCATCGACTCCGGAACCCCGGGCGCTTACGACGACGGCACCGCCGTGATGCTCGGCCGGCAGCTCGAGGAGTTGAACCTCGAGTTCTGGGAAGAGCCGGTCAACAAGTACGATCTCGAAGGCTACCGCCGCTTGAAACGCGTTTTGCGCATCCCTCTGGCCAGCGGCGAGGCGCTTCCCATCGACTGGGTGATCGAGAATTACATCGGCAACGAGATCGTCGACATCGTGCAGCCCGACATTTCCGAAGCCGGTTTCACCGGCGGCAAGCGCGTTTCCCACGCCTGCTGGATTCATCGCATGCGCCTGGTTCCGCACAGTTGGGGGACCCCCATCCGCATCGCCGCGGAAATGCATTGGGTGGCCTGCATCCCGGACGTGTCGAAAGCATGGAGCCCGCCGCCGGCGCTGTTCGAGCTGCACTTGCCGCATGAAAGCCCGGCTTGGGGCCTCATCACGCCGCGCATCGAAGTGGACAAGAAGGACGGCTTGATCGAAGTGCCCAAAGGTCCCGGCCTCGGCGTCGGGATCAACCGTGATGAGCTCGACCGCTACCGAACCGATCTGATCACGATTTGAGCCGGGTGCGAACAGTGTATACTGAGTCACGCCCGGGAACCTGAAGACAGTCCCGGCGCTAAGAAGGAGAAACAATATGCTTGGAGAACTGATCACGGATTCGCACGGAAAGCGAACGGGCAGGAGAGTCGTCTCGACGGACAGCGGATTCCGGGTAGAGGTCTCGTTCGAGGACAACGGTAAGGTGCTCGGTGTCGAATCGAACAATATCGGGACCTATTGGGCCGAGACGCGGCCCGATGGCAGTCTATATGGAGAGGGGCAGGGAATCGTGATCACTCAGGACGGCGACATGGCCACCTGGAAGGGCCAGGGCGTCGGAAAGTTTGTTGGCGGGGGCGCCGTCAGTTACCGGGGCGCCGTATATTACAGCACGGCATCGGCGAAGCTGGCTCGCCTCAATACAGTCGCCGTCGTGTTCGAGTTCGATGTGGACGCGAACGGCAACACGCACACCAAAGGCTGGGAGTGGAAGTAATTACGCAAGCAGCTTTCTTACCACTGCCCCGTCAATATCGGTGAGGCGGAAATCGCGCCCCTGGAACTTGTAAGTCAGCCTGGTGTGCTCGATCCCCATCAGGTGCAGCACGGTGGCGTGCAGATCGTGCACGGAAACCGGATCCTCGACGATGTTGTAGCCGACGTCGTCCGTCTTGCCGACGGTAACGCCGGGCTGGATGCCGCCTCCGGCGAGCCACATCGTAAACGCACGCGCATGATGGTCCCGGCCCAGGAACTTCGAGCCGCTGCGCTCTTCGTTCATCGGAGTGCGGCCGAACTCGCCGCCCCACACCACGATGGTGGAATCGAGCAGCCCGCGCTGCTTCAGATCCTGCACCAGCGCGGCCGCGGCGCGGTCGGTCTCCCGGCACAGAAAGTGGAGCTTGTTGACGATGTCCTCATCGTTCGAGGCGCCGTGCGTGTCCCAACCGCGATGATAGAGCTGCACCATGCGCGCGCCGCGCTCCACCAGGCGGCGCGCCAGCAGGCAGTTGTTGGCGAAGGAATTCTTGCCCTGCTCGGTCCCGTACAACTCGTGGATGTGCCGCGGCTCGCTTGAAATATCGGCCAGCTCCGGCACGCTCATCTGCATCTTGTAGGAAAGCTCGTAGGCCGCGATGCGCGACGCGATCTCCGGATCGCCGACGTCGATTTGATGCTCTGTGTTCAGATCCTTGAGCAGATCAAGCGAGCGTCGCCGGGTGTCGCGGCTGACGCCGCCGGGATTCGAAAGGAACAGCACCGGATCACCCGAGCGGCGGAACTCGACGCCCTGGTACGCCGACGGAAGAAAGCCGCTGCCCCAGCACGATTTGCCTCCGTCGGGCGCATTCTTGCCGGAGAGCAGCACCACGAAGCCCGGCAGATCCTTGTTCTCGCTGCCCAGCCCGTAGGTGAGCCACGCGCCCATCGAAGGCCGGCCGGCCACCTGATGGCCCGTGTTCATGAACAACTGCGCCGGTGCGTGATTGAATTGCGTGGTGTTCATCGACTTGACGATGGCGATGTCATCCACGATCTGGCCAAGCCGCGGCAGCAGATTCGACAATTCCGCGCCGCTCTGGCCGTGCCGGCCGAACTGATGCGGCGAGCCGAGCAGCTTGGGCACGCCTTTGATGAATGCGAAGCGCTCTCCCTTGATCAATTCCTCCGGGCACGGCTTGCCGTCGAACTCGGTCAGCTTCGGCTTGTAATCGAACATGTCGAGCTGAGACGGAGCGCCGGCCATGAACAGGAAGATGACGTTCTTCGCCTTCGCCGGGTGGTGCAGGTTCTGCGCGAACAGCCTCTCATTGCCGAGCGCCCCCAGCGCGAGCGGGCCGATCCCGAATCCGGCCGCCGAGCCGAAGAAGTGCCTCCTGGTGATGCCAAGCAGTTTGTTGTTCATCCGGCTACTCCTTGGTCAGCGCCTCATCGAGATTCAGGAGCACATTGGCGAGCATCGTCCACGCCGCCATGTCTTCATCCGCGGCCAGCTTCTTCGCTTCATCCGGGTGCGCGCGGAAATACGCTGCTTCGCCGTGCCGCCAGCTCAGGATGCGGTCCAATTCTCCGGGTTTGGGCGCGTGCGCGGTCACCAGCCGCCAGCCGTATTCAGCGCGCTCCCGCTCGCCGGCGCCGCCTTCTTTCACCATGCGCGCGGCCAGCGCCTGCGCCGCTTCGAAAAATGCCGGATCATTGAGCGTCGTCAGCGCCTGCAAAGGCGTGTTGGTGCGGATTCGACGGACGGTGCAGACCTCGCGGCTGGTGGCGTCGAAATTCATCATCGCCGGGTACATCGCTGAGCGCCGCACGAACGTGTACAGGCCGCGGCGGCGCCTGTCCTCGCCGGCGCTCTCCTCCCATTGGTCGTCGCTGTATGGCACATCCCAAACGCCGGGAGGCTGTGGCGGGAAAACGCTCGGGCCGCCGATCTTGCGGCTCAGCAGGCCGCTCGAAGCCAGCACGGAGTCGCGCACCATCTCCGCTTCCATGCGGAAGCGCGGCCCGCGCGAGATAAGCCGGTTGTAAGGGTCTGCTTGCAGCAGCTCCGGTGTGATGCGCGACGTCTGCCGGTAGGCCGCGGACGTGACGATCAGCCGGTGCACCGCTTTCATGCTCCAGCCTTTCTCCAGGAACCCGGCGGCCAGCCAGTCGAGCAATTCAGGATGATTCGGCCGCTCACCCTGGCTGCCGAAATCCTCCGGCGTCTCGACGATGCCGCGTCCGAAGTACTGCTCCCAGATGCGATTGACGGCGACGCGCGCGGTCAGCGGGTTGTCTTTGCTCACCAGCCACTGGGCGAGGCCGAGCCGGTTCGGCATGGCGTTTTCCGGAAGCGGATTGAGCGACGCCGGGACATTGGCGTAAACTTTATCGGCTTTAGCGGAGAAGGCGCCCCGCGTGCGGATGAAATCGTACGGGCGGTCGAACGACGGGCGTTCATTCATCACCAGCGCCGTCACAACGTTGAGCCGGTCAAGCTGGCTGCGCAGTTCTTTCAGCTCATCGCGGGCCGGCTCGAGCGAAGGCGAGATCGTGCGGTAGAACTCAGCCATCTCTTTCTTGTGCTCCGCCGTGCGATTGGCCGATTCGAGCGCCGGCCGGAGCTTCGCTCTCACCTTCACCACCAGCGAAGGATCCGCCGCCCCGGTGACAGACAGGCGGAAATGCCCCATCGACTGGCCGACGAAGTCCGAGTTCTGCGCAATCGTGATCCGCACCGGCGTCTCGCTGTCGAGCTGCACCGGCGTTCGCAACACCAGCACCAACTGCCGCGGCATCCGCTTCTCGTCGCGCGAGGCATCCACCGTCCACAACTGCCTGTTCCGGTTGTCGTTGACGCGGCCGTCGTCGGCCAGCAGCCGCTTGAAGGAGAGCTTCTCCCAGCGGCCGCCCGGCCGCGCCACTTCCACATCGACAGCGGAAAGGATGCAGTTGCCGTAAAGGTCGCGGCCCGGACCGCCGCGCGGCAGGCTGGCATGCGGAAGAGCTTCGATCCGCAAACCGGTCAGCTCCCGCAGATTCGTTCTCGATTCTATGACGTAAGTTTCGCGCTGCGGATTCTCACCCGATGCCAGCAGGGCGCCATCCGTCGCCGCCGCCAGCGTCGTGCCGCCCGGTGCAGCCGCTTTCAGCGGGGCGAGTGTCTGCCAGTCGCGGCCCGCCGCCAGCACTTTCCGCTCCCAGGCAGCCTGCTCGGCCTCCAATTCCGGCGTCGTGGTTTTCAGCTTCTGATCCAGCTCGCGAATACGGGTCGTCAGTTTCGTTCGCCGCGCTTCCTGCTCCGGCGTCGCCAGGTCGATCTGCGGCTCGACGAATTTTGTCGAGGTGTCTCCGTACTGCTGCACTTCCTTTCGCACGTTGTTGAAGAAAGCCATCAGCGAGTAGTAATCCCTCTGCGTGAACGGGTCGTACTTGTGGTTGTGGCACTGCGAGCAGCCGATCGTCGTGCCGAGCCATACCGCCGCGGTCGTGTTCACGCGGTCCACCAGCACTTCAAAGTGCGCTTCTTCCTTGTCCACGCCGCCTTCCTCGTTGTACATCGTGTTGCGGTGGAAGCCGGTGGCGATCTTCTGCCCGGTGGTGGCGTCCGGGAGCATGTCACCGGCGATCTGCTCGATGGTGAACTGATCGAACGGCATGTCCTTGTTCAGCGCCTGGATCACCCAGTCGCGGTATGTCCACATCGTACGCCGGCGGTCTTTTTCGTAGCCGTTGGTGTCGGCGTAGCGAGCCAGATCCAGCCAGGGACGCGCCCAGCGCTCGCCGTAATGCGGCGAGGCGAGCAATCTCCCGACCAGCCGAGCGTAGGCATCCGGACGCGCGTCGGCGACGAATTCCGCCACTTCTTGCGGCGCCGGCGGCAAGCCGGTCAGATCCAGGCTCACGCGCCGGATCAGCGTTTCTTTCGAGGCCTCCGGCGAAAAGCTCAGGCCCTGCTTCTCGAGGCGCGCCAGCAGAAATGCGTCGATCGGATTGCGCACCAGTGCACTGTTCTTTACGTGCGGGATCGGGGCGCGCACCGGCTTCTTGTACGCCCAGTGCTTCTCGACGCCGGCATCGGCCGCCTGCATCTTCGCCGCCGGCCACTTCGCCCCGGAATCAATCCAGCGTTTCAAAATGGCCATCTGCTCCGCCGGGAGCGGCTTGCCGTCGAGCGGCATCTGCTTCTCGCCGCCGCGGCCTTCGAGGCG
Source organism: Acidobacteriota bacterium (assembly GCA_016201205.1). Taxonomy (GTDB): domain Bacteria; phylum Acidobacteriota; class Terriglobia; order Bryobacterales; family Bryobacteraceae; genus CADEFT01. Next base: position 5,712 of record JACQDF010000049.1, read on the forward strand.
GTGAATCATCCGGCTGGCCGCGCTGTTGCCCGGCACGATCACGGTGCCGCCCAGGCCGCCTTTCAGGGCAGACGCGCCCGCATCCAGCCGCAGTTGCGATTTGGGCTGAGGACCGCTGTGGCATGCGTAGCAGTTCGCCTTGAGGATGGGTTCGATGTGCTGGTCGAAATCGACGGCTGTCTGCAATGCAGGCAGTCCCTTCGCTCCCTGGTCGATCCAGTTGCGGAGGATGCGGATTTTGGATTCTTCCAGGGGAACGGCGCCAGGAGGCATGCGCAGGGCGGCATCCGCGATCACCAGCCGCTCGACGAGCTTGCTTTCCGCGCTCCTGCCCGGCGCCACCGCCGGCCCGGAGGCGCCTCCCCGCGCCAGCATGGCCAGCGAATCCAGTCGCAGTTTGCCATCCGCTTTCTGTGCGTTGTGGCAGGAAGCGCAGGAAACCGAAAGGATCGCCATGACCTGCTGATCGGGTCTGGGCGCGGGCGGTTTCTGCTGCGCCCATAGGATCCCTGAACAGGCAATCGCCGGCAAGATCTTCATTGGCATGGTGGACACCAGGGTATTTCTTCTGATTGTGTCGCAGAATGACGCCGGCGGCAAACGGCACTTTGGGCAGCCCGTACGGCGAGGGCAGGCGATGCTACGGCGGCTTGTCCTTCAACATACCCAGCAGCTCGTAAATCGAGCGCAGGCCGGTGTACAGCATCCGCTCACCAGCGCCGACCTCGACGAAGGTCGCGCTCGATGCGCCGTAGCCGCCGCGCACGGCAGCCGCAATCGTCGGGAAATACATGTAGCCGCCGTTGGCGTAGCCGAGCAAGAACGTAAACGGCAGGGGGCTGCGCGCGCGAAGTTGCATCTGGAAGTCGACAAACGGCTCGCCGGGCATGGTGAGGAAAGCGTATTCGCTGCCGATGAGGAACACCGTTACGGGCAGCGAGACAGCCGGCTGGAGCAGCCGCGCCTTGCGTGCCGGGTCCATGGTGGGAAACTGGCGTTCGATGCTTTCACGCCACTTGTTCAGATCCCAACGGTTCTGCGCGGTCACCTGCTCCGTCTTCCACCGCAGTTCGCCATCCATGGCCCGTGTCTGGATGGTGCGCGTCACACGAACCGCTTCGGCGCCCAATTGCGCGCCGGTTTTGACCATCGCTTCCACCGCGTTGGCTTCGAGCGGCGTCTTGTCGAGGTTGGGGTTGATGTCGCCCGGCGCGCCTTGCAGGAAGAACGCCATGGTGGCTTCGCCGAACGCCTGTTCGATCGTTGTGCGCATGGCGCCGGGATAATCGGCGGAGTAGAGCAGGTTGTCGGGTCCGAACACGACAGGGTGGCAAGCGAAGTTGACAAGAATGGCCAGTGGCACGCCGTTTTCGCGATCGATACGAATCACGCCCACGGTGGGATCGTAGGGCTGGGCCGGCACTTTGGTTTCGTTGCGCCACAGCATGTGGACTTCGCCGTTCGGAAGCGAATAGCGGCGGTTGTGGCCGAGGTAGCTGACGCCGAAACCGGCGCCGATTCTGGCCGGCGTCATGTTGCGGGCGGCGGCCAGCACCGCGAGCCTGGTCCGTTCGACGGCTTTCAAGTACGCCGCCCGATCGGCCCCGTAAGTGGGCGCGGAGTGCGTGTGCGAAGCGTGAAAGATCACCTCATTCACGCCGCCTTCTGCGGCCGCGGCGCGTATCGCTTCCATCTCCGGGTTGTCGAACGGGAAGATCAGATCCAGGGTGACCAGCGCAATGGTGCGTTTGCCGTCAGAAAGAGCAAGCACGCGCGCCTCGACTGGATCGAGGACGCCCCGGGCAACGCCTGTGCGCGACGAGTAGCCGCTCATCGGCATTCCGAGCGGCGGATCGAGGCCGGCTTTGGCGGCGCCGGCGCGAAACTCCGCCCACAGAGAAGCCCCAATCCAGAACAAAGCAAGCGCGCGCATGCTCACGGCCCTCCATCGGGGACATCTTTCAACAAGCCGCGCAAGCGGAACAGATGCACGACGCCGCGATCAATCAGAGTTTCGCCGGCGCCGACTTCGACGCTGGTGTTGAAATCGGCGCCGTAGCCGCCTTCGACGGCGGCCAGGATCGTGGGCAGGTAGCCGGCCCAGACGCCCGGAGCGGAATAGGAGTAGCCGAACAGCATGGCGTAGCGGCATTCGCTCTTGGCGCGGAAGGTGATCTGGTGCTCGACGAAGGGCTCGCCGGGCAAGGCGAGAAAGCAAAGCTGGCGGCCCAGCAGACCGGCGGTGATGCCGATGTCGATCGACTCGGCAGGGTTCCAGCGGTGGCGCACGCGCAGGGTCTCGGCGGCGGCTTTCAGCGGGACAGCGTCCATTCTGGCGGCGCGGCGGAGCAGGACAACCACACGCTCTCCGAGCGCTTTGCCCATTTCCTCGACGGCGGCGAACCCCTCGCCGCCGAGCTCCTTGTCGCGGTAGGGATTGATATCGCCGGCGGCGCCTTGAACGAACAAAGCCAGTGCGCCCGGGACTTGCGATTCAAGGTGGCGGCGCAGAGCGCCGGGGTAATCCGCGGACCAGGCCAGGTTATCCGGCCCGAGCACGGAAGGATGGCACGCGTAGTTCACCAGGACAGCCCGCGTGCTGCCGGCCGCGTCCCGCACGCCAAGCACGTTGACAGTGGGGTCGAGCGGCGCGGAAGGCAGCCGCTCGGCGTTGCGCCACCACATGGTGGCGCGCCCGCCGGCGACTTTACGACGGTTGAAGCCCAGATAGATCTGGCCGCTTGAGAACGCGAGCCCGGCCGGGAAGAGATTGCTCTTTGCCTCGCCGATGGCTCCGAGCATCTTGTCTTCGGCCTCGGCGTACCACCGGCTGCGCAATTCCCAGGTGAGCGGGCCGGAATGCGTGTGCGACGAGCTGAGGATGGTATGGCGAATCCCATGCTTCTCCCGGGCCTCGTCGACCACGCGCTGAGAGACGAACGAGCGCAGGTCGCAAGTCACCAGCGCCAGGCTGTTCGCGCCGTCGTCGAGCACGAGGACGGTGGCGTATAGCGGGTCGTGCCTGGCCGCGGCGCCTTCTTTCCGGGAAGCATAGCCGCCCATCGGATGGCCCAGGGGAGGCGTGATCTCGACGCGGGCCAGGCCGGCGCGCAGCTTGCTCTCCTGCGCTGGCAGGCAGGCTGCCAGGACAATCAGCCAGGCCAGAGAGCGCATGGCGACTGCTATTCACTGGACGGGCGCGAAGCCGGCTCGCCGTTCTTTTTCCTGTACTTCTCAAACCACGCCTGCAAATAAAGCTGCTGCAACAGACGGTGCGACGGTCGGCGCCAGCCGTGAAATTCATCCGGCATGCGCACCAGCAGCGTTTCTTTCTTCAGCATCTTCAGGGCGCGGTAGAACTCTTCGCTCTGCGTGATCGGCGTGCGCAGATCCGATTCTCCGGTCATCACCATGGTGGGCGTGGTGACGTTGGCGACATAGTGCAGCGGCGATCGCAGGGCGTACTCCATGGGATCTTCCCAGGGGAGCTTGCTGAACTGGTCATACCAGGAGGAGCCATCCGTGGTGCCGACAAAGCTGTGCCAGTCGATGACGGGGCGCATCGAAACGGCGGCGCGGAAGCGATTGGTGTGGCCCACGATCCAGGCGGTAAGCACGCCGCCGCCGCTGCCGCCGCAGACAAACAGGTTCTGCTCGTCGATGAAGCCCTTCGAGACAGCGGTGTTCACACCGGCCATCAGGTCATCATAGTCCTTGCCAGGATAGGACTTTTGAATGCCGAGCACGAAGTCCTGGCCATAGCCCGTGCTGCCGCGGGGGTTGAGGTACAGCACCGCGTAACCGTTGGCGGCGAAATTCTGAAACGGCCAACTGAAAGCGACGTTGTACATCGACCATGGCCCGCCATGAATGTGCAGCACCATCGGGTACTTCTTGCCGGGCTCGAATTGAGCGGGTTTGATGAGCCAGCCCTGAAGCTGGAGGCCGTCCGGGGCGGTGAACCGCAGCTCTTCCACGTCGCCGAGCTTCACACCGGCCAGTACATCGTCGTTCACATCCACCAGCGTCTTCATGGGGCCGGGAGTCCTGGCGGAGAACGACACCAGAACGCCGGGATCATGGAAACTGGACCGCACGGCAACAGCGGCGCCGCTGTCGGCAATCGACACGCCGGACAGCGTGTGCGTGCCGTCGGTAATCTTGCGGGGCTTGCCGTGCACGGGAGCGAAGTACAGGTTCGATGTGCCCCGCTCTTCCATGAGGTAGTGGACGCCGGAGTTGTCATTCGACCAGGAGACCACCTGCGGAGCGCTGGCCAGATCCGCCGCCCACACACGCCGGTTGCCGCCGTTCTTGTCCATCAGATACAGGTTTGCGAGGTGGAACGTGTAGCCTTTGTGGTCGTAGCCGGTATAGGCGATCCAATCGCCATTCGGGCTCACTTGCGGATTCATGTCGGGGCCTTTGCGGCTGGTGAGTGTGCGAATGTCGCCGGTGGCAACATCCATCGCGTAGATCTCGCTGTCGCCCTTCAAGTATTCGGCGTCGGGCTTGCGGATGCCGGAGACATAGAGCGTCTTGCCGTCGGCGGACCAGGAAGGGCCGTTGTGATTGAACTTGCCGTCGGTGATCTTACGAGGGGTGCCGCCCAGCACGGCATCGACGGTGAAAAGGTGGGAGTAGCCTTTGGGGATGGGGCCGACGCCGTCGCGCGCCCAGCTCAGGCGATCGACAATGACCGCCGGTTTCGCCCATTGCGCCCCCCGGGGCGCCTTCGGCAGTTTGACCGGCAGGATCGGATCTTCATCCGGCACATTCGCTGTGAAGGCGAGCCGCTTGCCGTCCGGGGACCAGGTGAGCCCGCTCGGCGAGTGCTGCATGTGCGTAAGCTGGGCGACTTCGCGCGTCTCCAGATACATCACGTGGATCTGCATGGTGCCATCGCGGTCGGAGAGGAACGCGATGCGCTTTGCGTCTGGCGACCAGACCGGCGCCGTATCACGCCAGTTGCCGTGCGTCAATTCGCGCGGGCGGCTCCCGCCGGCATCGATGAGCCACAGATTGCTGCGCTCCTGATCCTTGATCTGGTCCGTCCAGGACCGGCTGAAAACGATCAGGCTTCCATCCGGCGAAATGCGCGGGCCGCTGATCGCTTCCATATCAAAGAAGGTTTCCGTGGTAAGCAGTTTCGGCTTGGGCGCGGACTGGGCGAATCCGGCCACCGAGGCCGCCAGCAACAGAAGGCAACGATAGTTCATGGCATACTCCCGGGAACGGCGGTCGTTCTAATGTAGCGTAACACTGCCGCGGCCTGATCAGGCCCACAGCTCGTGAAGCGGCCCGTAGAGGTCGCGATCGGCGAACGGGACGTACTCGAAGCCTCGGCCGAGCGGATCATCGCGGCGGATGGTGGTCCAGTCGATGCCGAGCGCCGAGTAGATCGTGGCCTCGATGTCCTCGGCGCGGATGTCGCGATCGCGCTGCCAGCCGGGGTTCAGGGTGGCCCGGCCCATTTCGTCCGTCGAGCCGATGATGCGCTTGCCGGGGATTCTCGCGCCGGCGAACAACGCTGTCTGTTGCAGATAATGATCGCGCCCGCCCGAAGCGTTCAGCGGACCGACGGTGCGGCCGAATTCACCCATGGCGAGCACCAGCGTCTCATCCAGCAGGCCGTCGGCTTTCAGTTCTCCCAGCAGCAACGCGAGGGCGGTGTCGAACTGCCGCGACATGTTCTGCAATTGCACATTTGCCGCGTAGATGTTGGCGTGATGATCCCAACTGCCGAACGTGATCTGAATGAAGCGGGTCCCCATGTTGGCCCGCAGCAGATTGCGCGCCGTGATGCAGGCGTTGCCGAACGCCGTGTTCCCATAGCGGTTGCGCTCGTTCTGATCGAAGGTGAAAATGCGGTCCACCGCCGGATTGTACATGAGCTTCCGCGCGTTGAGACCGAAGGCGAAGATTTCGTCCGGCTTGGCGCCGAGCTCCCCGGAATCACGAAGCTCGGCATCCAGCGCCTGAAGCAGCTCATACCGGCGTTCGAAGGCCGCCTGCCCGTCGCGGTGGGTCGTGTTGCCCAGACCGCCGCCGCCAGGATTCACATAAAACGGGCCATTGTCCGGCGGCAGGTAGCCGGCGCCCGGACCATTGTTGGTGTTCAGAGCGATGAATGCCGGCAGCGTACGGTTGGGGGATTTCGATGCCAGCTCGATGGAAACGACCGAGCCGATGTGCGGCGCGATCTTGGCCTGGCCCGAGACCGGGTTGCGGCCGATCAGCAGCCACTGCCTCGCCAGATCGTGTACCGCGGCCCATGGCTTGATGGAACGCACCAGTGCAATATTGTCAAGCTGGCCTGCCAGTTGCGGCATCAGCCCTTGCGGCCAGCGGATGTCGCCGTAGCTGGTGGGATTGAAATACGCCGGCATCCAAGGGCCTTCTTTCAGATCGAAGGTGTCGATGTGGCTCGGCGCCCCAGCCATATGAATGAAGATGCAGTTCCTGGCCGTGTTCATCGGAGAAACACCAGCCTTGGCCACGGTTTCCATCGGGCGCGATGGCAGTAGATAGTAGCCGCCGACAGCGGAGGCGAGATGGCGGAAGAACACGCGCCGGCTGAAGTGCGGGTTGCGCCAGAACTCGGTCCCCGAAATCCCTGTCCAATCGAATCCGAACTTGTCTTTCATGATGACCCCCCTCGCCTAATAGCTGAACATGAACTCGACTTTGTTCATCAGCGCCCACGCCAGGTCTTCGATGGCGGTGTTGCGAGCATCCTGGCTGGCGGCGCGGCTGAGCAGACCGAGCGATTCGTTGCGTTCGAGGTCCGACGGCTTGCGGCCAAGGAAGAGCAGGAACATCTCTTCCACCACCGCGGGGTTGTTGGTGTTGGCGGCAAGAGCCCGCAACGCGGGCGAGGCGCCGACTTTGTTGCGGCTCAGCACCGTGTTGTCGTTCATCAGGTTGAGCTGCTGGAGGATGGACCCGGCCTGGCTGCGCTGCTGCGAGTCGCGGTTGCCCCGCACGAACGCGCTCAGAAAAGTGACGACAGCGCCGCTGCTGCGCGGCTCACTGGGATCTGGCAATTGCAGCGCCCAATTCACCGGAGCGGGAAAATTCTGCACCGTGTAGGCAGGCATCACGCCAGTCGCTTTGGTGATGGCGTCATGAATCTCCTCGCCCTCCAGCCGCCGCGGATAATGTCTCGCAAACAGAGGCGTGTATTCATATTTCCAATCCGGCCCGTACCGTGAGCTGATCTGATAGGCGCTCGAATTCACCAGCAGTTTGAGGAAGCCGCGCAGATTGTACCCGTTGTTGCGCAGTTCCTGCGCCAGCTTTTCGAGTAAGGCCGGATGCGTCGCCTGCAAGGTCCACGGATCCGGCGGCGGGCTGCCGGGGTCCAGTCGCGCCGGGTCCATGGCGTCCACCGGATCCACCAGCCCGAGATTGAACAGCTCCCGCCAGAACCGGTTGGCGAAGTTGCGGGCGAACATCGGGTCGGCGACCATGTTCCCGGCGAAGGCCTCGCGCCAATTCTGGCTGCTGCCCGGCTTCGCTCCCGGGGACTGGTATTCCGGCTCCAGATTCATCGTCGTGGTGCAGCGGTTATTGACCACTGAGGCGCCGGGAGCACAGCGTGGAGGGCGGTTGCCGTTCGTGGTGTTCAATGCGTAGTCGCCCGAGTCGCGGTCCGTCACCACAAGAGAGTTGAAGTAGAACGAGCTGTTGTCGCGGATCGCCGGGTGATTGCTGATCTGCTGGCGGGAGAAGAAGGCCGCCATCCGCTGCGCCCCGATGCGCGTACCGCTCCTCCCCCACAGACTGAGCTGGTCCAGGTGCCCACGCCCGTTGTGGCATAGCAGGCAATCGTAGTAGCCAAGGCCGAGGAAAGCGCTCGCTGTTTTCGCCAGCATCGTGTCGTATTGGTCTTGAATGGGGCCCATCGGCGTCGTCGAGTTGATCACGAAGTTGACGGCGCCGCTTTCCATCAGGTAGTTGCTGCCCGATGCCGACACCGCCTGGTAGGCAATGCCGCCAATGGAGGTGTTTTCGGCGACCTGGACCTTGATCCACTGATAGAATGCGTTCCGTCCGTTGATCTGGCGGTTGACGTTGGAGGCAGTGGCGTTCACCTGCAACAGGTCCGCGAACCACCAGGCCCACTTGTCGACGAATTCCGGCGAAGCGATCAGTTTGTCAATCAGAGCGGCGCGCTTGTCCGGATCGGCGCTCGAGACAAAGGCACGCACGTCCTCAGGGGACGGGATGCGGCCCGTCAAATCCAGCATGACACGTCGCAGGAATTCGTCGTCTCCGGCCAGCGGCGCCGAGCGGACTTGCATGCTTTGCAGCCTGCCGAAGATCTCCTCGTCGATGAAGTTGCGCCGCGGAATCGAGGCGGGGTCCACCGATGACGCCCTCTGAGCCGGCCGCTCCAGTTTGCTCGCCCGGGTGTGGGCCGCTTGCCGGGCGCGGCTCTGGCTCAGCAGGAACTCGTCCGGCTGCACGAGAAAACTGCAATCCGCCGCCGTGACAACTTTGTCATCAGCGGACGCTGGGATGCGAAGAGAAAGGATCGCCAAGGCTGCGCCCGTAAACAGGACCGCCTTCAGCAGCGGGTTTGTCAGCAACCTCATATCAGCCCCCGTCACGCCGGAAGCAACTCCGGCGTCTTCTCGTGTATGAGATACACGCGGTCTTAGTCTAACACCGGCCGGCGCCAGCAGTTGCTTCCCGGAAACCCGTACCCGTCCTGCTACGTCAGTTCGTTTTGAGGAACACGCGCAAAACGGACCGCGCTCGCGGGAGGGACACTCCGGTGTTCCTCAACGGCTTGGCGCCGCGGGGCGCCGCCTTTGCGCTACAAATGAGCGCAGCGGCCCTCCTCGTGATGACGCTCTCCAGCGTCCTTCCCGCTCAACAGGATTACCGAAAGCACAACGTCAATCTCGGCGTCGGAGCAGGCCTTCCACAGGCAGACCTGAGCCGGTTCTTTGACCCTAAATTCGGCCTGGACATCGCGTACGGCTACCGCTTTCATCGGAACTTCCAGGCGGATTTCGGTTTCGACACGGTGTTTGGCGCCGCCAACGTGAAGTACTTCCTGCCCACGCAGGTTGGCTACCTGAAGGTGCAGGATTATCAGTACTTTATCCCGATGGGTGGGCGAGTTATTCTGCCTTTGGCGTCCGGCCGGCTGATGTTGTTCGGCGGAGGAGGCGGAGCTCACATGCGCTATTCCGAGCACCTCAGCCAGCCCGATTCCTACTACCGCGTGGCATGCCCCACCTGCTCCTCCCGCAGTGGCTGGGGCTACTACGCCACAGCGGGCTTTACCCTCTTCGTCGATCGCTACCGGCATTTCCGGCTGGGATTCGCACCCAAGGTCTACCGCGGAAACACCGAGGGACAGCCGGTGGGCGCGGTCCCGGGCATCCGGACCAGAGACCACTGGATTCTTTCACTGGCCGAATTCGGCATCAGCTTCTGATTTCGTTCAGTGCTTCTTCGATTTCTTCCCAGGTGGCGTTTTGCGTGCACACCCAGTCGCCCGGCACAATCCGGCCGCTTCGGGCACACTCGATGACGCGACGGACCACGTCGCGGTCCGCTCGAGCTTCCAGGAACTCGACCAGACGCCGGACATGAGACCGGAAAGCGCCTGTCTTCAGGCTGTGGCTCTCCTGGAGAAAAGCGAGGATTGCAAGCACCGTGGCCAGCACGCGATCTTCCTCTTTGCGGCCCGGCATGCCGCCGTCGGCCTCAATGCGCGCAGCCAGTTCCAGGAGAAGGTCTTCTTCATTGGACTCGGACACCAGTCGTGCGGCAGGAGCATCCGGGTGCGCGAAGAGAGCCGCGCTGACACCCATGCACGCCGTCGCGTCCGCGTCGAGGCGGCGAGCGGCTGCGAAATAACCAGCAAAGGGTGTGTCCGCTGCCATGCCAACCGGCACAACCGATGTTTTCGGCACTTCGCCAGGCTGATCCCCGGCACGTGCAACCACCGCGACCAGCGACATTTCCCGGCTCGCCAGGCCGTATTCTTTGCTCAACTCTTTCAGCCGCTCCGCGATCCGGCTCTGCTCACGGCCCGTGTTGATCTGTCGGCTTTCCAAGTCCGTGATCATCCGCGCGCCGCGCAGCAGCCGCACCATCTCTCCGATGCGCCGGCCGCAATCTCCGACCGGCAGGTCGAGAGAGCCGCCATCCCATTGAATTCGCAACTCGCCATCGGCTCCCTCGCCGGAGATCGCCAGCGGCGTGCCCGCAAAGACGCATGGGGGAGGGTCCGGCTGGATGTGGGCGCCTGTCACACGGATGCTCTCCGCAACGGGTTTTCCCAGGGATGCAAACAGATCCACAGCCGGCATATCAACCCTCTCCGTCGCCGTGACGAAGCGGCTTACGCCGCCGGTCTGCCGCGCCAGCAAAGCCAGGAAGCGATCCTGGCTGGCGCTGCCGATGCCCAGACAATGCAGGCGGACTCCAACAGCACGGGCGCGAGCCAGGATCTGCTCCGTGCCGTACACTTGCCCATCGGTGAGGATGAACAGGTCGCTGCCCGTTCCGCCCAGGCCGGCGGCCTCTTCCACCGCGGGCGCCAGCTCCGTTCCGCCCCGCGCCTGCAGGCTCGCGAGGAATGCCCTGGCCGCGTCTCGGTTCTCGCGCGTGGCCGGCGACAACCTGGTCTGAAAGTGCTCGGTCTGGTCGCCGAACGCAACCAGACCAAAGGAATCTTCGGCGCTCAAGGCGCCAAGGCAGGCCTCGATCGCCTTACGGGCCTGCTCCATGGGCAATCCTTGCATAGACCCTGAGCGGTCCAGCACGAACACGACGCGCCGGGCGCCTTTGGGCTTTTCCCCAAAAGAGGTGGAAGGAACAATGGCGATGAAGTGTCGCTTCCCATCGAGACCTGTTCCGGCCAGCGCTTCCGGCCTGGCGTTGCAGTGCTGAACGTCGAGCACAAGGTCACGATTCGGAATATCGCGCTCGGCGGCCAGAAGCACGCGTACGCCGCCGGCATCCTGCACTTGAATGCGCACGCGATGCGACGGCGATCCGATCCCGTCGAAGCCGCCGGGCGAAGTCACTCGCAGATCGAAACCGACGGCGTGCAGGTTTGAGGAATCCTGCCGAAACTGCGGCAGCATGACATCGCCGAATTCATCTTCGGGCAGCTCGATCTCCCCGGCGCCCGGCGCGATCTCGAGCAGGCGCGCCCGCGGATGATAACAGGGCGCCAGCGTGAAGGGGAAGCGAAGTCGGAAGCTGTCGTCGTGAAGCTCCACACCAGCCAGGATTTCCAGGCACACCGTCACCTTCTCCCGGGGACGGATATTGCCGACACTGAGATTCACGATCCCGTCGCCATGCTCGCGAGCCAGCGTCGACAACGATCCATCGCGAATGCCTCGCTCGTATTCCTCGACTGCTTCCCGGGTCGGACGCAGTTCCGAATGCGCGGTGAATCCCTCGCCTCGAATGACAAAACGGCGCAAGGCGGCGTCCCTCGGCAGGCCGAACGCATAAACCGCCTCCATGGGCTTCTTTTCCTTGGACTGAAAAACGTGGTGCACCATCAGCCGGGCGCCCACCGGCAGGACGTGGCCGGTCAGCCACAGCCTCTGCATCGCAAGCTCGAGTTCCTCTCCTGTTTCGACCGCAACCGGCGCAAATCCCCGAACACTACTTGTTTCTGTCGCCATCTGGACTCCTTGTCTCAACGTCTGTGTTACTCAATCTTCCGGCCAACTCGGATAGAGCGGCCCGGATCTGCCGGATGCGCCAAGGGCTGGCGCCATCCCGAACCATCACCCGCACGTCTTCGCTCAGCGAGTATTGCAGCCAGGCTTCCGGCTGCGCCAGCCTCTGACCCTCCGGCGCCGGACGGAGTTTGACTGCGATCTCGGCGAGCATCGCCCCCTGGCTCTGCTGCTCGCGAATCCACTCGATGCGCCGCAGGTGCGCCGTGGTGTAGTAGGCGCCGCGTCCCGCCCGGGCAGGTCCATCCAGCAGACCACGAGCAATGTAGAACCGGATGGTGCGCGCCGGCACTCCGGAACGCGCCTCCAACTCGGAGAGCGAAAACTGTGATTCGCCATCCATCCAGTTCCAGAATGCGCCGTAAATTAGACAGTGTCAAGTACTGTCTGGATGTTTTTCTGCCCCTCCGCCAAGATTCCGGGCGATTTTCAGTCGCCTGCGCGCACTAACTTACGAGAGGAACCATATGCCGGCTACTGCTGCCGCCCTGAGCAAGAAAACGACGACGCTGCCCGTCGAGGCAATTCAGAAACGCATTTTCCTGGTTCGCGGGCAAAAGGTCATGCTCGATAGCGACCTCGCCGAGCTCTATGGAGTTACGACGGGGAACCTGAACTTGGCCGTGAGACGCAATCCGAGGCGGTTTCCGCCAGACTTCATGTTCCGGTTGACACAGGAGGAAGCGCGTTTGATCTTGCAATTTGCAATATCAATCGTGGCCGAAAAACAGAGCCGGGGCGGGCGCCGCCATCTGCCGTTCGTCTTTACCGAGCAGGGAGTCGCGATGCTGTCGTCGGTGCTCAACAGCGACCGCGCCATCCAGGTGAACATCACCATCATGCGAGCGTTTGTGCAATCGCGCGCCATGGCGCCCACCCAGGAAGACCTCTCGCGGCGGATCGCGGAGATTGAGCTGGCGCAAAGAGGGCAAGGCGTCGAGATTGAAGCGATCTTCCAGGTAATCGATGAGATCAAACGAGCGCCCGGGCCGGAAAGACGCTTCGGGTTCCGATCGGAGCAGCCGGCGAGTGCACCACCTGCTCCTTCTCCGGCTTCGCACGCAACCCGGGAATCGCCGGCGCCCACTCGCAGGAAAAACCGAGCGAGATAAACCGCGCCGGCCCGGGCCCGCGACATCGGAGTTCTTCGGATTCCCCATTCCCGTTGAATTCTGATAGCATCTTGAGACTATGCTTATCGTCGCTGCGGTTCTGGCGATCTTCGTCTACGGAATGATCGCCGCCATGCTCGGCACCATCCTGCCGGATCTCTCCAAAAGGTTTCATCTCACCCCGAAACAGAACGGAAACATCGCCATGGCTCAGGCCATCGGTCTGATGATCGGATCCTTCTTTGGCGGGCCGCTGATGGATATCGAAGGCACCAAGACCGGGCTCCTGCTGGGGCTGGGGCTGATCGCCTTGGCTCTGTTCGGCCTCCGAGCCGCCGGCGGTTATGGCGCCGTCGCCGCCCTGATGGTGCTGCTGGGCACGGGCGGCGGAGCGGTGGTGGTGGGCGCAAACGGGTTGCCTCCGCACATCAAGCTGGAGGGGCTCTCCACGGCCGGCGTATTCAACGTGCTGAATCTGTTTTTCGGCCTCGGCGGGCTGGTGACCCCGCTGGTGGCTGCAAGGTTGTTCCAGAACAATTCGAGCAGGCTGCTCATCTTCGCCGGTTCTCTCGTGCTGGCCGGATTCGCGGTGAATGCGTCCACTCAAATGCCCGCTGCCAGCGGCCAGGTTGCCTTTGATCCTTCCCAAGTCGGATCGCTCCTGGCGGCCCCTGCGCTCATCCTGCTTGCGCTTACTCTCTTCGTCTACGTTGCCTCGGAAGTCGGAGTATGGAACTGGCTGGTGCGGCACCTGATTGCGCAAGGCGTGCCGGAAGGCAGGGCGCTCACGATTCTCTCTTTGGGTTTTGCTCTGGGCTTGCTGCTGGGCCGGGTCGCCGTCTCTCCCATTCTCACCGGCGTCTCTCCGGAACATGTGCTGGTGGCTTCCGGCGCGCTGATGGCGGTCACGACGTTCCTGATGCTGCAAAGCAGCAGCCCGACGACTGCGTGGGTCCTTGTGTTCCTGGCGGGCATCGCCATGGCGCCGGTTTTCCCCACGACGCTTGCCATTGTCAGCGCTCGCTTCACGAACATGGCGGCGACCGCGACCGGAATCGCCGTGACTGCAGGCTGGCTCGGACTGGTGATAAGTTCGCCCCTCATCGGAGGCATCGCCGGCGACGATCCCGGACGCCTCAAGAAGGCTTTACTGGTGCTGCCGGCGGCCTCGATCCTGATGATGGCCGTCTGCCTCGGCCTGTAGTGGTGCGATGAACCGCCGCGCGTTCCTGAAGACTGTCGCCGGCTCGCTGGCGGCAAGCGCGTCGCTCCACGGCGGGCAGCGGCCCAATGTCCTGTTTGTTTCCGTCGACGACATGAATGACTGGGTGGGCTGCCTCGGCTACCAGGGTGTGCGGACACCGAACATTGACCGGCTGGCGCGGCGTGGAGTCTTGTTCAGCAATGCTCACTGCGCTGCGCCGCTGTGCAATCCGTCGCGCACCGCGCTGCTGACGGGCATGCGACCATCCACCACCGGCGTCTACAACAACGAGCAGTGGTGGCGGCCGGCGCTGCCCGGCGCGGTCACCTTGCCGATGCACTTCAAACAGAATGGCTATCACGTGGCCGGCGCCGGGAAAGTGTTCCACCACGTGGCCGGATTCAACCCACCCGATCAGTGGCATGAGTTCCAACTCCAGATTTTCGATGACCCATGGTACCGGCGCGTCGAGTGGTATCCATGGGTGAAGAAGATTCCGGCGCCGCCGGGCCATCCCTTCAACGGCCTGGAGAACTTCCCGGGCGAGTTTGACTGGGGCGTGCTCGACAAGCCCGAAGCCGAATATGGCGACGCCAAGGCGGTCGACTGGGCGAGCGGGTTTCTCGAGCGCCGGCACAAGCAGCCGTTCTTTCTGGCGGTCGGGCTGTGGCATCCGCACATTCCGATGTTCGCGCCCAAGTCCTACTTTGATCTGTACCCGGAAGTGCGCATGCCGGTGGCGCCGGAAGACGATCTCAACGACATCCCAAGAGTGGGCCAGGAGCTTGCCGCTTTCCGGCGGGAAGAACACAGGCGCATCGTCGCCGAGGGGAAATGGAAAGAGGCTGTGAGGGCGTATCTGGCCTCGATCAGCTTCGCCGATGCTCTGCTGGGACGAATGCTTGCCGCACTCGATCGGAGCGCTTATGCCCGCAACACAATCGTCGTTTTCTGGTCGGACAACGGCTGGCACCTGGGCGAGAAGCAACACTGGCACAAATCCACGCTGTGGGAGCGCTCGACCCACGTCCCACTGATCATCGCCGGCCCGGGCATACGGGCGCCAGGCGCGCCGCGCCGGCAGACTGTCAGCCTGCTCGACGTGTACCCGACGCTGTGTGAGCTGTGTGGACTCCCGATGCGCAAGGAGCTGGAAGGCGAAACGCTGTCGCCATTGTTGCGCGATCCGAAGGCGAGACATCGGCCCGTCATCTCTACCCATGAGCCTGGCAACCACGCCGCGCTCACCGAGCGCTGGCGCTACATCCGTTACCACGACGGCGGGGAAGAGCTTTACGACCGTGTGAACGACCCGAACGAGTGGAAGAACCTGGCGGCCGATCCGCAGTATGAGTCGCTTAAGAAAGAGCTGGCACAGTGGATGCCCAAGAACAATGCCCGGCCAGTGCCGGAGCGCACCGCTTACGATTTTGACTTCGCCTCCCACACCTGGCGACGCAAGTGAATTGCAGCTTCCGGCGCCTATCCGTCCTCCAGCCAGTCCGGACGCCCCAATACTTCGCGCGGGCGGCTCCCATCGGGCGGGCCGATGATGCCCTCGTGGTGCATAATGTCGAGGATGCGCGCGGCTCGCCCATAGCCGAGGCGCAGCCGCCGCTGCAAGATCGACGTCGACGCCTTGCCCATTTCGAGAACCACCCGCACCGCCTCCTCGTACGCCGGATCGCGCTCGCCGGATTCCTCGCCCTCCGACACTACCAGATCATCCTCCTCCGACGGTGGCGGCAGCAGGTAGCTCTGGTCGTAGTGCGGCAGCGCCTGGTCGCGCCAGTGCTCGACCACGCGGTTGATCTCGGTTTCGGTCACCAGCGCGCCATGCACGCGAGTAAGGCGGCTCGATGCCGGCGGCAGGTACAGCATGTCGCCTTTGCCCAGCAGGTGCTCGGCGCCCATCACATCGAGCACCGTGCGCGAGTCCACCCGTGTGGCCACGCGGAAGCTGATGCGCGAGGGGAAATTCGCTTTGATCAGGCCGGTGATCACATCCACGCTCGGACGCTGAGTCGCCAGCACCAGGTGCATGCCGACCGCGCGAGCCATCTGCGCCAGCCGCGTCACTGAAGCCTCGACGTTGGCGCGCTCCAGCATCATCAAGTCCGCCAGTTCGTCGATGACGATCAGGATGTACGGCAGCGGCCGCAGATCTTCCCGCTCTTCCCCCTCCTCTTCGTCTGCGAACAGGCTGCGCGGCTCGGCTTCCAGTTGCCGCATCTTGCGGTTGAACTGGTCGATATTGCGCACGCCTTGCGACGCCAGCAGCTTCAGCCGCCGCTCCATCTCGAGGACGGCGTTGCGCAGCGCATTGGTCGCCTGCTTGGCGTCGGTGATCACCGGCGTCAGCAGGTGCGGAACACCCTCGTAGATTCCCATCTCGACGCGTTTTGGATCCACCAGGATCATGCGCGCCTCCTCGGGAGTTGACTTCAGGAGCACGCTCATGATCAGCGAGTTCAGCATGACGCTTTTACCCGATCCCGTCGAGCCCGCAATCAGCAGGTGCGGCATGGTCTCGAGCGCGGCTACTTTGATGCGGCCGTTGATGTCCTTGCCCAGGGAGATCGTCAGTCTCGACGGCGAATTCTGGAACTCCTCCGATTCCAGGATTTGACGCAGGCTGATCAGCTCACGTCGCGAATTCGGCACCTCGATGCCCACCGTCGGTTTGCCCGGCAGCCGTTCGATAAAGATACTTTCGGCCTGCAAGCCGAGGCACAGATCGTCATTCAAGGTGACAATGCGGCTGTACTTGATGCCCGCCTCCGGCTTGAATTCGAAAGTGGTGACCACAGGCCCCGGGTTGATCTGCACCACCGAGCCCAGCACATTGAACTCTTCGAGCTTGGCCTTAATCCTGCCGGCAATCTCTTTGAGCTCGTCGCTGTCGTAGCCGCCCCGGGCGGTGGGCTCGTTCAGCAGCTCGGTGGAAGGCAACTGAAAGGCGGTCTTGCGCCGTGGCTCAGGTTTTACCTTTGCTTTCCGGGCGGTGTGCTCCGGGGTGCCCTGATCCGGCTGCGGTTCCATCTCCTCCAGCACCCGAATGGGGATTTCTTCCGCTGCCGGCGGAGGCTGCGGGATAGCAGGCTCCGCTTCCCAACGCGCCGGAGGGAAGGAGGATGGGGGAACCGTTTCCGGTTCCGCCGCGCGGGTGTCGGAAGCCCATGGGAGCTGCTCAGCACGCGGTTCGGATGCAGCCGGCGAAATCCGTTTCGCCTGCTCGCGGGCGGCCTTGGCGGCCGCTTTTTCCCGCTCTCTCTCTTCCTTCTGACGGCGGCGTGCCCCCCGCCGCAGCACGCGTTCCTGCCGCCAGCGCCGCCACCGCTCGCGCTGCGTCCCGGTCCAGCGGGCCGGGCCCTCGAACATGGCGGACGCCTTCGCCAGCGAGAAACTGGAAACCAAGTAGAGCGACACGAACAGGCACGTGCCGGTCAGCAGGGCCGCCCCGGTCGTGTTGAGCATCCCCACCAGGGAATCGGCCAGCAGCACGCCCACCATGCCGCCCGCAGGTAGTACTCCGGAGAAAGGACGGACCAAGGGCAGCAGCGAGAGAGCCGTGCACAGGCCCAGCAGCAGCAGTGTGAAGCCCGAGGCTCGAACAAGCGGCAGCTCAATCGGCCGGGAGCGGATCCATTTCAGCCCCAGCCCCGCCATCGCCGCCGGCAGCAGCCAGGCGGCCAGACCTAGCATCTGAAAGAGCAGATCCGAGGTATAGGAGCCAAACCTGCCAATGAGGTTCTGCGCGCGCAGCGGCGTCGCCGTGTTCCAGGAGGGATCCAAAGGGTGGAAGGAGAAAAGACTCAGCCAGAGAACCAGCGCGCCGATGACGTACACGACACCGGCCGCCTCATTGAGCCGAGGGTGCCTCGTGGGTCCTAGTATGCTCATCCCGTTCCCGCTAAGGGACCGCGGATGAAAGCCAGAGCGATTACTATTATGCCAAAAATCACGCGGTAGTACACGAACAACCGCAATCCGTGGTTTTCGAGGTACCTCAGGAAGAAGGCGATCACCACCAGTCCAGTGAGCCCGCTGACTGCCATGCCGGCGAGAAAGGGCGCCATCATCTCGTCCGATATGCCCCCCTGCTTGCGCAGGTCGAGGAAGGCCTTCGCCGCCGCGGCGGCAATGGCCGGCGTGGACAACAGGAAGGAGAAGCGCGCCGCCGCCGGCCGCTCCAGCTCGCGGAACCGGCCCGCGACAATCGTGATGCCGCTGCGCGAGGTTCCGGGCACGACGGCCAGGGCCTGAGCCGCCCCAATCGTCATAGCATCCAGAAACGTGATGCCATCGATCTGTTTTCTTCGCGCGAACCCCTCGTCCGCCCACCACATCAGC
This sequence comes from Acidobacteriota bacterium, assembly GCA_016201205.1. GTDB lineage: Bacteria > Acidobacteriota > Terriglobia > Bryobacterales > Bryobacteraceae > CADEFT01. Next base: position 24,107 of record JACQDF010000049.1, read on the forward strand.
AGGCCGACCGAGATAAACATCCCGCCGATCGACCACGGGTTCCGCAGAGCCGTCTCCGCATAGTCTTTCAGAAAGAGTCCCACCACGCCTACCGGCACGCTGGCCGCCGCCATCCACCACAACATCTGGGGTCTGCGGGCCATCACGGGATCCGGCCGGTACGGCAAGCCGAACCCCTGCGCCGCCAGTTGCAGCCAATCGCGGAAAAAATAAATCAAGACGGCCAGCAACGTGCCGAAATGCAAAGCGATGTCGAATGTCAGCCCCTGGTCTTTCCAGCCGAACAACCACGGCGCCAGCGCCAGATGCCCCGAGCTGCTGATGGGCAGGAACTCCGTCAGCCCTTGAATCACCGCCAGAGCCACTGCTTCGAAGATGGTCATAATGACAAGAGGTCATCGTAGCGCATCGATTCCAATGTCCACCACCAAGATCGTAGCCACGCTGGGCCCCGCGTCCCGGTCCGAGGCGACCGTCCGGAGCCTGATCCAGGCAGGCGCTGATGTCTTCCGCATCAATGCTTCGCATGCCCGCGATGGAGAGATTGAGGAGACCATCCGGCTGGTGCGGCGGGTCGCCGAATCCGTTGACGCGCTCACCGGCGTCCTGCTGGATTTACAGGGTCCCAAGATCCGCCTTGGATCATTTGAAAACGGAGGCGTCGAGCTAGCCACCGGCGCGCGGTTCATCCTGACGACGGAACCAGTCCCCGGCAACCGGGAGCGCGCCTCGACCTCGTACGCCGGCTTGGCCGCCGATGTCCAGCCCGGAGACCGCATCCTGCTTGCCGACGGCGGCGTCACGTTGAGGGCGATTGACAGCGATGGCGTTCAGGTCGTGTGCGAAGTAGTCTCCGGCGGGGCGATCAGCGACCGCAAAGGGATCAATCTCCCGGGCGTCCAGGTCTCGACGCCCTCCCTGACGAAGAAAGACATGGCGGACCTGCGCGTGGCCCTGGAGAACGGCGCGGACTTGGTGGCCCTTTCCTTTGTGCGGCGACGCGACGATATCCTGCGGTTGCGGCATTTCCTGGAAGAGCACGAAGGGAACGTGCCGATGATCGCCAAGATCGAGAAGCCCGAGGGCTGGCGGAACCTGGAGGAAATCCTTGATGAATCCGACGGCGTGATGGTGGCCCGCGGCGACCTCGGTGTCGAGATGGCGCTCGAGAAAGTCCCCCCGATCCAGAAAGCGATCATCCAACGCGCCCGCCAGCACGGCAAGTTCGTGATCACCGCGACGCAAATGCTCGAATCCATGGTCGAGCATCCGTTCCCCACCCGCGCCGAAGTCAGTGATGTCGCCAACGCGATTTACGACGGCACGGACGCCGTCATGCTGTCGGCGGAAACCTCCACCGGCCGTCATGCGGTGGAGGCCGTGCGCATGATGGCGCGCATCGCCTCCGAAGCCGAATCATCGATTCGCGAGAAAGGCTTCCAGCCGCTTCCGAGCGCCGGCGAAATGGCGTTCCCCCGGATCATTGCCCAGGCCGCTTACGAGGCTGTGCAAATGGCGCGCGCCTCCGCCATCGTCGTCTTCAGCGTCAGTGGCTCCTCCGGCCGCCTGGTCGCCAGTTATCGCCCGCCGGTGCCCATCTACGTCTTCACCCATACACCGGAGGTCGCCCGTCAGTTGTCCGTTATTTATGGCGTCCATCCGATCCTCGCTCCTCAGACGGACAACACCGATGAGATGCTCGTACAGCTTGATCGGCTGCTATGCGAGCGCAACTCTCTGAAGCCGGGCGACACCGTGGTTCTGGTGGCCGGACAACCTGTCGGACGCAAGGGAACTACAAATCTGCTGAAGCTGCATCGCGTCGGAGAACTGCGCTAACCTCTCTCTATGGTGCAGGAGCCTATCCCCGAAGGACTTACTTTCGACGACATCCTGCTGGTGCCAGCCCGCTCCAGCGTCCTGCCGGCGCAGGTGGATTCGCGGACCCGGTTCAGCCGCAACATCGCTCTCAATATCCCCATCGTCAGCTCCGCCATGGATACGGTCACCGAGTCTCATCTCGCCATTGCGCTGGCCCAGCAGGGCGGCATCGGAATCATTCATCGCAACATGTCCATTGACCGGCACGTCGAGGAAGTCGACCGCGTGAAACGCAGTGAAAGCGGCATGATCGTCGATCCGGTGACCATCGGCCCGGACGCCAAGATCTTCGAAGCGCTCGATCTGATGAAACGTTTCCGCATCTCGGGTGTTCCGGTGACCCAGGACGGCAAGCTCGTCGGAATCCTCACCAACCGCGACCTGCGCTTCGAGACGCGGTACGAGCTGCCCGTGAACGCGGTGATGACCAGCAAGAATCTCATCACCGTGCCCGTGGGCACCACGCTCGAGCAAGCGCAGGAGATCCTGCACCAGCATCGCGTCGAGAAGCTGCTCGTGGTCGATGAATCTTACACTCTGAAGGGACTGATCACCGTCAAAGACATCCAGAAGAAGATGAAGTACCCCAATGCGGCCAAGGATTCGCAAGGCCGCCTGCGGGTCGGCGCCGCCATCGGCGCCACCGGGGATTTCCTCGAGCGCGCCCAGGAGCTGGTGCAGCGCAAGGTCGACGTGCTGGTGATCGACACCGCCCACGGCCACTCCGACCGGGTCATGCAGGCTATCAGCGCCGTCAAGAATGCCCTGCCGCAGGTCGATCTGGTGGCCGGCAACGTCGGCACCTACGAAGGCGCTCGAGACCTCATTGATCTGGGCGTTGATGGCATCAAGATCGGCATCGGCCCGGGCTCGATCTGCACCACTCGTGTCGTCAGCGGCGCCGGCGTCCCGCAGATCACGGCCATCATGGAATGCGCCAGGGCCGCGCGCGTTGCCCGCGTTCCGCTCGTCTCCGATGGCGGAGTCAAATACTCCGGCGATATCACCAAAGCCATCGCCGCCGGAGCTGATTCCGTCATGATCGGCAGCCTCTTTGCCGGCACCGACGAGAGCCCCGGCGAGATGATTCTTTACCAGGGCCGCACTTTCAAGAGCTATCGCGGCATGGGCTCAATGGGAGCCATGGCCCAAGGCTCCGTCGACCGTTACGGGCAGGATCCGAATTCCAAGCTGGTGCCCGAAGGCATCGAGGGCCGCGTTCCCTACAAAGGGCCGGTGTCGGAAATGACGTTTCAACTCGTCGGCGGCGTCAAGGCGGGCATGGGCTACTGCGGCTGCTCTACGATTGCGGAGTTGCAGGAGCGGGCTCGATTCTTGCGCGTCACCTTCGCCGGGCTGCGCGAGAGTCACGTCCATGACGTCATTATCACCAAGGAAGCGCCCAACTACCGGGTGGAGCAGTAGCGTAGCGACTTCCTTAAAAATAGTACTTGAAGCCGAGCTGGACGTTGCGCGATCCGACCTTGGCGCCCGTGATCTGACCAAAGCTGCTTGAGCCGTAGCTCGTGGACGGGTCGCCAAAGATCGGTGTGTTGGTGGCGTTTGAGGCCTCGAGGCGGAACTCGAAGCGCTGCCCTTCCCTGATCGTGAAACCCTTTAGCAAGGCCGCATCGACGGTGTTGATTCTTGGGCCTCGGTAGTTGAGGTAGCGAGGCGCCGTCCCGAACGTGTCGCGGTCCGGCCTCGAAAAAGCGCTGCTGTTGAAGTAGCTGTTCAGCCGGTCCTGCATCCGTCCGGTGGTCGAGGGATCGGCGATAAGGTTCGGCCGTTGCGTACCGTTCCAGAGCTGACCGCCGGACTGGCTGACCTGGAGCGGGTCCCCGCCCTGGAGGGTATAGAAGCCACTGACCTCCCAGCCGCCAACCAGGTAATTCATCCAGCGGTTCACGCCGGAGCCGATGGCGCGACCCCTGCCGAAGGGCAGCTCGTACGCGCCGCTCATGATGAAGCGGTGGGCGACGTCATGCGCCGAGAGCGCCCGCTCCAGGCGCCGGTTCAGCGGGTTCTGCAAGCTCGTGCTGCCGCCCAGCCAGGAAACGTTCCCCGACGAGATCGAGGAATCGTCGATCATCTTCGAAAAGGTATAGTGCGCGATCATCGTCACCCCACTCGAAAATCGCTTTTCGTATTTCATCTGGAGGGCGTGGTAGTTGGAGTTGCCGACAGGCGGTTCACCCGTTCCTACGCTGGCGCCGTCGAACTGCGGCATGGGCCGCAGCAGCCGGTACAGTTGCGCGGTGGGCCGGTTCAGGTTGAACGCTACCGGATCGGTGAGAACGCCGTAGAACGGGTTTGTCACCTGCCCTTCCAGCGCCGTGCGGCCGAGGCTCCAGTACTGCGGGTAAAGCGGCGTCAGGCTGGTGTACGGCACAAAGAGGTGGACCCCACGGCTGCCGGTGTAGTTGACCTCGAACACCGCCTGCCACGGCAGTTCACGCTGGACGGAGAAGTTCCACGAGTAGTATTCAGGGTTGCGGTTGTTTTCCGGGAGGATGGTGCCCGCCCCCCGGCCAAGGTACGTACGATCGCCGAGCGAGTTGCCAGGCGGGAGCGGCATCCCTTGCGGATAGGGATTGCTCATGGTGGCGAAGCGGGTGATGCCGGAATCGATCGTCCAGGTGCCGTTGGAATCCATACTGAATCCCGAACCGGTGTGTCCGAAGACCGTCGACCGGGAGAGCTGATACAGGATGCCGCCGCCGGCGCGAATGGAAGTCTTGCTGTTCAGAGCATAAGCGAATCCGACTCGCGGGCTCCAGTTGTTGTAATCGCCGTTGAACGGTGAACGGCGGTTGTCGTCAACAAACCGGAAGACGCCGCGAAGGTCGTACCCGGGCACGGAGACGGGCGCTTTCGCGTTCAGGTCCCAATAGCTCATGCGGTTCAGCGTCTCCCAGCGCGGCAGGTCGAACTCATAACGCAGGCCGAGGTTGATGGTAAGCTTGCGCGTAATCTTCCAGTCGTCCTGAAAGAAAAAGCCCATGTAGCGGGAGCGGGTGAATGCCTTCGGGTCGATGTGGAAGCTGTTGCCGCTGGGCCAGCCAAGCAGCATGCTGGCGAAGCCGTTCCCCTGATAGTTGTCACCGACATTGTTGAAGCGGCGTGTTTGCTGGGCGGAGAAGCCGAATTGGCTCGAGGGATAGCCGGGTTGCAGGTAATCCAGGAAATATTGGCGGAATTCCCCGCCAAACTTGAAGTTGTGCCCGCTCACGGTCTTGCTGACCGAGCCGGAGATCTGGTGAGCGCCCTCCTGGCGGTCCATGATGAGCCAGCCCTCCGTCCCGATGTCGGTATAGCCTTCCGGAGCGAACGTCGGGAACACAAGGTAGTCGGCTTTCTGTTTCATGTACTGTGGCAACCCGAGTGTGGTGAGGTCGAATGGCTCCATTGCGTTGCGGAAGTAGCTGGAGTAGATCAGACCGTAGCGAAGAGTCCACAGCGTGGTGGGACTCTGCACCCGCGTGAAGTCGGCGACCGCGGACTGAGTGCGGGTCCCGCTGGGCCCGTCGTTGAACGTGTAAGCGGGATTCCCCTGGCCGAACAGGTTGGGCGGGCTGCCATCGCCGCGGCTGTAGCTGTATCGGCCCGTGACCCGGGATTTTTCGTTGATATTGTGATCGAGTTTGATGTCTGTCTTGTGACTGGGACCCACGTTGATGCCCTGCTCGAACCAGTTGTTCGTATTGGTAATTGCGTTGGTCACCTGATTTGGTTTGGGGAAGAAGGCCATCGCCTTCGTCGAAATGGGATCGATCATCGACCTGGGAATGGCGTTACCGGGAAAGGGACGCCGCTCCACGACATTGCTTGCATTGGTGAATGTGTCAAACGGGTTGAAGATGGTGATCAACCGGCCGTCCGGGAAACGGGTCTGCGTGAAGTCCCCTTGCAGTTGTTCCAGTGTCGGGAAGGTGGCCGTGTAGCTGAGCGGGCTCTTGGACTTGGTGTACTCGTAATCCGTGAAGAAGAAGGTCTTGTTCTTGACGATCGGCCCGCCCAGGACGCCGCCAAGCTGGTCGCGGCGGTAGTACGGGATCGACCGGCCCGCCCGGTTCGAGAACCAGGAGTTTGCATTCAGGTCAGCGTGACGGAAAAAATAAAACCCGGTGCCGTGGAACTCGTTCGAGCCGGACTTGGTCACCATGTTCACCACGGCGCCGCCCGTCTGGCCGTACTCGGCCGGGAAGAAGTTCGTCTGCATCTTGAATTCCTGCACCGCGTCGACCGACGGCGTGTACTTGAGGTCCGTGATGCCGGAGTTCTGTTCGACGGTGGTCACAGTGACGCCGTCCACCAGAATGTCGGAAGTGGAGTTGCGTGACCCGTTGGCGACAAAGTTGGTGCTGGTGTCGCCACGGCGACCGGCTGAGCCCACCACGCCGGGTGTCATATAAATCAAGCCCAACGGATTCCGGCCGATGTTGGGGAGCGTAATCATATACTTGTTTTCCACCACCTGGCCCAAAGTGGAGATCGTTGTATTGAGCAGGGGAGCCGTGGCTTCCACCTCCACAGTGGCTGCAAGCTCACCTATCTCCAGTTGGACGTCGATGGTTGCCTGCTGCTGCACTGCCAGCGGAAAGGCCCCTCGCAAGTGCTTCTTGAAGCCGCTCGCCTCCACCGCGAGAGTATAGTTTCCAGGCGGCAAGGCGGTGACGACATAGCGGCCAACCTGATCGGTGATCACCGTGTGCGGCAGGTTCCGTTCGGCCTCCGTGATGGTGACCCTGGCGCCCGGAACGGCGGCTCCGCTGGCGTCGGTCACCAGGCCGCGAACCGCTGCCGTGTAGGACTGCGACCAGACGAGAGCTGTCGTTAGAAGTGCAAGGCTGACAACTTTGCAAAAGTGAGAATGATCTTTCATATGCCTCTCCTTTTCTTGACCCGGTTGACGTGTCCGCCGGGCCGCGATCGGCCCGTTTCCTTGTTTGCTAGAGGAAGTATATATCAGTTTCTCAAAGGGCGAGGGCAAGCGGGCTGATCCGGGGTCCGGGCAGCACGATGCCCGATAGATTCAGAGGGTCGGCCGGCGCCACAGGCCGGTCCGGTTCAGACGGAGCGGAACGCCGCACCGCCCGCAGCAGGTCGACCGCTTCCGGCAGCGCGAAGTGCTCCCCGACCAGCGCCGCGGCAAATCGTCCTCCGCGGATTTCGCCTCGCATCTCCATTCTTCGCAGCACAACCAGCAGATCGCGCCACGGCGGTGCGAGGACCTCCCGCGCCAGCACATCACGGCACAGCACGCCCCAGCGTCGCAGCAATACTTTGCCAAACCACTCCACGCCAGGTGTGGCGTTGCGATCCAGGAGCGCCCATCGCCCGGCAGCGTGGCGTGGCCGCGCCAGCCGCCCTCGCCCCTCTCCCCGGCGCCGCTTTTCGTCCACCAGCGCGCGGAGATTCTCGAAGCCGTCCGCAGTCACCAGCCCGGCTGCGATCAGCTCCCACAGCGCGTCTTCCACTTCACTGGCCAGATGCCCGGACCCGCGTTGCAGATCAGCAAAGAAGGATGCTCCGCGGCGTTCGAGCACGGCCTTGACATCACACGCCGCATGCGACAGGAGCGGCTCCGCAATCGGCGCCAGCAGCGCTTCCGCGTCTTCGCGAGGAAAAATCGCCAGCGGAGTCAGCCGGTTGGGCCGCACACCGGGCCCGGAAGGCGGCGACAGCCGCGCCCACATCACTTCGCCGGAAAGACAAAGCTGATCGAGCAATTCCGGCGCATAGCCCGCCACCCGCCTCGCCAGCACCTGCGTCTCCCAGGCCGCGGCGGGCGCCTCGTAGCCTTCCAGTTGCCGGATCACCGCCATCAACCCGTCGGCGCCATGGAGTTGCGTCCCCGGCGCTGCGTGCTGCCAGGCATGCAGAAAACGCACAAACTCGCTGCTCGTGACCGGCTCGATCTCGCGGCGCAGCTTGCTCATCGTCAGCCGGTGAATGCGCGCCAGCAGGCGTCGGTTGCACCACTCGGCGGCGCCGCTCTGGGTGAACTGGCCGCGCAGCACTTGCCCGGCGGCCTCAAGACGCGCTAAGCCCGCTTCGACGAGCTTGCCGGGCAACGAGAGTTTTTCCGCCAGTGCGCTGCTGCTCGCCGGCCCGACGGACTCGAGCCAGCCGCCGATCAGTTGAGCCGCCGCCGCCTCGTCTTCCTTTTCGTAAACAAGCCGCGCCGCGTCCGCCCGCTCCGCCGGGACCCAAAAGCCGCGATAGACCAGGACACGCCGGTCTCGAGCCAGCGAGTGGAAATGCTCCTGCCATTCGCCGGCCGGCGGCAAAACGACCAGCGTCATCAGCGCGTCGTGAAGCTCATCGGCATCGCGCACGGCGGGCCAGGCCTCTTCAGCCACTGTGCGGATGGCTTCCGGATCGAGCATGCCGGGCGCGCCGGGCAGCTCGATGCCCGCGCTGCGGCGCAGTTGCACGGCGCGCGCGCGCCGTTCTTCCAGCGGAGCATCATCGAGAAACGCGAATGGATTCGCATTCACGATTTCGTGCGAGAACGGCGACGCGGCCGGCGTCTCAATGGCCACCGTGGCGATCGCGCCGCTCTCGATGCCGGCGAGCGCCTCGCCCAGGCCGTCCAGATCCATCGCCTCATGCAGGCAGTTGGATATCGTCTCGTTCACCAGCGGGTGAACCGGAATGCGGATCTCGCCGCTGAGATTCTCCGCGCAGGCGGCTTGATCCGGAAACACGGCCGCAACCAGATCATCCGCTTTCATCCGCTGCAACGGAGCGGGGACTTTCCGGCCGCCGGCAAACCGGGGGATCGCCAGCGCACGCGTTGCGTTCCAGCGCCAGCGGACGGCGAACATCGGCGACGCCAGCAGAGCCTGTGTCAGCACCGGCTCCACCGTATTGCTCTTGAGAAACTCGAAGACGATCTCCAGGGGAAACGAATGCTGCTCGCTGAGGGAGATGATGATGCCGTTGTCGGTCGCCGCCGCCTGCAATTCCACGTTGAACGAGCGGCAGAACCGCTTTCGCAGCGCCAGTCCCCAGGCGCGGGTGATGCGGGCGCCGAAGGGAGCATGAATCACAAGCTGCATCCCGCCCGATTCGTCAAAGAAGCGCTCGGCGATCACCCGCCGGCGGGACGGCACGGCGCCCAAAGCCGCGCGGCCCGCCTGCACGTAATCGACAACCTGCCCGGCGCCACGCGCATCGAGGCCGCATTCGCGCATCAGGAACTCCGCCGCATCGGCGCGTTGGGCGATCTGCTCCCGCAAGCCGGAGACATGCCCGGACAGCTCCGGCGTGCGACTGGGAGCTTCGCCGCGCCAGAATGGAATCGACGGCGCCATCCCCTGTGCGTCCTCGACGCGCAGCCGCCCCGGCTCCACTCTCCGCACCCGCCACGAGCTCGCCCCCAGGATGAACACGTCGCCCACCATGCTCTCCATGGCGAAATCCTCATCCACGGTGCCGACCGTCGAGCCGTCCGGCTCGGCGACGACGTTGTACATCGTCGTGTCCGGGATCGCACCTCCCGAGGTGATCGCGGCGATGCGCGCCCCCCGGCGAGCGCGCACTTTGCCGTTGATGCGGTCGTGATGCAGGTACGCCGTGCTGCGCCCGCGCGAGGTCGTGATGCCTTCCGACAGCATCTCGAGCACCGCGTCAAAGGCCGCCCGCTCCAGCGATTCGTACGACCAGGCGGATTTGGCCAGCGCGAACAGGTCCTCTTGCTTCCATTCGCCGGTGGCGCAGGCGGCGACAAGCTGCTGAGCCAGGATGTCGAGCGGCGCGCGCGGCTTGAGGAAGCAGTCGAGGTCGCCGCTGCGCATCCCTCGAACCAGCGCCGCGCATTCGATCAGCTCGTCGCGCGTGGTGGGGAAGAACCGCCCTTTGGATTTCGCACCCACCCAATGCCCCGAACGGCCGATGCGTTGAAACGCCACCGCCAGCGAGCGGGGCGAGCCGATCTGGCAGACCAGGTCCACCGTGCCGATATCAATGCCCAGTTCGAGCGAAGCGGTGGCGACCACCGCCCGCAATGCCCCCTTCTTGAGCTTCTCCTCGACCGACAGGCGTGTGCGGCGCGACAGGCTGCCGTGGTGCGGCATCACCAGATCCTCGCCGATGCGCCCGGCAAGGTGATGCGCCACGCGCTCCGACAGCCGCCGCGTGCTGACGAAGATCAGCGTGGTGCGATTCTCGAGCGCCAGTTCCGCCAGCCGGTCGTAGACTTCGGCCCACATCTCCGTGCTCGCCACCGGGCCCAGCTCGTCGCGGGGCGCCTCGATGGCGAGTTCCATTTCTCTGCGCTCGCCCGCGCGAACGATGCGCGTGGATGGGCCCAGAAAGCGAGCCATCTCCTCGATCGGCTTTACCGTGGCCGACAGCCCGATCCGCTGCGGCCTGGATCCGGTCAGGGCGTCCAGCCGCGCCAGCGTCAGCGCGAGATGCGAGCCGCGCTTGTCCCCGGCGACAGCGTGAATCTCATCGACGATCACCGTGCTCGCCGTGGCCAGTGTGCGCCGCGACCCTTCCGCCGTCAGGAGAATGTAGAGCGACTCCGGCGTGGTGACCAGGATGTGCGGAGGCTCGCGCCGCATGCGCGCCCGCTCCCGCTGCTGAGTGTCGCCGGTGCGCACCGCGGTGCGAATCTCCTGCAACGGGACTCCTTTTTCGGCGGCCAGCGCTTTGATTTCCGCCAAAGGCGCCTCGAGGTTCCTGTGCACGTCGTTGCTCAGCGCCTTCAGTGGGGAAACGTAAACGACTTCCGTGCGGTCAGCCAGCATGCTTTGCCGCGCCGCTTTCACCAGAGCGTCCACGCAGATGAGGAATGCCGCCAGCGTCTTGCCGGAGCCGGTGGGTGCCCAGATGAGCACATCGTGACCTGCTTGTATTTCCGGCCAGCCGAGCGATTGCGGCTCGGTCGGCGCCTTAAACTTGCGCTCGAACCACTCACGCACCAATGGATCCAGCTCAGTCAGCGGCATGGGATCAGCTACGGCAAGGCAAATGCAATCAATGCGTCCGAATACACATCATTGTACTTGTCGCCGCCGCCGGCGGCGACCACGACATATTGCTTGCTGTTCTTGCCGGGAAACATCATCGGCGTGGCGTGCGCGCTTGCCGGCAGCCGGTACGTCCATATCTGCCTGCCCGTGTCCTTGTCGAACGCCCGCAACCGGCTGTCATCGGTGGCGCCAATGAAGACGAGCCCGCCGGCGGTGACGATCGAGCCGCCGAGATTCGACGTCCCGGTCGGCGGCACTCCTTTCGCCAGCAAGAGCGTGCGTGTCTGGGGATCGAAGCTCGCCCCGCCCCAGTTGGCGCCTCCGTTGGTGCCCGGGAACAGCGCTGTGGGCTTCAGCCCCAGAGGCGTGTAGATGGGGCCGAACGCGGCGCCCTCCAGCAGCTTGCCGCAGAACGCGCACGATTCCGGCGTTAGGCCTGTCATCCGATTCCAGCCGCGTCGATGCCCACAACCGAATATAATTGTGGTTTCCATGCAATTCACAATGAGAGGATTCTGGCCCGCCTCAAGCCGAGGTTCACCTGAGGTCCCGATGACTATCCGGGCGCCGCCTCGAAACACGTCCTCGACGGCGAAGCCCTGCTGGCCGCACATCGTTTCGACGGCGCCGGATATCTGGCCGGCTACGCCGTCGAGTGCACAATCAAGACCGTGGCTCAAGTAGAGGGGAATGTGCTACGCGGCCATGATCTTGGCGGCCTCAGCCGCAGTGCTTTGGCGTTGGTGGCACTGCCGTCCGGTCGAACGGCTCGTTACCTAACCAATCCTAACCTCACCACCCTGACCTACGGTGATCCGCCGGGATGGAAGGAAACGATGCGCTATCAGGCAGCAGGATTCGTAAACCAGATTGATGCAGGTACCTGGGTTGCTGAGGCGCGTCGACTCCACGATGAAGTGATAGTCCAGATGAGGCTGAACGGAGACCTGTGACGATGCACTTCGGACAAGCACGCCAGGCGGCGGCAACTGTGTTGCAGCAGAATGAGTCGCTCCTCGACCGAGCAGTTCTGATCGACGATGTCTTCGGCAAGATCCGAGTCGTTGCTTGGTTCACCGCAGATGTTCCGCCGAATGCGGAGAACGGCTTGCGAGGTTCGCTGAAGGAAGCATCTGGCCCATTCTGGTCGGGCGATCTTTGGGTGGCCAACGGGGCGTCTGCTGCAGATCTCGAGGTCTATGAGACGGCATGGAAGGAGGCCGGCGAAATCACGCCCAAATTGCGAAGGTCGTCACGTCGGCGGACACGTGGCTTCTGGCTCGAAGCACCGGGCGAACCAGCGTGGCGGCTTCCCGATGACGGCGGAGCCACGCCGATCGTCGCCTTCTATTCCTTCAAGGGCGGCGTCGGACGCACAACTGCCCTAGCATCATTCGCCGTTCTACGCGCCCGGAAAGGCGAGCGAGTCGCGGTACTCGACCTTGACTTGGATGCCCCTGGGGTAGGCTTGTTGCTGGATCCGGGCGAGTTCGCCCAACCCTCGGCGTGGGGCGTCGTGGACTATCTGCTGGAAGCGCCACTGCTTGAACACCTTGATCTTGAGGACTACTACCATGTCTGCGCCCGTGAGGCTCTGACTGGCGCGGGAGAGATCCTGGTCTTCCCGTCGGGGCGCCTGGAATCCGATTACGTGGCCACCCTCGCACGACTCGACTTGGAGCCTCCACATCCCCGTAAGCAGCATCCCCTTCTGCGGTTATTGGAACAAGTTCGGGACGAGTTGCGACCAGAGTGGATATTGCTGGATTGCCGAGCTGGCCTGTCAGAAGCCGCCGGCTTCGCCCTCAGTGGCTTGGCGCATCTTACCGTGTTGCTCGGCACGACATCAAATCAGAGTTGGGCGGGCTTGCGTCTTCTCCTCGATCGCCTCGGCGCAGAGCGCGTTCGCAAATCGATATCACAGTCCGAGTGCTTGATCGTACAGGCGATGGTACCGGATGACCCAACGGTCGGTGGGTTGGCCAGGGAACACTTCGCAGAACGCGCCGCAGAAGAGTTTGAACAGGCCTATTATGCGGAGAACCCTACAGACCCGGACGAAGACGCCTACTGGTATATGCGCGACATGGATACGGACGACGCACCGCACGTGCCGGTAGTGATCTCTTACAAGCCTCGGCTGGCGTTTCTGCGGTCGATAGAAGATGCCGTACCCGTCTTCCAAGATTCCGAATACGGCGCCCTGGAGACGCGCATCTCAAGCCGTTTCGGGAAGGAGGGGGAATGAGCCGCCTTCAACAAGAAGAACGTATTGTGTTGCTGAGTGATCTGGCGAGCATGGGCAGCAGTGGCATCGCCGAGAATGAAAATGCCGCCACGTTCCGTCAGACCTTCTATCCGGTCGCCGAGCACAGTCGTGCATTTGATCCCGACGTTGCCCTCGTTGTCGGAAGTCGCGGTTCCGGAAAGAGTGAGCTGTTCCGAGCAGTGGTGCGTGAGAAACTGTTACCTGCAATCGCGCGCGTGAGCGGCGGGCAACTGAGCCGGTTGATGCCGCAGCAAATCGATTGGGTCGCTGGCCATCCACTCGAGAGGGAGTTCCCGGACATGAGTGGATTACGGCGATACTTCAGCGAGCATCAGTCGGATCCGGATGCGTCCGTTGACCTTTGGCGCGCCTATCTTCTTCGGACACTGACAGGACATCTGGACTTGGCCGGTTTCAGAAGCCGGAGCCTTTTTGAATCACAAGGCGCTGACGTCGAGGCCATAGTGAGGAACTTGGGCGATCTCGGAAATCAGCCGGTGCTCGCGCTTGACCGATTGGACCAGACCTTGGAGGGCAGCCAACGCTGGATCATCGTCAGCTACGACGAACTCGACGTGATCGGTGGCTACGATTGGCATTCCATGGTCCAGTCTATTCACGGGCTGATCTCATTTTGGGCCAACAACGCCCGGCGCTGGAAACGTATCCGGCCAAAGATCTTCTTGCGAACGGACCTGTTTCGCCGGCATGCCCAATCGTTCGGCGCCGATCTCATCAAACTGGCCGCCAACCGGGCCGAGATCACATGGAGCGATCGCAACCTGTACGGCATGCTGGTGAAGCGGCTGGCGAATGCCAGTGAAGACCTGCGCCGCTACTGCGAGGCTGCTCGTGTTCGGTTTGAACAAGACGTTGATCTCGCGCTGATTCCATTGATAGGAAAATCCCCCGATGCGCGCCCGCTGATTGAGAGGATTGCCGGGCAGTACATGGGTGCCAACCTCAAAAAGGGTCGTACGTTTGCTTGGTTACTCACTCACATTCGCGACGGGAATGGTCACGCCATGCCGCGCGCCCTCGTCCGGCTGATCGAGAAGGCTGCGAGCCAGGAACTTGAGCGACCTCTGGCGACTTACAATCGGTTGCTCGACCCCCGCAGTCTCCGCCGCGCGCTGGACGATGTGTCCAAGGAACACGTATTGGAGGTGAACACCCACGAGCTGCCCTGGTTGCCTGGTGTCAAGGATCGATTGGAGGGTTCTGGCGTTCCTATGCTGCGCCGAGAAGCCGAGCGACTGCTCAGCCGCGGATGGGACGACTCGTGGAATATAACGCAACCCTGCGCGCGCCCGCCAGCGAACGCGGCCACCGAACTGGTTACGCAGTTGACTGAGATTGGTGTTTTCCGGGTGCGCCCAGATGGCCGAATCGATGTCCCCGACCTGTTCATGGCGGGCCTCGGGCTCTCACGTAAGGGCGGCGTGCGAAAACGGTGAACCTCAACAGGAGTCTTGCTACGCGAGCCACGCACCTGCCTTTTGGGCAGGTGAGCTGCCAATTGACCCACTGAAAACACTCGCTAGGACGTCGGCGCGATCCGCCGACCAGCACTTTTGACGGAAAGCACCGGCCGCCCTGCCGAAGCTGTCCGCGGGCTTGCCGGTGGCTGCATCAATCGCCCAAAGCTGCCCGTCGAGCGTGCCGTAGAACAGGCGCCGCAGCTTGCCGCCGGCCCAAGCGGTAGATCTGATCGAGCCGGGAATAACGCGTGCCGCCCGCGTCGCCGCCGTAGACAGGCCATTGCTGCGCGCCGGCGTGGATCGGCAGAAAAAGAGCAGCCACCAGAAGCATGTACCATACCCTTATCCCAGTTGGAGGATCGCGGAGGCGCCATCTGGCACAATGAGTAGTGGACCATGACATTTCACCCTCATGCCTACGGGCCGGCCATCGCGAACATCCTCGCTCTGGATGGCAACGGCGCGCGGCTGATGCCGCTGGCCGGTGGCACGTGCTCTTCCCCGCAAGCCCGGGCCCGTCTCGGCAAGCTTCGCCCGGAAGATCTGTTCCCCGGCAGCCGCGCTCCGGAAGCCGCCTTCAGCGGTCTCTGGCTCTATTTTTCCTGTCTCGACGAGTCGCACCGGCTTTCGCAAGACATCGCGACCCCGGAGGGCAGTTTCTGGCACGGCATTATGCACCGCCAGGAGCCTGATCCAGACAATTCTTCGTATTGGTTTCGCCGCACCAGCTCGCATCCGGTGTTTCCGGAATTGGCCGAGGACGCCGCCGCGCTCGGATACGGCGCCGGCCCGCGCTGGGATCCGTTCGCCTTCATCGACTTCGTCGAGCAGGCGCGCCGCAGACCGGGTTCCGATGAGGAACATCTGGCGCTCGTGGTGCAGTGCGCCGAATGGCAGCTTCTGTTCGATTACTGCGCGAGCCCTGCCGGATGAAGCGACTCCTCTGGTTGTTCCCGCTCGCTGTGCTCGGCGGCCTGGCCTACTGGGGCTACAAGGTGAAGAGCGCGCCGCCGCAAGTCGCCTTCACCAAAGCCAATCGCCAGAACCTGGTCAGCAGTGTTCTTACCAACGGCAAAGTCGAGCCGCTCGAGTGGGCCGCCGTGCGCGCCGGGCGCGAAGGCGCCGTGATCCGGCTGGCGGTGGACAAAGGGCAGACCGTCTCCCAGGGCGCCATCCTCGTCGAGTTGGACGCCACCGAAGCCAGAAACGAGCTGGCCGCCGCCGAAGCCCGCATCGCCCAGGCCAAAGCCGAACTCGACGTCCTCCGCTCAGGCGGCCGGGCGCGCGAGATCGCCGAATTGAACGGCGCCATCGAGCGCGCCAGGGTGGATCTTGTCATTCTCCAGCGCCAGATCGACTCGCTTGCCCGCCTGGTCGAGAAGAAAGCCGCCACCCGCCGCGAATTGGAAGACGCCATCGAGCGCAAGGAGAAAACGGAAACCGAGATTCGCACCCTCGAAAAGCGCCGCTCCGCGCTCGTCTCCCAGCCTGATTACGCGATTGCCGAAGCCAGGCTGCGCGATGCCGAGATCGCCGGAAACGCCGCCAGACGCCGCATCGAGATGAGCGTGATCCGCGCCCCCATCCCCGGCGCGCTCTATCAGCTCGACATCCGCACAGGCGCCTATCTGCGGCCGGGCGATCTGATCGGCCAAATCGGCCGGCTGGACCGCGTTCGCGTGCAAGTCTATGTCGACGAGCCCGAGCTGGGCAGCATCCGCAAAGGGCTGCCGGTCACAATCACCTGGGACGCGCTCGCCGGCAAGCAGTGGGCCGGCGTCGTGGAGCGGCTCCCGGCGCAGATTGTCGCCCTCAACTCGCGCCAGGTCGGCGAAGTCACCTGCATCATCGAGAACACGGACCGCCTGCTGATCCCGCAAACCAACGTGAATGCCGAAATCCGCACCAGCGTCGTCGAGAACGCGCTCACCATCCCCAAGGAAGTGCTGCGGCGCGAACGCGAGGAGACGGGCGTGTTTGTGTTGCATGGAGATGCAGTGGCCTGGCGCGCAATCCGTACCGGAGCCGCCAGCATCACCCACGTCGAGGTGCGGGAAGGCCTGAATGGCGAAGAGCAGATTGCTCTGCCCACAGACCTTCCGCTGAAAAACGGAATGCGGGTGCGCGTTATTCTGAAGTCCGGCTCCTGACGCCGGCGGTCCGCAGCAGGTTCAGGAAGGCCTCTTCCTCCAGGTGGCGGAAGGGCCGGGTCTGTTACAGTCGTCCCATGACCCGACGACGCTCCCTGCTCGCCGTGCCGGCCGCCGCCTCCATCCCCGCCGCCGGACGCTCCCCTGTCCTGTTCGAATTGCGCTATTTCCTCTTGCGCAACAGCCCCGACGCCCAACCGCAGCGCAGCGGCGATTTCCTCCGTGTATCCTACCTGCCCGCCTTGTCCCGCGCCGGCGGCAAAGTCGAGGGCGTGTTCGGCAGCCTCATCGCGCCCGACGGCCCGTTCCTGCTCGTGCTCTCCAGCTTCCCCGGTCTGGCGGCGTGGGAAAGCGCTCTCGACAAGCTCGCCGCCGACAGGCAGTATCAAAAGGACCTCGAAACCCTCGATGCCAAGCCGGGTCTCAGCTACGTGCGCGTGGAAAACTCACTGCTGCGCGCCATTCCCACCATGCCGGAGGCCGAGCTTCCGCCAGTCGAATCCGGCAAGCCGCCGCGCATTTTCGAATTACGCACCTACGAATCGAACAGCCCGCTCACTCTGCGCCGCAAGATTGCCATGTTCGAGCAGGGCGGCGAGCTGGCCGTCTTCCGCCGCGTGGGCCTGACGCCGGTCTTTTTTGGCGAAACACTCGTTGGCCGGCGGATGCCGAATCTTACGTACATGCTGGCCTATGACAGCCTCGCGGCGCGGGAAAAAGCGTGGGCCGCCTTCGGCGCCGATCCGGAGTGGCAGAAGCTTCGCGCCCGGCCCGGCCTGAGCGACGCCGAAATCGTCTCCAATATCTCGAACACGCTGCTGCGGCCGCTGCCGTTCTCGCAGATTCGTTAGCGCCGGGTGCCTGCCTTCCACACCAACAGCGCAACCGCGAACAAGAGCCCTGAGACCGCCTTCCACTCCTGATTGCGCCGGTAGAGCGGCCAGCGAAACGGCCGGGCGGCGCCCGCCGGCTTCAGACGCGGCCAAAGCGAAGGCACCCGCCGCGCATATTCGCCGAACTCCGGGAACAGCCTGCGCAGATGCTCCTCTTCGAGTTGAATCACCGGCAGGTAGACCAGCAGAATGGCGGCGGCGAAGACAGCCGCAAGGCCGGCGTGCCGTGAGGCAATCACCACACCGGCCGCCGCCAGCAGCGACCCCACGTACAGCGGATTGCGTACATAGCCGTACGGCCCCGATTGCGCCAGTTGCTCGTTCTTGGCCAGATGCCCGGCCGCCCAAGCCCGGATCAGCATGCCCGCCAGACACACCGGCATGCCGATCCCGATCGAACGCCACGTCGGCTGCGACAGCCAGACGAATACGGCCAGCAGCACAAAACCGCCCGGCACGCGAAACCGCTGCACGAAATCGGCGTAAGGTTTGGGAAACGGCATCACAGCTCCAAACTCTCCAATACGGTCTCGGGTGTAATGGCCAGCATGCCGGGGTCCGGCGTCTTGCGCCGCCGGTAGCTGGTGATTGCGTTCTCGGATCGCAACACGCGCATGACGCCGCCATAGGGCCCGTTGCGCGCCGGATTCGTCGGTCCGAAGATCGCCACCCCCCGCTTTCCAAGCGCCGCCGCCAGATGCAGCGGCCCGCTATCGACGCCGACCACAGCCCGCGCTTGCCGGGTGGCGTGGATGAGACCTGGGATCGAGGAGACACGCGCCACAACATGCGACGCCCCGCGCAACACCGCTTCCGACGCCGGCGGGCCATCGAGCACCAGGCGCAGCCCGGTCTTCCGCTCGAGCAGTTCTCCGAGCCGCGCGTAGTTTTCGAGCGGCCACTCCTTGGCCGGCCATCCGGCAAACGGGCTCGCCAGCACGAAGCCGCCGGGAGGCAATTCGCCTTCCGGCTTTCCCGCCGGCAACGGGAATTCCTTCACCTGCGTGGTCGCGCCGCAGGCTGCCGCCAGCTCCAGGTGCCGGTCCACGATGTGGGCGGACTGCGCTTTCAGGTGGATCGAGTAGAACAGGGTGGCGGCGCGCTCGCGCAACTGGCTGGTATGATAGCCGGCCGTCTCCCGCGCCCACGACGCTCCCGCAACCAGCGCTGACTTCAGCAGACCTTGCAGATCGACCGCGAAGTCATAACGCTCCTCGCGCATCGTCCGCCACGCGGAGCCCAAGCCGGTCCAGCTCCTCGGGTTCAGCGCCAGCACGCAATCCACGTGCGGGTTGTTTTCCAAAAGCGACGCCCACCGCGGCTCGATCGCCCACTCGATTCGCGCGTGCGGGAAACTTCGCCGCAGGCTGGCAACGGCCGGCAGCGCATGGATCACGTCCCCCATCGCGCCCAGCCGGACCACCAGAATGCGCATGTCAGCTCTGCCTGGCGCGTTCCCGCACCCGCCGCATCCACTCGGCGCGCTGTCCGGCTTCCCGCGTCAGCTCGTGAAGGATCTCGTCAGCCTGAAGCGCCGCTGCCGCCTGTTCCGGATCGCCGTCGCACACCAGGACCGCACGCACGAACGACATCGCCGCCGCCAGCTCCGCCCGCGCCCGTGCGTCGAGCAGCGCATCCTCCACCGGCGCCAGCACCACAAACAGGCTTTCCTCGCCGGCAAGATCCCGCAGCCGCTCGATCTGCGCGGGCAGCAGCGGATCGAAATAAGCGATCACCGCGCGGACGCGCCGGCCCTCACCGCGCAGCACGGCCGCGAGCCGGCGGGCTTCAGCCATCGTCAGGATCTTGTTGCGGGAATCGAACAAGCGCACTCCAAGATGTTTATTTCAACAGTTCGAGAGCGGTGTGCGCCACCCGCTCGGCCGGCACGCGGGTCATGCAGCGATGGTCGATCGGGCACTCGCGCAGCAGGCACGGGCTGCACTCGACCGGCTCGCGCACGATGCGCGCCAGCGGCCCCGCCGGCCCGGTCGCTTCGTGATCCGTGGCTCCGAACACGGCCACCGTGGGCACTTCCAGCGCCGAGGCGATGTGCATCGCGCCCGAGTCATTCGTCACCATCACCGCGCAGGCCGCCGCCAGGTCGATAAATTCCTTAAGCGAGGTTTCACCAGCCAGGTTGCAGCAAGGCACGCCCAGTCGCTCGATCTGCCGGCCGACCGCTTCGCACAACTCGCGCTCGCCGGCGACGCCGAACAGCGCCACCGAGGCGCCCCGTGTGCTCGCAACCATCGCCGCCGCCTCCGCGAATCGCTCCGGCAGCCACCGCTTGGCGTTCCCGTAGGCGGCTCCGGGACTCACGCCGACCACGGCGCCTTCGAGCCCGCGCGCTCTCAGTGCTTCGACGCCCGCCCCCCGTGCAGCCGCGGCGCCTTCCAGCCGGATGAGCGCTTCCCGGGGCAGCTTTTCGAGCAAACCGGCGCGCCGCAGCAGCTCCAGATAATAGAAGCTCTCGTGCCTCGGGATCTCGTCCTTCCCGGGGACGTCGATCGCGTGCGTCAGCAGGAGCCTGCGCCCGTCGCGGTTATATCCGATGCGGACCGGAATCCGCGCCATCCACGCGATCAGCGCCGCCTCGAACGCATTCTGAAGCAGGATCGCGCCCTCGAACCGCCGCTCTCGCAGTTCCGCCGCCAGCTTCCGCTTGCCGCGCCAGCCCTGCCTTCCCCGCTCGGCCGTGTACGGGATGACTTCATCGGCAAAGGACTCGCGTCCATACAGATCGCCCACCCGGTCGAGCGCCAGCACCGAAATCCGCGCCTTCGGGAACCGCTCGCGGATCGCGCGCAACGCCGGCAGGCTCATCACCGCGTCGCCCACCCAGTTGGTGGCGCGCACCAGCAGCCGGTTCATGTCGGGGATTTGCGATGGCAACGTTACAATCATTTCACGACGCGGCTATGCTCCGAGGATTTAGAATAACCGGTAGTGGGACGCTACTTTCCGCTTGTCTGGAAAAACGCTTCCAGAAACCGCCGCAGGAGTCTGCTCACCATCTCGAGCCTGGCGCTTTCCTTGTGCCTGCTGGGCCTGATGATGGCGATCTACCATGCTTTGTACCTGAGCGAAACTGATCCCGCACAGGCCCTGCGTCTGTTCACCCGCAACCGCGTCTCGATCACCTTGCCGATGCCCGCCTTCTACCTTCAGCGCATCCTCGCCGTGGGCGGCGTCAAGCAGGCCATGGAGTTTCAGTGGTTCGGCGGCGCGTACAAGGATGCCCGCGACCCGAAGAACTTCTTTGCACGCTTCGGCATCGACCCGAACAAGATTTTCACCCTCTACGCCGAGATGCGGATGCCGGAGGACCAGAAAAAGGCCTTCCAAAGCGAGCGCACGGCCTGCATAGTCGGCAGACGGCTGGCCGAGAAACATAACTTCCGCCTCGGGGACCGCATTACCCTTCAAGGCAATATCTACCCCATGGCGCTCGAGCTGGTGGTGCGCGGAATCTACGACAACGAGCTGGACCCGGAATCGCTCTATTTCCACTGGGAGTATGTGCGTCAGGCGATGCCAGGGCGCGACCAGTTGAGCGCGATCAGCATCCTTGCTGATTCGCCGGATTCCGTCCCGCGCATCATCCACGCCGTCGACGAGCAGTTCCGCAATGCAACCGTGCAGACGCGCACGGAAACCGAGCGCGCTTTCGGCCTCAGTTTCCTCCACATGATGGGCAACGTGAAGCTCATTCTCTTCAGCATTTGCGCCGCCGTCACCTTCACCATCATGCTGGTCTCGGCGAACACCATGGCCATGAGCGTCCGCGAGCGCGTCCGCGAAATCGGCATCCTCAAAACGCTCGGATTCCGCCCCTCCGCCATCCTCGGCATCATCTTGAGCGAAGCGATGCTCATCGCACTGATGGGCGGCATTGCGTCCTACTTCCTGGCCCGGGCCCTGTGCGGCGTGATCCGCAGCGGGCCGGCCTTCAGCAGCGAGCTGATGACGCTCACCATCCGGCCGCAGGTGGCCCTGGTGATGCAGCTCGCCGCTGTCATGATCGCCTTCGTCAGCTCTTTCGTGCCCGCCTGGTCCGCGGCGCGCATCAACATCCTGGAAGCCCTGCGGCGCACGGACTGAGCCTATGAAGATCCCCTTGGCCTACAACCTGCGGAATCTCGCCGTGCGCAAGGCGACCACGCTGATGACCGCTCTCGGCATCGCTCTTACGGTGGCCGTGCTGCTCACCACGATGGCGATGGTGGAAGGTCTGAACTCGCTGTTGCGATCGAGCGGCAATCCTTTGCACGTGCTGGTGATGCGTAAGGGCTCCTCGGACGAGCTCAGCAGCAACCTGAACCGCCAGGTGTTCCAGGATCTCAAGTTCAAATCCGGCATCGCCCGGGGGAAAGGCGGCGATCCGCTGGCTTCGCTGGAAATGGTCATCGTCGTCAACCTGCCGAGTGTAGACAATCCCGACGGTTCCAACGTCACCTTCCGCGGCGTCTCGCCAGCCGGACTGGAAATGCGCGATCACATCCGGCTGGCGAGCGGGCGCTGGTTCCAGCCTGGGCGCGCCGAGCTGGTAGTTGGCAAGTACATCGCCAGCCGTTTCCCCGACGCCCGCCTCGGCAAGAAGATCCGCCTTGCCCGCGCCGACTGGGAAGTGGTCGGAGTGATGGACGCCGCAAACTCCGCTGCCAATAGCGAGGTCTTTGCCGACGTGAACCAGTTGAGCGCCGACAACAACCGCACCGAAGTGCTCAGCTCCGCGCTCATCCGCGCCGCCGATGAAGCGGCCGCCCCGGCGCTGATCCGGGATCTGGAAGCCGACCGGCGCCTCAATGTCACTGCTCTGACCGAGAAGGAGTACTACGAGTTGCAGATGCGGTCGGGCGATCTGTTCCGCTATCTGGGCCTCTTCGTCTCCCTCATCATGGCCGTCGGAAGCGCGTTCGCTGCCATGAACACGATGTATGCGGCGGTGGCGCGGCGCACCCGTGAGATCGGCGCCCTGCGCGTGCTCGGCTTCTCCCGCGCCAGCATCCTGACGAGCTTTCTGATCGAATCCCTGCTGCTGGCGTCTTTGGGCGGGTTGCTGGGAGTCCTGCTTGTTTTGCCGCTGAACGGCTTCTCCACCGGAATCAGCACGATCACTTTCAGCGAGGTGGCGTTTCACTTCCGCGTGACCCCGCCGGTGATGGCGGCGGGGATTCTCTTTGCCCTCGTGATGGGCACGATGGGGGGCCTGCTTCCGGCGGGAAATGCCGCGCGGAAACAAATCCTGACGGCTCTCCGCGACATCTGAGCCGCTCAATGCCGGAAGACCTTCAAAAGCTGCGAATCGCCCGCCCTGAAGAGCGGCGGAGCTCCGGCTGGGCCGCCAAATGGATCATCGGCGGCGTTCTGCTGTTCCTGCTGTTCGGCGCGGCGCGGTTCGTCTATAGCCGTGTCAGCGCGGCGATCGAGGTGGACATCGTCCGCGTCACCGCAACCACGCCGGCCGCGGGCGGCTCGTTCGCTCAAGGCGATGTGATCCTGAACGCCACCGGCTACATCATCGCCCACCACAAGATCCAGGTCGCCTCGAAAGTGGTCGGGCGGGTCGCCTGGATCGGCGTCGAGAAAGGCGACCGCGTGAAGGAAGGCCAGGTGATCGTCCGCCTCGAAGACGATGAATACCGCGCGCAATCGCAGCAGGCCAACGGCCAGGTGCAGGCGCTCGAGGCCAGGCTTCAGGAATTGCTGGCCGGATCACGCCCGGAGGAGATTGCAGTGGCCAAGGCAAATCTCGAAGTCGCCCATGCCGATCTCGCCAACGCAAAGATCAATCTCGATCGCGTCAGGAAGCTGGCTTCCGAAGGTGTGCTCTCGAGGCAGATGCTGGATGACGCCGGGGCGCGCTATGACAGCCAGGCGGCCCGCGTAGCCTCGCTCGAGAAGACCTACGAGCTGGTGCGCATCGGTCCGCGCCAGGAGCAGATCGACGCCGTCCGCGGCCAGATCGAAGAGGGCAAAGGCCGGGTCGCCTTCTTCGAGACGGCGCTGTCCAACACCGTGATCCGCGCCCCGGTGACCGGCACCATCCTCGAGCGTGCCGTCGAGAAAGGCGAATTCGTGACCACAAGCTTCGTCGGCGAACGAGGCGCCAAAGGCTATGTCGTCTCGCTGGCCGATTTGAACGACCTGCAAGTCGAGCTGGACATCAACCAGAACGATTTCGCCCGGCTGGGTCCGAAACAGAAGGGCATCATCACGACAGACGCATATCCGGACCGCAAATACGAGGGCTTCATTTATGAGGTTTCGCCGGAAGCCAATCGCCAGAAAGCGACCGTGCAGGTCAAAGTGAAGGTGGTTACGCCGGACGACTATCTGCGGCCGGAGATGAATGCCAGCGTCGCATTCTTCGCCGAGAGTAAGCCCTTGGCCGGCGCGACGCCGCCCAGGCCCGCCATCATCGTGCCGCCCTCGGCAATCAGGAATGGATCGGTGTTTGTGATGCTGGGCGGCAAGGCGGTCCGGCGTCCGGTGAAGACGGGCGCTTCGCTTCCGCAAGGGGTGAAGATCGAAGAGGGGCTGTCGGGAGGCGAGGATCTGCTTGTCCGGCCGCCGGCGGAGCTGAAAGAAGGAGACCGCGTCAAGCGCAAAGAAGGATGAAGCGATGAGCGAAACTGTCGAAGCGATGAGCGAAACTGTCGAAGCGATGAGCGAAACTGTCATTGATACGCGCCATCTGACCCGCGAGTACTCGCGCGATGAATACAAGGTGGTGGCGCTGAAGGATGCCTGCCTCGAAGTGCAAAAAGGCGAATTCCTGGCGCTGATGGGGCCGTCGGGATCCGGCAAATCGACGCTGCTCTACCTGATCGCAGCCATGGAACGGCCGACGGCCGGCGAGCTGCGCGTGCTCGGGCAGGATCTGAACAGGCTTTCCGACGGCGAGATCGCCCATTGGCGCAACGCGCACATCGGCTTCGTCTTTCAATCGTTCAACTTGATTCCGGTGCTGACGGCGCTCGAAAACGTCGAGCTGCCCTTGAAACTGACGCACCTCAAGAAGAGGGAGAGGCATGAGCACGCCGAGACAGCCTTGAAGCTGGTGGGACTCAGCGATCGTTTGAAGCATTTCCCGAGGCAGCTTTCCGGCGGCCAGGAACAGCGAGTCGCCATCGCCCGTGCCCTGGTGACCGACCCCGACCTGATCCTCGTCGATGAGCCTACCGGCAACCTCGACGCGAAATCGGCCAACGAAGTGCTCGAGATTCTGGCGAAGCTGAACAAGGATTACAGCAAGACCATCCTGCTGGTGACGCACGATCCGCACGCCGCGCGTTTCGCCACCAAGGTGCGGTACCTGGACAAAGGCGAGCTGTTGCCCGAGGGGCAGAAGCCGGCCGACTGACTGGCGGCCTTGTAGCTCTCCATCGGGGAACGCCGCCCCGGCTACACTGAAAGCGATGCGCGCGCTGGCGGCGGAGATCGTCTTCATCTTTTCCCTCCAGGGAGCCACCTTCCATGAAGACGTGCTCCCGATCCTCGAAAAGCGCTGCCAGCGCTGCCATCGGCCCGGGGAAGCCGCACGCCCGTTCCTCACCTACCGCGACGTCCGGCCATGGGCGAAAGCGATTCGCGAAGCGGTGCTGAGCAGGAAGATGCCGCCCTGGTTCGCCGAATCCGGCTCCGTGCGTTTTGCCAACGACCCGCGGCCGAGCGACGCGGAAATCGCCGCCATCGATGCGTGGGTGCGGGCAGGCGCGCCCGAAGGCAAGCCGTCTCCGTCTCCCCCAGTGCACTGGACGGCGGCATGGAATATTCCCCCTCCTGATCTGCGTTTGGCGATGCCGGAGCCTGTGCGAGTGCCTGCCCGAGGCGAGCTGAAGTACCAGTTCATCATTCTGCCGCTGAATCTGACGGAGGACCGCTGGGTGCGGGCCGCCGAAATCCGTCCCGGCGCCCGCGAAGCGGTGCATCACGTCGTGGCTTACATCCGCGAGCCCGCCCATGACTGGCTCCGCGACGCGCCGGCAGGCAAGCCGTTCTCCCATGCGGGCACAACCACCAGCGACATTCTCGCTCTCTACGCTCCTGGCCAGCAGCCGATGACGTGCCTTCCGGGCATGGCGAAGAAGATTCCCGCCGGCTCGGATCTCGTCTTGCAGATCCACTACACGCCGGCCGGCCGTGTTCTGGAAGACCGCACCTCGATCGGCCTGGTCTGGGCAAGACACGCTCCCGACAAGCGCGTGCTCACCTTGCAGATCGCCGCCACCGAACTCCGGATTCCTCCGGGAGAGCGGGACCACCGCGTCAGCGCGTCGGGCACTCTTCCCAATGATTGCCTTCTGCTCGGCCTGTTCCCTCATATGCACTTGCGCGGCAAGGCCTTCGAATACGCCGTCATCGAGCCCGGCGGCCGCGTGGAAACACTGCTCCGAGTGGCGCCCTATGATTTCTATTGGCAGCTCTGCTACCAGCTCGCGACGCCGCTCCTGCTCAGCAAGGGCACACGCCTGCGCGTGACCGCATGGTACGACAATTCCCCGAACAACCCCCGCAATCCCGATCCCACTGCCGAGGTCGCCTACGGCGAGCAAAGCACGGAAGAGATGATGGTGGGTTTCTTCGACGTGGCCGTGCCGGCGGGAATGGATAAGGCGGCGTTTTTTGTGAGGTAAGCGTCAGCGGGCGAGTGGCCGGCGCCGCCACCACCCAACACCCGCCAGAATGCCGGCTCCCAGCAGCAGGAACGTGGACGGCTCAGGCAAGGTGTGTGCGTCGCCCTGGGCGAAGCCGTCTACGTAAAATTGAACCGTTTGTCCAGGCGGAATCGAGATGAAGAAGACGACGGGCGGCGGGGCCACCAGGCTCGAATTGGTTCCGCACTCCACGCAGTTGATCGTGAGCGAGCTGCCGAAAAAGGGGGCAAACGAGCCTCCCCCGCCTCGGAAGACCAGGAAGTCGTATCCCGCCGACGCACTTTCCAAAGGTCCCGCGGTGGCCGTCAGACTCCACGTCCAGGCGACAGAGAAAAAGAAGTCAGCCGGATCGACTCCAATGTTGGTGAGCGAAAGCATGTCGCTCGGCCCGAAGGAATTCGCAAAAGCGGACCCGATTCCCGGGCCGCTCGAGCCGATAACCGCTCCCGCTGTGTAGGTCAAAGTATTTGGCGCAAAAAGGGAGGTGGGTGGCGGACAACTCGTAACACTCGCGAAGCCGGAGGTCGTGGAAAAGCAGCCTGCGCCAATTCCCGGCGCCAGCGCCGGAATGATCGTCGGCGGAAACGGCACGGGGAAGATCAAATCGACAATCACCGCTGCATCGAACGACGCCGCCGATGACAAACCGCACCCGAGGGCCAGCAGGATCAGCACTCGCCCTGTCCTCATCAGCACACCTCCGCGCTCTCTCTCCGGCCAAAACAGCTACTCGATACGCTAATCGGAGGCGCGGCCGGTGTCAAGGGGTGGTACACCCAGTACACGGCTACGCCGTGCGCATTGCCTCCGTCTTGTCCCCGCTGATCGCCGCCTGCGCAGCCGCCAGCCGGGCGATCGGCACCCGGTAGGGCGAGCAGCTCACGTAATTCATGCCGGCGCGAAAGCAGAACTCGACCGAGCTCGGCTCGCCGCCGTGCTCGCCGCAGATCCCCACTTCGAGATCCGGCCGCGACCGGCGACCCAGCTCGACCGCCATCTTCACAAGCTTGCCCACGCCTTCCTGGTCCAGCACGGCGAACGGATCCGCCTTGAAGATCTTCTTCTGTTCGTAATCCTTCGAGAACTTCGTGTAGTCGTCGCGCGACAGGCCCATGGTGGTCTGCGTCAGGTCGTTGGTGCCGAAGCTGAAAAACTCCGCTTCCTTGGCCACCTGGTCGGCCGTCAGCGCCGCACGCGGGATCTCGATCATCGTGCCGATCATGTAGTGCAGATTCTTCATGCCTGCTTTGGCCAGCACTTCCTCGGCGACCCGCTTGACGATCGCCTTCTGATGTTCCAGTTCCTGCACGCCGCCCACCAGCGGGATCATGACTTCCGGAATCACCTTGACGCCCTTGCCGGCCACCTGCACGGCCGCCTCGAAAATCGCCCGCGCCTGCATCTCGGTGATCTCCGGATACGTGATGCCGAGCCGGCAGCCGCGATGGCCGAGCATCGGATTGAACTCGTGCAGTTGCTCGACGCGCTTCAGCAGCTCGGGCAGCCTCTTCTTCAGATCGGCCGCTTTCATCCGGTAGCGCGCCGCCATTTCCTTCCTGGCGGCCGCGTCCGCGCCAGGCAGCTTCGCAAGATCCACCATCAACTCTTCGCGCTTGGGCACGAACTCGTGCAGAGGCGGATCGAGCGTGCGGATCACGACCGGGAAGCCATCCATCGCTTTGAACAGCCCGGCGAAGTCGGCCCGCTGCATGGGCAGCAGCCTGGCCAGCGCTTTTCGGCGGTCTTTCTCATTGTCGGAAAGGATCATCGCCTGCACGTGCGGCAGCCGGTCTTCGCCGAAGAACATGTGCTCCGTGCGGCACAGCCCGATGCCTTCAGCGCCGAACTTGCGAGCGGCTTTTGCGTCCCGCGGAATGTCGGCGTTCGCCCGAACGCCGAAGCTGCCGCGGAACTCATCGGCCCAGCCCATGAACCCGGCCAGATAGCCGGACGTGGGATCGGCTTCCCTGGTCGCCGCCTGGCCCGAGTAGATATCGCCGGTGCCGCCATCGATCGAGAGCCAGTCGCCCTCCTTCAGCGTGACCTTCCTGCCGTCAGCGCTCACCGACAGCGAGCGGCCGCGCTCGTCCACCTGCATCATTTCCGCACCGGCCACGCACGGCGTGCCCATGCCGCGGGCAACGACGGCAGCGTGGCTTGTCATTCCTCCGCGCGAGGTGAGAATGCCTTTCGAGACCTCCATGCCGTGGATATCGTCGGGCACGGTTTCCTTGCGCACCAGGATCACCGGCCCGTTCGCCGACTGCTCGACCGCATCCTCAGCCGTGAACACGATCCTGCCCACCGCCGCGCCCGGTGACGCGGGCAAGCCCCTGCCCAGCCTGGCCAGCGACTTAAGCGATTTGACATCGAGCGTCGGGTGCAGCAACTGGTCCAGTTGCGAAGGGTCTACGCGAAGGACCGCGTCTTTCTTGTTGATGAGCCCCTCGCGCACCATATCGACAGCGATCCGCACCGCCGCCGGCCCCGTTCGCTTGCCGTTGCGCGTCTGCAGCATGTAGAGCTTGTTTTCCTGGACGGTGAATTCGAAGTCCTGCACATCGCGGTAATGCTTCTCGAGCATCGCCGTGATCTCGCGCAACTGCTGATAGACCTCGGGCATCACGGTTTCCAGTTCGGCGATCGGACGCGGCGTGCGGATGCCGGCGACCACGTCTTCGCCTTGCGCGTTGACGAGAAACTCGCCGTAAAAAACCCTCTCTCCCGTGGCCGGATTGCGCGTGAAGCCCACGCCGGTGGCCGACGTCTCTCCGAGGTTGCCGAACACCATCGCCTGGACATTCACCGCGGTGCCCAAATCATCGGGAATCTTGTTCATCCGGCGGTAGTGAATGGCGCGGTCGTTGTTCCAGGAGCGGAAGACAGCGTCGCGGGCCATCTCGAGCTGCCGCCGCGCGTCCTGCGGAAAATCCCTGCCGGTCTTTTTCTTCACGAGCTGCTTATAGCCGGCGATGACCGCCAGCCAGTCGGAGGCGTCGAGGTCCGTGTCCAGCCTGGCGCGCGCTTTCTTCTTGCGCGCTTCGATGAGGCGCTCGAATTCGTTCTTTTCAATCTCCAGGACAACGCTGCCGAACATCTGGATGAAGCGGCGGTAGCAGTCGCAGGCAAAGCGGTCGCCGCCTTTGCCGGCCAGCGACAGCGCCGTCTCGTCGTTCAGGCCGAGGTTGAGGATGGTGTCCATCATGCCGGGCATCGAGAACTTGGCGCCGCTGCGGACGCTGACCAGCAGCGGGTTTCCGGGGTCTCCCAGCTTCTGTCCCATCCGGCCTTCGAGCATCCCGAGCGCTTTGTACATCTGCCCGTTGATCTCTTCCGGAACGCGGTTGCCTGCCTCGAAATAAAGATTCGAGACCTGGCAGGCAATGGTGAAGCCGGGAGGAACCGGCACGCCAGCGCGGCTCATCTCCGCAAGCCCGGCGCCTTTGCCGCCGAGGATGTCTTTCATTTTGCCGTCGCCGTCGGCCGTGCCGCCGCCGAACGAATACACGTATTTCTTCATATGTGAGCATCTCCTGATGAACTGGCAACAATCTCCGAAAAGTCAGCGATCGAGGAAAACTCCGTGAGCAGGTTGGCCAGAAGCGTGAGACGGTTGCGCCGCACCTTCTCGTCGGGCGCGTTGACGAGCACCTTGTCAAAGAAAAGGTCCACCCGCGGGCGGATTCGTGCGATTTCTTCCAGCGCCGCCTGATAAGCCAGGCTTTGGATCGTGTCGCGGACGTGGCGGAAGCCGTCGTGAAGCTCGCGCTCCGGCCCGCCTTCCAGCAGCGCCTCGTTCACCGCTCCGCCTTCATAAAAGTCCGCCTGCCGCAGGATGTTCTTGATGCGCTTGAAGCTGGCGGCCAGCGGCTCGAAGTGCTCCGTGGGGCGGACGGCCTGCAACGCCGCCAGCCTCTCGGCCACGTCGGGTAAGTCGTCGCAGCCGGCGGTCAGCACGGCGTTGACTTCGTCGTAGGCGTAGCCGCGAACATCGCGGAAATAGTAGCGGACGCGGTCGACAAGGAATTCGCTCAACGCGGCGTCGCCGGCGGCGACTTTGGCCAGCGGGAACTGAATCCCGCCTTCCACCAGAATCTTTACAATGCCCTGCGCGGCCCGCCGCAGCGCAAACGGGTCCTTCGAACCGCTTGGAATCATGCCGATGGCGAAGCAGCCGCGGAGCGTGTCGATCTTATCCGCCAACGCAACGATCCGCCCTTCCGCCGTCGAAGGAATCGCGTCCTCCATGCCGGCCGGCTTGTAGTGATCATAGATGGCCTTGGCCACCGCTTCCGGTTCGCCTTGCGCGCTCGCGTACAGCCCGCCAACCACGCCTTCGAGCTCGGTGAACTCCTTCACCATTTCCGTCGCCAGGTCGCACTTGGAAAGCAACGCCGCCCGCTCGGCGTCCGCGTTGCCGCCCAGTTCCTTGACCAGCGCCACCATGCGATTCGTCTTATCAAGATACGAGCCCAGCCGCGCCTGAAACGTAACATGGGCAAGATCCGGCACGCGATCCGCCAGCTTCTTCGGTTGATCGAATTCCCAGAAGAAACGCGCGTCATTGAACCGCGCGCTCAGCACGCGCTCATTGCCGCGCCGCACCATGCCTTCCGGATCACCGGCGATGTTCATGACGGCGAGGAAATGCGGCGCCAGCTTGCCGCCCGCATCCAGCACCGAGAAATACTTCTGGTGATGGCGCATCACCGTGATGAGCACCTCTTCCGGCAGCGTCAGGTAGCCGGGATCAAAGCTGCCGAGGATCGGCGTCGGGTATTCGGTCAGATAGACGAGCGTATCCAGAAGCGCATCGTCGCTCTTGATGTGTACATTGATGCCGCTCAGAATGCGCTCGCGGCGTCTGGTCGAAGACACGAGGACGCCATTGGCGGCGAGCTGCTGCTCGTAATTGCCGGCGTGCACGGGAAAACATCCCGAGCCCATGCCGCGGTGGCCCATGGTCTTATTGCCGGAATGGACGCCCGCCAGCTCGAACGGAATCACCTCTTCGCCCAGCACAGCCACCAGCCAGCGGATGGGCCGGATGAAGCGCGGCCCGTTCTTCCCGGTCCAGTACATCGTCTTGGGAAAGTAGATCTTCAGAATCAGCTCCGGGAGCTCGACGGCGAGGATGTCCTTCGCGGCGCAGCCTTCGACCTTCCTGAGCGCCGCCACATATTCGCCTTTCGGCGTCGCTTCGATGCGAAGCTGCCCGACGTCGACGCTGTTCTTCCTGGCAAAGCCCACGGCCGCCGCGGTGGGCTTGCCGTCTTTGAACGCAGCCGCTTTCGGCGGGCCCATCACGAGCTGTTCGCTGTCGGCCTGGCGCGCAAGCACTTCGTCGATGATGAGGGCGATCCGGCGCGGAGTCGCGTCGGCGAAACGCGTCGTGCCTCCCAGCTTCTGCTCGCCGAGCATGCCTGTCACCAGATCGCGAAAATTCTCCACCGCCGGGCGGATCATCCAATCAGGGATCTCTTCCGTGCCGATCTCCACCAGCAGGGCAAGCGCGCCCATTAAGCTGCCTCCTCGCCTGTGGAAGCATTCTGCTCGATCCACAGCCCGGCCACGCCAACCGCCAGCTTGCGCACCCGCCCGATCACACCGACGCGCTCGGTGACGCTGATCGCGCCTCGCGAGTCCAGCAGGTTAAACAGATTCGAGCACTTCAGCACCTGGTCGTAGGCCGCAAGCACCGGAAAACGGCTCTTCTCCGGATAGCTCTTATAGGCGTCCATCAGCCGCCGGCATTCCTTTTCGTGCAATTCGAACAATTGCCACAGCGTGGGGATGTCGGCCAGCTCGAAGTTGTAGACCGACTGCTGGAGCTCTTCGGCATGCCGCACCTCACGGTACTTCACCTCCCGGGTCCAGTCGATGTCGAACACGCTGGATTTGTTCTGCAGGAAGGCCACCAGCCGCTCGATGCCGTACGTCAGCTCAGCGGGAACCAGCTCGAGATCGACGCCCCCGCACTGCTGAAAATAGGTGAATTGCGTGATTTCCAGGCCATCCATCATCACCTGCCAGCCAATGCCCCACGCGCCCAGCGTCGGCGATTCCCAGTTGTCCTCCTCGAACTTGAGATCGTGTTTGGAGAGCTCGATGCCGATGGCCTCGAGGCTGCCGAGATATTGATCGACGATGTCGGCCGGCGACGGCTTCAGGATCACCTGAAGCTGCTGGTGCTTGTAAAGCCGGTTCGGGTTCTCGCCATAGCGGCCGTCCGCCGGCCGGCGGCTCGGCTGCACATACGCAACGCGATACGGCCGCGGGCCAAGCACGCGCAGAAACGTCTCCGGGCACATGGTGCCGGCGCCGACCTCCACGTCGTAGGGCTCCTGAATGATGCAGCCGCGGTCCGACCAGTATTGCTTCAGCTTGAAGATTGTTTCCTGGAAAGTGTCCATCGGTCGCTTACAGCTTCAGAGGGCTTCGAGCAGCGGCGCGCTTTGCAGGCGCTTTTCGATCTGCTCCTCGATCAGACGGTGGAGCGTCTGGCGCAGATCGGCCGCCGTCTGCCGCGTCCATTCGCGGGGCGTTAAGTCCTTGATCGGTTTCTCGAACATCTCCTGCGCGATCGCCAGGGACTCGGGACGCACCCGCAGGCCCGGCAAAAACCCCGACAGCCGCACCCCCCAGAGCGCGAAGTACAGCGCCGCCGGCCAAATGGAGGCGGGCCTCTCCTTTGCGCCCGCCTGCAAGAAATCGAGGACGGCCACCAGCAGACGAAAGAATCGCTCGCTCGGCTCGCCCGGCGGCAGCAGCTCGTCGGTCACTTCCGCGATGTAGTCCAGCGCGACCCCGGCTTCGTAATTCGCAAGCAGCGAAAACTGCGACCGCATCAGTTCGCACGAATCGAGATTGACGAGCTCGCGGTTCTCGCGCTGAAAATAGCTCATCCGCACCAGCGACAGCCGCTCCAGGCCCGCGCCGAAGCTGCTCTTGAGGCGCCGGGCCCGTTTGGCCACGCCCCGGAGCTTACCCTGGTCCCGGGTGAGGAAGCTGACCACCAGATCCGCTTCTCCAAAGGGATAGGTTCTGAGAACGAATGATTCGCTGACATGCGCCGGCATACCGGCAACCGGCCAATTCTCAAGAGTATCACAAGGGCACAGCCTGCGTGTTTCCCTCGCTCAAAACGCCGCTCCGTAGACGGCCCGCTCGAACTCGCGCAGCAGTCCCATCGCTTCGCTGTCGCAGAACGGCAAAAACTGCATCAACAGAACGGCGCACACCCCGCGCCTCGGGTCGATCCAGAAGAACGTGTTGTACAGGCCCGCCCATGCAAGGCTTCCGGCGGACCTGCCGCCTTCGTACGCCGTCGCGTTGATCAGGAATCCGTAACTGAACCCATCCCTGTGGCCCGGGTGGAAGTCGACGTCGCTGGACCGGTCGGGCCTGACACTCTTCATTTTTCCGGCGCTCAGCTCGCCGATCTGGTTGGACGCCATCTGCTCGACCGATCCGGAAGACAGAATCCGTTGCTTGCCGGCGCCCAGCCCGCGTCTCAGAATCATTTGCAGGAAGCGCACGTAGTCCGCGGCGGTCGAGTACAGCCCGCCGCCGCCGCTGAAGACCTTCGGCGCGGCTGGAGGCGTTCGCGGATTCTCTTTCAGAGATCCATCGCCTTGCCTCTGATGCGTGCTCACCAGACGCTCGAACTTCTCCGCCGGCAGAATGTATCCGGTGTCCTTCATGCCCAGAGGTTCAAAGACGTTTCGCTGGAAATATTCCTCGAGCGTCTGTCCTGCGATGGCCTCCACCAGCCGCCCCGTCCAGTCGGTATTAGTGCCGTATTCCCAGCGCGTACCCGGCTCGAACATCAATAGGGGAACTGCCGCGCTTGTGCCGGATGGGGCCGGAGCAGACTGCTCCGTGTACCGCAGCAGATTCCCGTTCCAATTGGCGTAGGCAAAACCCGCCGTGTGCGTCAGCAGGTGCTTCAGCAGGACCGGCCTGCGAGCCGGGCGCAGCACCGGCTTACCGGTTTCCTTCTCAAAGCCCTCCAGAACCTGCAACCCGCCCAGTTCGGGAAGATGCCTGGCGACGGGTTCGTCGGGTTTCAACAATCCCCGCTCGACGAGTTGCATCGCCGCCACCGTGGTGACCGCCTTCGTCATCGAGGCGATTTGGAAGATCGAGCCGGTGGTCGCACCCACTCCGGAAGTCGAGCCCCGCCCGCCAAACGCGCCCTCATAAATGGTTTTCTCGGCGGCCGCGACCGAGGCGACCGCCGCCGGGATCGCTCTTCGCTTCACGGCCGTTCGCAAAGTGTCATCCGGACCCGCAGCACCTCGCGGACCCGAAGCGCCTGCCTGTGCGAACGTCATACCGCAGAAGGCTCTGCGTCGCAGCCGCGCACCCTGATCAAAACCCGGCTGCTTCGATTGCATAGGACCGCTCCAGATTCTGTTTGATTTCCTCCAGCGTGAACCAGCTCGGCTTGAACTGCCGGCTCGCGTAAAGCTGCGCCTGGTCGAAATAATGCGGCGAGTGCGGATCGCCGCTCACGCCGAATTGCAGAATGCTCGAGGCGCGCGGGCGCGCTCCGAATTGCACCAGCGCAACATAGGAATGGCCGGCGACGCCGTAGCGGCGCTTCTGGCCGCCGGCAGTTGCCAGCAGGAGCAATGTTTGCATTGTGATCAACCTTCTGCACAATAACACGTCTTAAAATGAAGACAACCGAGGTGCTTCACATGCCGTTCGCTTTGATTTGGCTCTCCTGCCTTTCCCTGGCCGCCCAGACCATCAAGGAATGGCCCATGCCCACGCCAAATTCCATGCCGCACTGCGTCGTGGCCGACTCCAAAGGGAGGATCTGGTACGCCGCGATTGGAGCCGACCTCATCGGGCGGTTTGACCCGCAGACGGAGGAATTCATCGAGATCAGGATTCCGACGCCGAACGCGAATCCGCACGGCATCGCGGTCAGCCCCGGAGACGTGATCTGGTTCACCGAGCAAGGCGCCAACAAGATCGGCCGCATCAACCCGGACACGCTGGAAATCACCGAGTTTCCCGTCCCCACGCCTCAAAGCAGCCCGCATACGCCGATCTACGACAACCAGGGCGCCATCTGGTTCACCGAGCAGTCCGGCAACCGCATCGGGCGGCTGCATATCGAGTCGGGATACATCGAAGAATTCGTGATTCCGACCCCGAACTCCGGCCCGTACGGCATCATCGCCGACAAGGACGGGAACGGGTGGTTCTGCTCGTTCGGCATCGGGTCGAACCGCATCGGACGCATCGATGCGCGAACCGTCGAGATCAAGGAGTACCGCACACCGAGCGTGAATTCAGGGCCGCGCCGCCCGTCGATCGATTCCAAGGGCCGGATCTGGCTAACGCTGAACCGCGGCAATATGCTGGCGGTGTTCGACCCGGCAACCGGGGAATTCAAGGAATGGAACACCCCGACCGAGGATGGGCAGCCCTACGGGATCGTCGTCGATCAGAACGACAAGGTCTGGTACAACGAGTTTGTCGGCAATACGATCGTCAAGTTCGACCCCGAGACAGAGCAGTTCTCGGTCACCCCGCATCCGAATCCACGGGCCAACGTGCGCATTGTGGCGGTGGACTCGCAGGGACGGATCTGGTACGGGAACAATCGCGAGAGCAAGATCGGCGTGCTGATTCCCGAGTAGCGGCGGACCAAAGCCATCGGTGCGCCCGGCTGCCCAACTGACTCGGCGCCCTCTCCATGGGGTGTTAGGATGGCATCAGCGGCTGCACACCACGGCTGCGCCCCATGAACCGCCATCGACTGGAAGCCAACCTCGAGCAGCTTTGCGCCGACTTGGTGTCCTACGCCGAGAAAAAGAGAATCGCAGTCCCCAACCCGGTTCCGGGTGAAGCGGCGAGGCTGAGCAAAGTCTTGTACCTGGCGCACTCGACTTCCACTGCGAACTTCCTCGCCATCTGCACGAACGGACGCGTGCTGTCGAAGGCTCAACTTGCCGCCTCGGGCCAATTGACGCTGAGGGCGAATTCCGCGGAAGTAACGTTGGGCACCGCCGATGCCGTATTCTTCTACCTCGCGCCGTTTCGATATCCAGCCACCAGTGCCGGCTTGCTGTTCGCGCACACTCTGGAAGAGGATCGTCGCCATGACGGCGTAGCCACTCCGTTCGATTCCGGCGGACTTGTCCACATATTCACGCGCCATGATCCAGCGGAATCCCCACGCCAATTCCTCTCGCGTCACCAGTTGCCGATCCCCGATCACCGCGACTATCTCGGGCGTTCCCTCAGCGTTTTGTTTCACTCACCGGCGGACTACCTCGACGGTAAGGAACCTCGGTGGCCGGGCCCGATTGGTCTGACCGGGGGAGATCAGCGGCGGTGGACACACGAGGTGCGGATTCCATCGCAGGTCTGGGTTCGGACCGGACATTTGCAGGCCGTCTTCGCCCCCACGGCCCTGGTTGCCGACAGTGAGGTCGAGCGTCTCTTGAGCTGGTGCGAAAGCCAGGGTGTGGACCTCATCACCTTTGACACCCCTGGCAATAGCGGCTTCGAAACGCTACAGCGAGAGTGTCTCGATTATATTCGCCGAAAGCTACAATAGTCTTCTTATGCGAACACCCTGGAACTTGGATGACCTGGAAGTCATTGGGTACGCGAATGTTCTGACCGAATCCACGCTGCCTTCCATTGTGCCTCCCGTGTTCCGTTTAAAGGCCGATCACACGAGGGCCTTCCTTCCTCCGTTTTCGATTAGTGAGGGTTTCTTATGGAACGCCACGGAAGTACCGGTGACTGAACTTGAGGAGCTCAGGGACGCTTCCGAGATCACGCTTTTCCACAGCGCATTCCCCGCTCAGGGTGATTACGAGCTCTGGGTTGATCAGGCTTTTGAGTACCATTACCAGCCGTCCGGTGACGCTAGGCAAGCCCTGAGCCGTATCGCGGCGGAAAGCATCGGCAACGCGGAGGCCGCGCTGGCGCGAGGTGACATTGAAGAAGCGGATCGTCTCAGCGGTGTCGCCATCTCGGCGGATTCCAGGCGAGTGGAACCGCTGGCGATCAAAGCAGCCATCAGGCGGATGAAGAAGGACGCCAACGCCGAACATCTGATGGCCAAACTGGCCGCGCGTGCATTGGACGAGGGGTCGTTCGCACTCCTGGTGGGGGGCTACTGCCGGATGACCCAAGCGAAATCTGCGCCAGTGATGCATCAATTGCCGGCTCAAAGTGCAATGTGTGGAATGGCCGCGTTGTCGGTGAACTAAACCTTAATGCCATTCCCGTATATCTTCACCTTCTACAGCTACAAGGGCGGCGTCGGCCGGAGCATGGCGCTGCTGAATGTGGCCTACACGCTGGTGGGACGCGGCCGGCACGTGCTTGTGGTTGACATGGACCTGGAGGCGCCGGGCCTCAGTAGGTTCCTCAGTCGAAGTAAGGAACTCGCGCCTCCTGCGGCGGCACACCCGAAAGATATCCTGACCTTGCTTCGGGAGGCGATGGCTGCACTCGGCGCCGGGGGCGAGGTCACCGAGAAGGCGAAGAACCTGCCGCCTGTATCCAACTACATCCGCGTGGTCGCCGAGGGAAAACTGACGGCCCTCCGGCCGCGAATGGGACAGTTAGGACACTTCGATGTCCTGGGCACTGATCTCACACCCGGTTACTATGGACGCCTGGCTGAACTTGGATTGGCGGTGCTGCCCCCACAGCAGTTGATTGATCTCAGTCGCATCCTTCACCACTATTTCAAGGGGCAGGAATTCTCTCACCGGCCACTTGGGCTGGAGGAATTCGAACCGTCCCTTCCGACGCACTACGACTATGTTCTGGTGGACAGCCGTACGGGGGTCACTGAGATCGGGGGGTTGTGCGTTGGGCCATTGGCGGACCGTTTGGTAGTCATCACCGCGCTGAATGACCAAAACGTGTACGGTACTTGCGATCTTCTGAAGGAAGCTGGCGTTGAGCCCGCGCCGCGACCCGTGGGTGCTGCCGCTTGGGATGAAGCGGACCTCCACGCGGGCGATCCTGAAAACCCGAGCCTTGGCCCGAAGCCGACGATCGTGGTGGCAAGTCCGGTCCCCGCTGGCGAGATCGGCTACAAGCGGGAGCGACTGGCAGAGTTGGAGAAAGTGCTCGGCATTCGCCCGGTTCCCCTCTCTTATCACCCGCAGATGGCGCTGATGGAGAGCGTATTTGTGCGCGATTACCGGGAAGAATACCTGGCCGCGGAGTACGAGAGACTGGCGACACGGATCATGGCGCAGGTCTGCGATGATCCGCAGCGCCTGGCTTTGAAGAGCGCTGTGTTGTGGAACGAGAAGAAGCAACCGGCCGCAGCCATCTCGTGCGTGTTGAGGCTGGCGCCGCACGAGCCGGCTCTAGGCGTTCCACTCTTACAAGGACTGGGGAACGTGAGTGCTGCTTCTGACTACGATTTCTGGGCGGTGAGGCAACTCTACGCTTTTCTGTCGCAGGACCGGGAGTCAAGGCCCATCGCGATGAACAACTGGGGCAATGCGCTGTCGGACCAGGCGAAGACGAAGTCGGGGGAGGAAGCCGGCCGCCTCTTTGAGGAGGCGGGCCGCAAGTATGCCGAAGCCATCCGGCTGAAGCCGGACAATCCCGAAGCGTTGAGCAACTGGGGCGCTGGGCTGTTGGGCCAAGCGAAGACGAAGTCGGGGGAGGAAGCCGGCCGGCTCTTTGAGGAGGCGGGCCGCAAGTGTGCCGAAGCCATCCGCCTGAAGCCGGACTATCCCGAAGCGTTGTACAACTGGGGCAATGCGCTCGTGGGCCAAGCCAGGACGAAGTCGAGGGAGGAAGCCGGCCGGCTCTTTGAGGAGGCGGGCCGCAAGTATGCCGAAGCCATCCGGCTGAAGCCGGACGATCCCAAAGCGTTGAGCAACTGGGGCGGTGCGCTCTTGGACCAGGCGCAGACGAAGTCGGGCGAGGAACGCAACCAGTTGATGCAGGAAGCGCGGCAAAAGCTTATCGAAGCCGAACGCGTTCTCGCTGGCGCGGGGGCTTTCAACATGGCTTGCCTCGAAGCCTTAGCAGGGGATGCCAAGGAAGCGGTTCGCTGGCTGAGGGTATTGGATTCTTTCGGGGAGCGGATTTCGAAAGCGCGGCTCGCGGCGGAAAAGGACTTTGACGGCGTCCGCGGTCAGCCGGATTTCGCGGGCTTCGCAGCGTCGCTGCCAGAAGCGTGATAGTTTGTTCCGATGGTGCGTGGTACAAAACGGAGCCGCGCGCGCCGGCAACTGGCATTTCTCGTCGTGCCGCTACGGCAACAGCACCACCGACGAACGCGGGAAAGCGAACCGCTTGCCCACCTCATCAATCAGCGTCAGTTGACATGTGTACGGCCCCGTCACGAGTTTCTCCAGCGGCACTTCAAACTGAACGGGGTAGACTCCCGGGCGCCTGGCC
The DNA here is from genome assembly GCA_016201205.1 of Acidobacteriota bacterium. Lineage (GTDB taxonomy): Bacteria > Acidobacteriota > Terriglobia > Bryobacterales > Bryobacteraceae > CADEFT01. The sequence goes on from JACQDF010000049.1 coordinate 63,844, forward strand.
AGAGCAGCCGTCACTCGCACCGGACTGGACTCGAGGGCTTTGGTTCTCCCCCGATAGAAGCTCAATGTTGTGAACAGGCTTGCCTTCTGATCGCCCGGATCGGCCACCGCGTCGTAGACTTCCAGGTAGACATAGAGGCTCTGATTCCTGCGGAACACCCGCGTGATGCTGGGAATCAGCTTCTGATCCTGGTCCACCAGCGGATTCGAGGCCAGCAGCCGCCGGTTGTTGGAAGCGGCGCCAACCGCCGCCTTCAACGGCTCCCGCTGGGCGGCTAACACCACTGAGCTGATGCGCAGGCGGTTGACTGCCGCTTGCAGGTCCGGAACGTTGAATGACGTCTCGAACGTGCCGATCTTCCCGTTCTGATTCTCCCGGGCCAGGAACTTCAGCTTGTAGTCGCCGGGCGCCAGGGTAAAGCCGGTGTCGTACTGGAAGTTTTTCCGCTCCAACTGCCCGGCGTCGGCCGCCGACAGTTTCACGCGAATGCCGTCACGGACAGTGCCCGCCAGTCTGCCTTTTGCATCCCGCACCTGCCCGATGAAATCCAGTTCGGCGGTCTCATTGGCCCCCTTCTTGGTCAGGATAATCTCGCTGCCCGGGATTTTCACGGCGATGGGCACGAAGTATCTGTCTCTCGCCAGGCGGAAATAATTCACTTCGAGTGCAATCGGAAGGTCGGTCACCGGGTCGCCCAGCGACAGCGCTTCCTGAAGCTGCTGCTCCTTATCCGAGCTGGTGAACTTGGCGAAATCCTTCGGGGCGAAATAGCCGCTGCGGTAGTCCAGTTTCGCCTGTAGTTGCCGGTTGAGCCTGACCTGAATGCGGCGGAAACGGCCATCGGCGGCGGGATTGGCGCTGTAGTAGCCAACGATGTAGTAGCTTCGGATATCGCCCTGCGCCTGCGCAATGCCCAGACTTAAGTCATTGCTGTCGAGGAATGCTTTCCCGCCGGTATCGGCTGCCAGCGACACCAGCGTCTCCTGCTGGTCCTGAACCCTGGATGCCTGCTGGCGCTGCGATTGCCCGGAGAACAGTCCTGAGCCGCGCGGGGCCGCCTTGCTGGCATCACCACCGGGAACCATCGCCATCAAGCCGCGCGCATCGATCGGATAGAAGGAGATATTGGCGCGAACCGCCGCATTGACGGTCGAGCGAAGCTGTGACTGGTTTTCCATGCCCGTCTTGCCGGCGCCGCTCGAGAAATAAACAAGAGCCTTCTTCTCCGGCAGCGCCGCGAGCATCTTGGCGGCCGACTCCAGCGCGCTCAGCTTGCGGTCGGTATTGAAGACGTTGAACTCGCTTTCGTCAGCTTGAAAGGCGGCGCCCGTGTCCTCGTCGTTCTCATCTCCGGTGGTCGCTTCAGCGGCGAGTTCGCTGGCTTCCCCGGTGCGAATCGAGTTCAACACCCCGGTCAGCCGCTCCCGATCGTCGGTGAAATCCTGTTCGACTTTCAGAGTGGTGGCGAAGGTCATGATGGCCACTATGTCGGCGGGCCTCATCTGCTGCTCGATGAACTTCTGGGCGGATCGCCCGGCGCGAATCTGATCCGCGGGCGGCATCGAGGAGAGGTCGAAGAACAGCACCATCAGCCGGCGGTCTTGATACTGGATTTTTCCGGGCGCCGCTGTCGTGATAGTCTGTGGACGAGCCTCCGCGGGACGGGCGGGGGCGGCCGGACGCGCGGCCGGCGGGCTGCCCGGCGCCGGCGCTTCCGGATCCAGCTTCTGAAACTCGAAAATCGAGATCTGTTGCGGCTTTCCGTCTTCGAGAATCGTGAAGTCCTCTCTGCCGAGCCCGGCCAGGTCCTTTCCGCCGCGGTCGCGGACGAAGACATCGACGATGACCAGCCTAGTAGTGGCGCGGAACACCACGTCAGATTGCTGAGCAACAGCAGCCAGCGAAACCACAACGGCGGCAAACACACGGCGGGAAAACATGGGCTAAAACCTCAGACGCAGCACGGCGCTGGCGCTGCGCATGGGAGCGGTGGCCGTGGGCAGGCCATAATTGATGGCATTCACCACCGTCCCCAGACTGGTAAAGCTCACATGGTTGGTCACGTTCTGGCTCTCCATGCGGAATTCAATGCTCCTCCGATCGGCAAGACGGAACGAGCGGCCGAAGGACAGATTCAAGCTGATGCGGCTGGGCCCGTCGATGATGTTGCGGCTCGAGTTCCCGAACGTGCCCGGCCGCGGAATGGCGAACGCCGCTGGATTGAAGAAGGCGGAGCCTGCGTAGAGCGGCGCCCCGGTGGCGTCGGCGCGGCCGCTTCCGGTCGAGCCGGTGCCGGCCGTGTCCGCCTGATTGCCCAGCACTCTGGCCGTCAGCGGCGTCCCCGACGTGGCCGTGAGGCCTCCGCTCAAAGTCCAGTCGCGGGTCAGGCGCGCGACTCGAGGAGAATTCGCCAGCAGCGTCCCGGTCTGCCGCACCGGAGAGCTCAGCACAAAGAACATGTTCAGCGTGTGCCGCTGGTCGAAGCTCGACCGCCCGCGCTCGGCTCGAAGATCCTTGTCGTTTTGCGCCACCGCCGCTGCCCCGCCGCCCAGCGTGGATGCGTTGTCGATCGATTTTGAATACGTGTAGATGAAGTTGCCCGAGAGGCCGCGCGTAAACCGGCGAGTCAGCCGCGCCTGGCCCGCGTGGTAGATGGAATTGCCGTCCGAAGTGTCCCAGGTGAACCCGACAGCGTTGCCGATCTGCCGCCGCTGCTCGGCCGTCAGCGGCGAACCGGCCGGCGCCCGATTGGGCAGCCGCTGCAAATCCAGACGCGTCCCTTTCGTTCCGAGGTATACCACCTCGGCGACCAGATGATGCGGCAGCCCCTGCTGAAGAGAGAAGTTCCAGGTCTGCGCGTATCCCACTCGATAGCGACGGTCCACCGCATAGGTGTTTGTGATGCTCTGCGAAGGGGTGGCGGCGAATCCGTTCTGAATCGTCAGCGGGCGGAGGACGCTGGAGTTCAGCGTCGCGGTGTTTGCGAACGGCGGCTGCGCTGCCAGCCGGCCCGGGAACTGGTTGTAGATGCCGCCGTTCTGGAAAATGCCGTAACCGGCCCGCACCTGAAAGGACTTCTTCGGGAGCGGCCGCCACGCCGCGGCGGCACGCGGCGAAAAATTGTTCGGGTCCGGGTCCACCAGCCCGCTTGGGAACACGCCCGTAAACGGCCCCGCCTGCCCTGGCGTCACTACGGCCACCGCATTCCATTGCGGCGAAATGTCGAGGTTGGCGAGATGGTTGTACTTCTCGTGGAACGGCCGGAAGTACTCATAACGCACTCCGAGGTTCAGTGTCAGGTTGCTGCGAATGCGCCAGTCGTCTTGCGCGAACCAGTTCACGACACTGCCGCGGAAATAGTTGCTGCTGCTTCCGAAGCGCACCGAGCTCGATTGAGGCAGGCCCAGCAGGAAGTCGGCAAAGTCGAAACCGGTGCCCGTCTGCGGCTGGCCCTGGCTGTTGAGCGCACTGGTGGCGAGACCGCTGAACTGGAATGTGCCCCTGGCGTTCTGGTCCGTCCGCGTGTTTTGCTGCATTCTCCGATATTCGCCGCCATACGTGAGATTATGTGTTCCGCGGACCCACAGCAGGGACTCGGAAAGGCTCGCCGCCTGATCGCGACGCAATAGCGGGCTGGCATCCGATAACGAGCCGAAATTGGTGAACATCAGATTGGGCGGGCCGTAATTGACCGGGTCGCTCGAAACTCCTTTGATGCCGAGTTGCCCGGCGACATCTGTCTTGAAGGCAAAGAAAGGCAGAATCTCGCTTCGATTGCGGCTGAAGCCGGTCCGCATCGTGTTGATGAGCCTCCGGCTGAAATTGTGTGTCCAGCCGAGGCCGATGCTGTTGCCAAGCCCGCTGGTCCCGTCGAGGAATCCGAAGAGCTGCGAGCTGTTGGAGTCGCGCCACTGGAAGTTGGCGTTCACATCGAACCGGTCTTTTCTGGAAATGCTGCGATTGACACGCACTCCGAGCTGCTGGCTGTTGTTGCCGACCGAGGTGAAGTATTGATAATTCTGCACCGACCCTGACTGGTTGGGGTACGGGAAAAAGTCCAGCAGCCCTCGAGCCGCCGGGTCGATTCGGGACGCCGGAATACGGTTCCCGGGAAATGGATTGCGGCCGGACGGATCGAAGATCTGCGCCGGGAACCCTGAGCCGGAGAAATCGCCGGAGCGTGCGGCGGAGTTGGGCAGCGTCGAGATGGCATGATACGGGTTGCGCCCCGCCGAGCCGGTGTAGTTCAGAAACAGGAACGTCTTTTCACTCTTGATCAGCTTCGGGATCTTCAGAGGCCCCCCAACGCTGGCGCCGAAGCGGTCTCGTGCATAGGAAGGCTTGTCCACGGTCTGCCCGTTCAGCGAGTACGGTCGCGCATCGAGAGCAGAGTTGCTGAAGGAAAAGAACAAGGACCCATGCATGCTTTGCTGCCCCCGGCCCGCACGATTGCCAAAGGAGCCTTCGGGGCGATATCTTCCGCCGGAACTGCGTCCGCCTGGGCCTCGCGCGCCAGGTTCTCCTGGACCCCCACGACCGGAAAAGCCGCCTGGACCGCCTCTGGGGCCTGCAGCGGGACCAAAACCCGGCCCGCCTCCGGCACCGAAACCGCCTCCACCCCCAGGGGGTCCGCCTCCCCCGCCAGGGGGACGGCCAGGGGGGCCGCCTGCGCCCGGGGGACCGCCCGGGCCGCCCATTCCGGGCTGACCCGGCCCGCCTTCCGGCCCTCCACCAGGACCAAACGCGCGGGATGGGTCCATACCGAATTCTCCCCTTTGGAAGAATCCCTCCCGCCCCTCGACCGCACCTCGTTCGAGACCGCTTTCGAGCCCCGCACTCAGGCTCCCGTTCAGCAGAAACGCCTCATTTGCGTTGGCCGCCGGGGATTGGGCTTCCTGCCCTGCCGTCTCCATCTCGAGCTGACTTGCATTTTCCGGCGCTTGCTGTGCCTGGGTAACCGCAACCCGTTGGAAGCCCTGCCTGGGGCGTTGTTGTGCCTGCGTAGCTGTTCTGGGCAGCAACTCGAGCGCCCACGTTTCCGTGGGTGCATCCGCGGCCACGTCGATCTCCCGCGATGCGGCCTGGAATCCCGTCATCCGAACCTCGAGCTTCCAGCGGCCTCGGCTCAATCGCTCGAGGCGATACTGGCCCGATTCGTCCGTCGTGGTAGCCAGCTTCGAGCTTCCGCTCGAGGCGGTGACGGTCGCGCCCGGAATCGGCTGCCCGGCGGAGCGGACAACGCCGGTCTGGGACACGCCCGCGACAGGCTGGCTGCCCGCTTCCCGCGGGTTCGCCGCCAGCAGGGCCAGCACGAAAGCAGCGGAAAAAACGTCACGAGCCATCGCGGAGCTCCATCACCGACAAGACGATGGGGAAGGCCCCGGGTGTTACGGCACAGGCCATATCCTTTACATTCCAGTACATTCCTGATCGGCGGACAGCAAGAATCAAGAAGCGCGGCCATGGCCTCCTGTGGCACTCTGTAACCCGGAGGTGCTGATGATTCAAAAACTGTCGCACGCCACTATCTACGTGCTCGATCAGGATTCGGCTTACGATTTCTACGTCCACAAGCTGGGTTTCGAGGTGCGGACCGATCACCGCATGGAGAGCGGCTTCCGCTGGCTTACCGTGGGCCCGAAGGGGCAGCCTGACATGGAGATCGTCCTGATGCCCAGCGGCCCCAGCCACATGATGGACCAGCAGACCTCGGAGGCTTTGACAGCCCTGATCCGGAAGGGCGTGATGGGCGCGGGCGTGTTCGAGACCGCCGATTGCCGCAAGACCTACGAAGAGCTGAAAGCGAGCGGCGTTGAGTTCCTTCAGCCGCCCGAGGAACGCTTCTATGGAATCGAAGCGCTTTTCAAAGACGATTCCGGCAACTGGTTCAGCATGACGCAGCGCAAGCGATAGCCCGGCGAGCTCGCCCCGCGACGCCATACCCTCGAGGAACACCGTAGTGTCCCTCCCGTGGGCGCGGTCCGTTTTGCGCGTGTTCCTCAAAACGCCGTGGCGTGTCCGGAGGCGTCCACAACCACATTGGGGTCTTCGGCTCCATTGTCAACATAGGGCCAAAACCCTGCGTCGAGATCGAGTAGCGGCTCGCGAAAACGTCAGCTTGGTTGTACCTGGTCGGATGTCGTTAACCTCAGTTCCGCGCCACGACACACAGAGATGGCTCAGCGGAATAGAGCCAACTGGACCGTTTTGCTTCTCTTGTAGCTGGTGACAGAGGCTGCCGAACTTCAGCAGCGTGTCTCTGCGCGTCCGCTTGTACTCGATGACATAACGTTCATCGTCCACGCGGGTGGCGAGCCTGAACTCGACAAGTGCATCCAGCGTCTTCTTGACCCAGGCGCGCTTGGGAATCTCTGGGCTCCGAGGGCCGGTGCTCCGAAAGCCGAAATAGTCCTGGATCTCTTTCGTGAGGGTGGTAACTGAGACCTCGAACGTGACCGCCGCACTCCGCTCACCCGTGCCTTGAGCGCGTGCGGCGTAGGCGGTGAAGTTAAAGTCCCAGACGATCTGGAGAAGGTACGGCATCGGAGGTGGGGAGTCGATGAACTTCTTTTGGTAGTGGAGGATAAGGACGTCGAATGCGATTGCCTTGGACTGTCGCAGCCGCTCCGAAAAGTCAGCGTTGGTGAGATCCCCCCATTCCTTCTTGAGCGTGATGAAGTCCTTAACACCGCTCTGCTTGAAGAACCCGACGACCGCAAGGCGCCGGTCGAATCGCAGCTTTTTCGATTCGAGCCCTTCGCGCAGTCGGTCGACGAACTTCGTGGCGCGCGTGATTGGGACCAATGCCAGGATGTCTTGAGTGGGCAGTTGCTCGCCCGTCGTCCACCATCCCTTGAGGTCGTCATCGTACTTCTCAAGCTGACGCAAGTCCTTCTCCCAAGCTGCCGTGTCCCTCGGGAGACCCAGCTTCGCCTCCGCCACGATCCCCTCCTGAGCCGCCAGTTGCACAACCGCGTCCGGAGTGACGTCCGCCGAGGGCGTGACCCTGTTGGCCGCCGAGGTGGTCATCCGGCGTCCAAGCTCATACTTCACGTCCTTCCGGTGACTCCTCGAAGACGGATTCCAACGCGCCTCGTTAATCAGACCCAACACGGCGAAGACCGCGTCGGTGTACGTGTCGCATGCTTCGAGCGTCTTTCGGTGATCGTAATCAGTCTTCTTGGCCTTGGTACTCAGATAGGTTGCCCTCGCGGAAGTCTTCGAAGATGTGGTTCACGATGCGCTTGAGCCCCGCAGCGGAGGCCGTCAGCTGAGGCACGATGAGAATCCGGTCTTGGGCGACGACCCACACATCGGCGGATGAATAGTCGAGGTTATCGACGACGGAAAGATGCACGTACGGGTTGCCGTGCAGGACCGTGGACGTCCCATGGCGGAACCGGCCAAGAGCCTCCACGAGTTTCTTGGCCTGATCTGCTGAGCGGAAGATTTCCGTCTCATAGCTTATCTGAAGAGGTTTAGCCGCGTGGTTCCGCGTATGCAGCCGCTCTCGATCCGCGAAGAATTTGAGCCGCTTGCCGGCGACCTCCTGGATCTGTGAGATGACCGTGCGGTTGAAGAGGTCGATTCTGCCGTTGCAGGAGAACTGGCCGTACTTGGAGAGTGCGGCCCGGATTTCTGTCGAGACCCAGCGCTCATTCCGGTGCTCGATTAGGCCGAAAGTGACCGACTTAAACCACTCGTTACGTTCCTGTGCGTCCCGAAAGACCGTGTCCAGTTCCGCATCGGTCCATTCCCGGACAGATTGAAACCGCTTCCGGGCGGTGGTAAGGCGCTTCTTTGACGACAGCTCCAGGATGCGCAACCCGAAGGGATGCGCTCCCTTCTGGGCACGACGCAGCGTGCTGTGGAGTTCGCTCTGGGTGAGGAACGGCACGGCGACAGTCGGGTAACAGACATCAATCAGACGCGACACTCCATGCCGCCAGAACGCCGATGGCGCGACGGCGACCAGCAGATAGACATACTGGACGGCGGTGCGCGCAACGAGGAACTGGCCTTCGACCTTCCTGCGGCGATTGCGCCCGAATTGCCGGCGGCAATTGAAAAGGTTCAAATCAGCAGTCGCACTGATCTGCTTGATCCCAAGCCCCGATTGGCGGGATTCCAGCAGCAGCGGAAGGTCTTCTCTTGTACCGACAGCAGCCACACGGATGAGCTCCTCCGGCGCCAGACGGACGAGGCCAAGCGCCTCCACCACAGACGGCCAGTCCGTAAGGCCGACAAAGACCGTCGCGCTCGTCTTCTCGAATAACGGGGCCGATGGACGCTTCATGCCTTGGCCCGCTCCCGCAGCGTCAGAGCGCGCTAGAGCGTCATGAGCGCCAACGGGAACGGCCTTCCTCCTATCAACTGCCGCTTCACTATCATACTTGCCTTTGGTGCAAACCGCGATGCTTCGGCAACTTAGACCGCAGTGTTTGGGCTGTTAAGGAACGCGAGGGGTGACAAAGTGGGGTAGTGCACGCTAAGATAGTGCCTGCTAGCTGAGTGAGCACTCACTAATCTCATCGCAATGCACCCCCACCCCCACACCCCTCCCGCACCCAAACAACGCCTCTCCGGCGACCAGCGCCGCGCTGCCATCGTCCAGGCCGCCCTCCGCCTGTTCGCACAAAACGGCTTTCGCGGCACCACCACAAAGCAGCTTGCGCTGGCCGTCGGCGTCTCCGAGCCCGTCCTCTACAAGCATTTCCCTTCCAAGCGCGACCTGTATTCCGCGATCATCGAGCAGTTGGCCATGGCCGGGCCGGAAGGCGATCAGGTGCGGGTGCAGTTCCAGCAGGCGGCGCAACAGGCTGAGGACAACCTTTTCTTTCTGACCATCGCCGAGGGCATTCTCGATTGGTATGTCAAGGACCCCGCGCGCATCCGCATCCTGCTGTACAGCGCGCTCGAAGGCCATGAGCTTTCCGATCTCTTCTATCAGCGCCACATCCTGCCGTTCTACCAGGAGCTTTCCGCCTACATCGAACGCCGCATGAAGGAAGGCGTGTTCCGCGAGGCGGATCCGCTCGAAGTGGCGCGCGCGTTTTGCGGGGTGATCGGCCAGTACGGGCTCGATCTGACAGTGTTCGGTTTGTCGGAAAACGAAGCCCGGCGCACGGCCCGGCTCGAGATGATGATCCGCATTTTCCTGAACGGGATGAAGAAATGAAGTACGCAATCGTGATTACTTTGGTCCTGGCGGCGGGCTGCTCGCGGCAGCAGAAGCAGCCGGCGGTGGAAGCGTCCACGGAAAAGAAACGCGAGCCGGTGGAAGTGCAGGTCGCGCGCGCCGAGCAGCGGCGGATCGACCGCTCGATTCTGGTGACCGGCTCGCTGCTGCCCGACGAGACGGCGACGATGGTCTCGGAAGTAGCGGGCCGCCTCAGCTCGATCCGCTTCGATTTCGGCCAGAGCGTGCGCAAGGGCGACGTGATCGCGGAGATCGACAAGACCGAATACCAGCTCCAACTCGAGCGCAGCAAAGCGGCGCTGGCCCAGGCCCTGGCCCGGCTGGGGCTGGACGCCACCCAAGCCGAAAAGGCGCCCGCCACCACTCCGGCGATGAAGCAGGCATGGGCGCAGATGGAAGACTCGAGATTCCGTTACGAGAGCGCTCAGAAGCTGGTGAAGAGCGGCGACATCTCCCAGGAGAGGTTCAACGAGCTGGAAAAGGGCTTCTATGCGCGCGAGGCGGCGTTCCAGGCATCCAGGGACGAGATGCGGACTTTGTGGGCCAGCGTCGAGACGCTGAAGGCGGACATGCGGCTGGTGGAGAAGCGCCTGCGCGACACCGTGATCTATGCGCCCTTTGACGCGTCGGTCGCCGAACGCAAAGCGGCGCCGGGGCAGTACATCAAGGAAAACACTGCGATTCTGACGCTGGTCAAGCCGCATCCGCTGCGGCTGCGGCTCGAGGTGCCGGAGTCGGCGGCAGGCGTGGTCAGCGTGGGCACGGGCCTCGAGTTCTCCACCGACGCCGTGGCCGAGTCGA
>JACQDF010000208.1 GCA_016201205.1 Acidobacteriota bacterium
GCTCGCTGTTCACGCTCGTTCGCCGTGTCGAGCGTGTAGGATAGCCGCTAACCGCAATGCTGTTCAGTTACCCGCGTGGGGCGGCCATTCTTGGCTGCCGCCGGCCTTCCGGCCGGCGCGGGCGGGCCTGAAGGCCCGCCGCAGGCTGAAAGCCTGACCCCACCGAGACAAAGTGAACAGGATAGCCGCTAACCGAAAGGTGACACCCGCGCGCGAGCCGTTGTACCATCGCCTCATGCCTTTTCCACTGGCGCTCGTTCTGCTCCCCTTCTCTCTTCAGGCCCAGCTTCCCGCCCCCAACGACCAGGGCGTCGCGATGGGCCACCTGCATCTGAACACCACCGACCCCGACGCTTCGCGCAAGTTCTGGGTTGACTTCATGGGCGCGGCCGTGACCAAGCTTGGCGCCACCGAGGTCTACAAGTTTCCCGATGTGCTCGTCATGGTGCGCAAGGCCGCTGTTTCCGGCGGCTCCGACGGCTCCGCCGTCAACCACCTCGGCTTCAAAGTGAGGAATCTCGACGCCTATCTGGCCAGGTGCGAGAAGATGGGCATCCAGATCGAGCGCCGTATGCTGGAGACGCGGCAGGCCTTCGTGCTCGCCCCCGACGGGGTTCGCCTCGAGCTGACCGAAGACGCCGCCCTGAGCGCTCCCATCGTGCACCACCACATCCACTTCTTCAACACCGCCGTGCTCGAGACACAGGCCTGGTACGCCAAAATGTTCGGCGCCAGGCCCGGCAAACGCGGCCGCTTTGACGCCGCTGACCTGCCCGGCGTCAACCTTTCCTTCTCCCCAGCCCCGGCAGCCACCGCCCCCACCAAAGGCCGCGCCGTCGATCACATCGGCTTCGAAGTGCGCGATCTGGAAGCGTTCGTCAAACGCCTCGAGGGAATGGGGGTCAAGTTCGACACGCCCTACCGCAAGCTGGCGCAGATAGGCCTCGCCATCGCCTTCTTCACCGATCCCTGGGGCACGTACGTCGAGCTGACCGAAGGGCTGAACAAACTATGATTCCGCCGCCGTCGCCGCCGTGCTGATCTTCTCCACACGCACCCGCGCGATCCGGTGCCGGTTCATTTCCTCGATCACGTAGCGGCGGCCATTCTCTTCGACGTGATCGCCCGCCTTGGGAACGAATCCGAGCCGGTACAACAAAAAGCCGGCCAGCGTTTCGTAGCCGCCCTCTGCCGGCAGCTCGATGCCGTATTGCAGCTCGAGATCCCGGATCGGGATCGTGCCGTCCAGGTGAATCACGGCGGCCGCCCCCTCGATGCGCGGGCGGCGAACGTCGTGTTCGTCCTCGATCTCGCCAAACACCTGCTCAACCACGTCTTCCAGCGTCACCACGCCCACCGTGGTGCCGAATTCGTCCACCACCATCGCAATATGGGAATGAGTGGCGCGGAACTCGTCGAGCAGTTGCACCACCGGCTTTGACTCCGGCGCCACCGGCAGCTTACGAAGAAACCGCCGCAGATCGAAGGGCCGCACGGCACGGCGACGCTCGGTCGCAATTCTCCGTTCCTCCCACACACGCAGCAGATCCTTGACGTGCACGTAGCCGATCAGGTGCTCCGGGCTGTCTTCATAGACCGGCAGCCGCGTGTACTGATGCTCGTTGGCGAGCCGCAGCAGTTGATCGAGCGCGGCGTCCACCGGGGCCGAAACCACCTGGTTGCGAGGCACCATGATCTCCCGCACCAGGTAGTCCTGCAATTCGATGAGCCGCTGCATCGCTTTTTCGGCGAACCCCTGAATCACCCCCTCGCGCAAGCTCGAGCTGAGAATGAACTTCAGCTCCTCGACCGAGTGGCCGCCGCCCTGCTCCCCTTTTACGCCGATCAGCCTGCTGAAGGCAGCGGCTGATCTTTCCAGCACGTAGACAAACGGCTCCGCCACCCGGTAGAAAACCAGCAGCGCCGGGGCCATGACCACCGCCAGCCGCTCGCGCTTGTCGATGCCTGCGTTCTTCGGCACCACCTCGCCGATCACCACGTGCATGTAGGTCATGATCATGTAGGCGAGTCCCGTGCTGACCGCCGTCAGAACGGTTTTCAGCATCGCCGTGGACGCCAGCGGATGGAGCCATTCGATGAACTGCTCTTCGAGCGGCTTTTCGCCGACCACGCCCAGCGCCAGGCTGCATAAGGTGACGCCCACCTGCACCACGCTCAGCATTCGCTCCGAGTTGGCAAGCAAACTCAAGGCCGCATGCGCGCCGACGTGGCCTTCCCCCGCCAGCGCTTTCAGCCGGGATTGCCGGCTCGACACAAGGGCCACCTCGGAAGCCGCAAAAAACGCGTTCAGCCCCACGATGAAGAGCATCAGTAAGATGCGGTAGCCGAGATGGCCTTCCATTCCCGGCCCTATTCTCTCACGCTACAATGCATCGAGGCTCCCGGGATCGTGGGCAGAATCCTTCGCATCGTCAACCTCGGCGTCGCCGTGCTGTTGCTGGCGGCCTCCGCGCTGATCTACTGGTATGCGTGGCGTCCGCTGCCTGTGACCTCCGGGACGCTGCGCCTGCCCGTCGGCCACGCCGCCAAGGCCGTCCGGGATGAGCGCGGCGTGGCTCACATCGAGGCCGCATCCATCGAAGACATATTCTTCCTGCAGGGCTACATCACCTCGCAGGACCGGCTCTGGCAGATGGATGCGTTGCGGCGGCTGGCGGCCGGCGAGCTTTCCGAAATCGTCGGACCGGCCGCCCTCGAGTCCGACCAGGAAGCCCGCCGGCTCCGGCTGGGGCGGCTCGCCGACGAGCAGGCCGCTTCTCTCGATGCGGCCGACCGCAGGCTTTTTAACGCCTATGCCCGCGGCGTCAATCATTTTCTTGAAACGCACCGTTCAAACCTGCCGCTGGAATTCACGCTGCTCGGCTACGACCCGCGTCCATGGACCGTCGCCGACTCCGTTCTGGCCGGCCTTCAGATGTTCCGCACTCTCTCGACAACATGGAAAGACGAAGTGCTCAAGCAGGGCTTTCTCGCCAAGGGCGATCCGCGGAAGGTCAGTTTTCTTTTCCCCGTCCGCACCGGTGGCGAAGTGCAGCCAGGGTCGAACGCGTGGGTTCTCTCCGGCAAGCTCACCGCGACAGGCAAGCCCATCCTCGCCAATGACACCCATCTGGAATGGGCCTTTCCGGGTCCCTGGTATGCGGTGCACCTGACCGCTCCGGAGTTGAACGTGACTGGCTTCTCGCTGCCCGGCCTGCCCTCGGTCATCATCGGCCACAACCAGCGCATCGCCTGGGGCATCACCAACCTGCACTACGACGTGCAAGACCTGTACCTGGAGCAGTTCGACCCGCAGACCGGCCGCTACCTTTACAAAGATCACCCCGAGCAGGCGCGCCTGGAGCGCGAAACGATCCGCATCAAAGGCCGGCCGCCCATCGAGCTGGCTGTCTGGACGACGCGGCACGGCCCCGTCTTCCTGCGCGCCGGTCAGCAGCACTACGCGCTTCGCTGGGTGGCCTCCGAGCCCGGCTTCCGGTTTCCATTCCTGGCCATCGATCAAGCAAAGAACTGGAGCGATTTTGCCGCTGCCCTTGCCCGCTTCACAGGCCCGGCCTCGAACTTCGTCTACGCCGATATCGATGGCAACATCGGCTATCACGCCGCCGGCAAGCTGCCGGTGCGGCGCACCTACGATGGCGATATCCCGTCGGACGGCAACAAGGGGAATGATGAATGGGATGGCTTCATCCCATTCGATCAACTGCCGGCTGCGTACAACCCGCCTTCGGGGATGCTGGTCACCGCCAATCAGAATCCCTTTGGGGACAGCTATCCCTATCGCGTCAACGGCAATTTCTCGACACACTACCGCTCGCGGCAGATCGAAGCGAGGCTCAAGTCGAAGACAGGCTGGAAACCCGAAGAGATGCCGGCGGTGCAGACGGATCTTTACTCCGCTTTTTCGCACTGGCTGGCGGGCCAGGCGCTTCGTGCGTACCAGGCGCGCGGGCTCAGGAACCCGGCGCTTGATCCTGCCGCGAAGCTGATCGAGGCCTGGGACGGCCAGATGCGCCAGCGCACGGCGGCCCCGCTGCTGGCGACGCTCATCTTCCAGCATCTGCGCCGCGCCGCCGCCGAAAAGGCGGCGCCGGGTCAAGGCGCTGCCTACGAAGCGCAGATGGCGCCGGCGGTCCTCGAGAAGCTGCTCACTGCGCGTCCCAAAGACTGGTTCGATGATTATGACCAGCTCCTGTTGCGCGTCTTCGTGGATGCCGTCGAGGAAGGCCGCCGCCTTCAGGGCCACGATGTCAGCAAATGGGACTACGGCCGCTACACGGAGCTCACCTTGGTGCACCCGATCCTGGGCCGGCTGCCTTACATCGGCGGCTTGTTCAACATCGGACCCGTGCCGATGAGCGGATCGGCCACCACCGTCAAGCAGACGACGCGGCGCTTGGGGCCCTCGATGCGCTTTGTCGCCGACTCGTCCAACTGGGAGAACTCGCTCTTTAGCGTCACCATCGGCCAATCGGGCCAGCCGTTCTCGAAGCACTTTCGCGATCAGTGGCAGGCGTATTACGAAGGGCGGTGCTTTGCCATGCCGTTTGCGCGCGTCGAGGCCAAGAGCGTGCTCGAGATTCAGCCGGGCCGCTGACAGCGACGCCTGGATCCCTTGCGCCAGGACCAGCTTCAGGATATGAATGGAGCAGTGATGAATCGCTCCAAATTGCATCTGGTCTTCCTGGCGATGGCCTCGACCGCCGCCGCCCAGAATCCGGCGGGACAGATCACCGGGCTGGTCACCGACCCCAGCGGAGCGGCGGTGCCGGGCGCTGCTGTCGAGGTGGTGCACATCGAGACGGGCAGCCGCTGGCAGGCGGCTACGAGCACGGCCGGGTACTACACGGTGACGCTGCTGCCGCCGGGCGGCTACTCGGTGACGGCGCGACACCAGGGCTTCAAATCCGTCTCACGCAGCGGCATCACGCTGGTGGTGGCGCAGACAGCGCGCATCGATTTTGCGCTCGAAGTGGGCGGGGTGACGGAAACCATCGCCGTGCGGGCGGAGGCGCCGCTGCTGGAGAGCCAGTCGGCGGCGCTCGGGCAGATCGTCGAGTCGCGGGTGATCAACGATCTGCCGCTGAACGGGCGCAACTACCTGGCGCTGGCTCGTCTGTCTGCCGGCGTGGCCGAACCCAGACGCGGGGATGTCGGCTCGCTCGGCGGCTCGTTCGTGGCCAACGGCGTGCGCGCCCAGCTCAACAACTATAATCTCGACGGCGCGGACAACAACACCCGGATCGTCGATATCCAAAACCGCTCGCACGAGGTGATCCAGCCCTCGGTGGACGCGGTGCAGGAGTTCAAGGTCGAGACCAGCAACTACTCGGCCGAGTACGGCTATTCGGCGGGGGCGGTGGTGAACGCCACCATCAAGTCAGGCACAAACGGCTTTCACGGTTCGGTGTTCGAGTTTGTCCGCAACAATCACTTTGATGCCAGGAATTTTTTCCAGCGTCCTTCCGACAGGCAGGCGATTCTCCAGCGCAACCAGTTCGGCGGCACGGCCGGCGGCCGGATCGCCCGCGACAAGCTGTTCTTCTTCAGTAGCTGGGAACGGACGGTCGAGAACCGCGGCCTTACCATCACCACCACTGTGCCCACCGAGGCTCTGCGGCGCGGCGATTTCACCGGCGAGCGCCCGATCTTCGATCCGGCGACAACACGAGCCAACCCGGCCGGCGCGGCCTGATTCCGCTGCCCAACGTGCCGGCCCGTTCGAACAACTACATCTCGAATCCGTCGCAGACCGACCGCGTCCATCGGACCGACAACCGGGGTGACTGGAACATCAGCAACCGCGACAAAGCGTTTCTGCGCTACAGCTACCTGACGCGAAAGTTTCTCAACCCGGGGCCGTTTCCTCCGCCGCTGATTGGAGCGACGACGAACGACCAGCATCTGAAGACCACTCGGGCGCACTCGGCCGTCCTCAGTGAAACGCATGTTTTCAGCAGCTCGATGGTGAACGAGTTCCGCGGCGGATATAGCCGCGTCTACGACCTGCGCGGCGACATCGTCACCGGGCCGTTCCTCGGCCCGGAGTTCGGCTTCAAGGGGATTCCGGCAAGTCCCGGGAGCGGCATCAGCGGCTTGCCCGGGATTTCCATATCCGGGTACTCCAACCTGGGCGAAACCAGCTTTGTCCCGAACGGCAAAGTCGCCGAAGTTCTGCAATTCAAGGACGACGTCTCCTGGGTCCGAGGCTCGCACTCCCTGAAGGCCGGCGGTCAGTTCCAGTGGGTGCGCAGCTACTTCGACATCTCGAACTCGGCGCGGGGACCGTACGGCTTCACGCAGGTGTATACCCAGAATCCGCAGAACCGCCCGCCAAGCGGCGACGCGTGGGCCGATTTCCAGCTCGGCGTCACATCGAGCGCGGGCATCAGCCGAACCAACATCGGCGACGTCCGCCAGAAGTATGTTTCGTTGTTCTTCCAGGACGATTGGAAAGTTACGGCGCGGCTGACGATGAATCTCGGTCTGCGTTACGAGATCTGGACGCCGCGGTTTGAGAGGACCAACTTGCAGGCGAACTTCCTGCCGGCGGAAGGCAAGTTCATTTTCCCGAACAACCAGGCGCCGCCGGGCATTCCGGCGTCGATCGTCACACGCATTCCCGGCGGGGTCGACAACCGTACGCTGGTGAAGCCGGACAACAACAACCTGGCGCCGCGCGTGGGCATTGCCTGCCAGTTGCGGCAGCACACTGTGTTCCGCGCCGGAGGCGGCATTTTTTTTGCCTCGTCTGCGTTCCCCGGCGTCGGCGCGACCCTGCCAGGCAACCCGCCGTTCACTCTGACGTTCAACTATCCGACCGATCAGATCACGCCGAACATCACATTCGCCGCCGGTTTCCCGGAGAACGCCCTCGACCTGCGGTCGGTCGAACCGACCACAGCGGCCTGGAGAGGGTTTGCAGCCGAATATCCGCTGGCCTATGTTTCCAAGTGGAGCTTCGGTTTGCAGCAGGAGATTGCACAGTTCCTGCTCGAGGCCAACTACGTCGGCACAAAGGGCTCCCACTTCTATGTGCACTACGACATCAACCAGCCGGGGCCCGGGGCCGGCGCGGTCCAGCCGCGGCGTCCTTACCCGGCCCTCGGCGGCATCCAGTGGACCACGCCGGCGGGCAGCTCGACGTATCACTCGCTGCAAACGCGGATCGAGCGGCGCTACCGCAACGGCGTTTCCCTGCTGGCGTCCTACACCTTCTCGAGAGCGATCGACGTGGGCGGTGAGCAGTTGGGCGGGGGCGACCTTCTCTATCGCGACACACGCAACATTCTTGCTGAGCGCGGGCTGGCGGCTTTCGACCTCCGACAGCGCTTCGTTTCGGCTTTCCTCTACGACCTGCCGTTCGGCCGCGGCAAGCGCTTCCCCATCTCGAACTCCGTATGGAACGTCATTGCCGGCAACTGGCAGGTGAACGGGATTGTCACTTTGCGAAGCGGGCAGCCGTTCACGCCGTCGATGGGATTCAGCGCCGCCAACACAGGAGACCCGCGGCCGGACCGGATCGCCGATGGCAACCTCCCGCCGGGCCAGCGCAGTATCGGCACCTGGTTCGACAAGCCGGCGTTCCGGGCGCCCACACCGTACAACTTCGGAAGCGCAGGCCGCAATATCCTCATCGGGCCGGGGGCTTCCAATGCCGACCTGAGCGTATTCAAGCGGTTCCCGGTGCGGTGGCTCGGCGAAACGGGTGAAGTGCAGTTCCGGGCTGAGGCTTTCAACAGCTTCAACCACCCGCAGTTCGACATCCCGAATTCGCGAGTCGATCTGGCGCAGGGAGCGACGATCACGGCGCTGGCCGTGCCGATGCGGGAGATGCAGTTTGGACTGAAGGTTATTTTTTAACCCGCAGCGACGCCGCGTCTACACCTTCCCCGTCAGCCAATGAATCACGTGATGGCTCATCCAGCCCACCACGCCCGCCGCCGGAATCGTCAGCACCCACGCCCAGATGATTTTCTGAGCGATCCGCCAGCGCACCGCTTTGACCCGCTGAATCGAGCCGACTCCGGCCACCGCGCCCGAGATCACGTGCGTCGTCGACACCGGCATGTGCAGGTACGTCGAAAACAGGATCGAGGTGGCCGCCGCCGTCTCGGCGCAGAAGCCGCCGCGCGGCTTCAGACGCGTCAACCGGGAACCCACCGTGCGCACGATGCGCCAGCCGCCGCACATCGTTCCCAACCCGATCGCCGCGCACGCTGAAACCAGCACCCACCACGGCACCACGAAAGTCTTCAGATACCCGGTGGTCATCAGCACGCCGGTGATGATGCCCATCGTTTTCTGCGCGTCATTGGAGCCGTGCGAATAACTGAAGATCGCCGCCGACACCAACTGCAAGCGGCGGAAATACAGGTCCATCTGCTTGGGCGTCGATTCGCGAAACAGCCAGTGGATTCCAATCATGTAGACATACGCCAGCGCCAGCCCCAGCAGCGGCGCCACCACGATGAAGACCAGCACTTTGATCCAGCCGGCGACGATGATCGTTTTGAACCCGGCGGCGGCAATGGCCGCTCCGGCGTAGCCGCCGAACAGGGCGTGCGACGAGCTGGTCGGCAAACCCCACCACCAGGTGAGCAGGTCCCAGGCAATGGCTCCAATGAGCCCCGCCAGGATGACGTATGGCGTCACCATCGACAGGTCCACCAGGCCTTTGCCGACCGTGCCGGCCACGCCCGTGCCGAAGCTCAACACCGCGGCAAAATTGAAGAA
>JACQDF010000177.1 GCA_016201205.1 Acidobacteriota bacterium
CAGCGCACGGTAGGGTTCGCCGGACCTGCTCTCGGAGTTGAAGTTTACCTGCTCGGGCTTCCGATTGGTGGGCGCCTTCTCGTCCACCGTCACTTTCACTTGTGCCTTCACGCCTTCGGTGTCGTTTTCGAGCGTGTATGTACCCGGCTTCTCCGGCGCCGTGTAGAGAAAGGAATCCTGCACGGTGAAATCACCGGCGACTTTCTGAAAAATGCTTTTCAGAGCCGACCCGCTGGAATCCGCGTATCCGCCTGGATCCTCGCCCTGGAATTTGAACGGCTTCGACAGCCAGCCGCCGTCCTTGTCGGTGACTCTCAATACGCCCGGCGCCCTGCGGAGCCTCCCTTTGCGCGCCTCCCCTTCGCTCGATGGGATCTCACCGTCGACCAGCACCTGGATCACAATGGATTCCAGCGGCCGCACGCGGCAATCCGACGGGACCGAATTGAAGCGGAGCCCGGTGACTTTGGCGTTACGCTCGGTTTGCCTGCCGGCGGCGCCAAGGATGCTGCTCAAGTCCTGCGCGGAGCCGACCAGGCTCAGTACGCCCGCGCCAAACGCTGTTGCCAGGTAGCGTGCCCTCATGAGCAGTGCCCTCTATCCCTCCAGAATAGCTGGATTCGCGGCCGCGGTCTTGCGCTTCAGCGGGCAGGCGTCAACTGAATCTTTTCGATCGTCACTTTCTCCACGGCCTGGCGCGAATAGGGCATCGGATGATAGCGTCCGGCCGCCCAGTCCGCCAGCAGATCGCTGTAATGGCGGCTTTCGGGATCTCCGGATTCCCCCGGCACATTGGTCATCAGCGAGCGATCCCAGTCGGCGACATCGATGATCTGGCGGTAGGAAGCGCCGTTGGTCTGCCGGAAGCCGCTGCCGCTGGCAGCGTTCACGGTGTTTCCGTCACCTGGCCGCGGGAGCGGCCCGAGATGGAATTGCGAAGCGTACTGGGGCGGCACGCGGAGCGGATGCTCGAAGCGGATCTCGTGCAGCCGGCCCCATTGCCATTTGGCGCGATCCGGTCCGAGCAGCATGTCCAGTTCCCTGATCGCGCCTTCATAGGCCATGCGCAGCGCGGCTTCGTTCGGTTGTTTTTCGAGCATCGAGAGGGCCGTCCCAAGCTCGATGCGGGAAGCGGCCGGCGAATGCACCAGAAACTCGGGCAGCCGCGCCGTCCAAACGGCGAAGATTGCAGGCTCGGCGGCGTCCGCCGCCATCCGCGCATCCCAGCGCAGCATGCGCTCGCATGCCTCGCGATACTCACCTCGAGCGCCCGGCAAGTGGTTGCGGAGAATCTGCTGGAAGCGTTTGGCCGCGGCCGACGTCACGTCCTGTTGCATGGCGACAAAGTCAGCGACGCCGAACTTGCGGTCGCCGGAAAGCATCTCGACAATGCGCTGGTAGCGGAACGGCTGCGCCCACTCGTAGGAAAGCTGGTGCGGATAGCCTTTGGGCAGAATGTTGTGATTGGCGGTGGCGACCCAGTGCCTCGGCGGATTGTACTCCTGTGGATGCTGGTCTACCCGCAAATAGCCGCTCCATTCGTAAGCCCCGCTGTCGCCCGGCACGGGGAACAGGCCGCTCGAGTTCTTGCGCACCGGCGCCAGTCCCGAGGCGATCCAGCCGATGTTGCCCGCGCGGTCCGCGTAGACCATGTTTTCGGAGGGGATCTTGTAGCGCTCGACTGCCTTGAGAAACTCGGTCCAATTCCCCGCCCGAGCCAGCGACAAGGCCGCCAGATAGCCCGCGCCGCCAGGCTCGGAGCCCACCCATCTCAGCGCATAAGCGCGATGGTTCCGCCCGTCTTCATAGAGGACAGGGCCATGCACCGTGTACTTCAGCTCCACTGGCTGCTCACCCAGGCCTTTGACTTTGATCTTCTGGACTTCGACTTCCATCCTCCGCCAGCCGCCCTTGTGGAAGTACTCCCGCGGATTCGATGGATTCAGCCTTTCCACGTACAAGTCGCCCTGGTCGATGCCAACAATGGTGAATCCGAAGGCAATCTCTTCGTTGTGGCCGAGCGCGATTCCAGGCAGCGCGGGTTCTCCCGCGCCGATCGCGTTCCATCCAGGCCCCACCAGGTGCACGGTCTTGCGCAGCGACGGGATGTTTATCGGCCGGTGAGGATCGTTGGCCAGCAGAGGCTTTCCGGTCGCGGAACGCGTGCCGTCCACCACCCAGTTGTTGCTCCCCTGCTCAACGTCGATCCGAGTCGAGCCAATGGCCTGTGTGTAGTCGCGAAGGATGCCGGGCTGGATGAGTTTCAGATCCAGGCCGGCCGGCGCATCGAGCCGGATGAAAGGATCCGGCGGCCGCACCTTCTCCATCATTTCCTGGCCGAATTCGCGCAAGTCGACGGCTCGCTCGATCTCGCGCGCCACGTTGCGAGTCATGAGCAGGCCCGCGATGCGTCCGGCGCAATCTTCCGGCTCCCACAAGCCAGGCGCATATCCGGCCAGGCGGAACTCGAGCGGCTGGCGTCCGTTCCGCTGGCCGATATACGCATTGATCCCGCGCACGAACGCGGTGACAATCCGGCCGGCGTCCGGTGAGTAGCTCGACCACTCGCTCTCCCAGTTGCCGCGGAAACGCACCAGTCGTGCGATGCGATCTCTGGGAAGGGCGGCCGGTCCGAGCACTTCGGCCAGCTTTCCGGTGTTGATGCGACGCCACAGGTCGATCTGAAACAAGCGGTCGCGGGCGGCCAGGTAGCCTTGGGCAAAGAACAGATCGTCCGCGGTCCTGGCGTAGATGTGCGGAACGCCCCACTGGTCGCGCAGGATCTCGACAGGCTGCTTCAGCTCCGCCAGCTTCACTTCTTCGGCACCCAGCAGCGGCGCCAGCAGCACGAGCGCCAGATGGCGGTTCATTTGACGTATTTCTCCACCCAGTCCAGATGACGCTGCATGATATCGAGCTGAAACTTGGGCTCGTTGGGGCCGTGCGGCATGCGCGGATACGCCACCATCTTCGTCGTCACCCCGAGGCGTTTGAGCGCATGGTAATACTCGTACGCCTGACTGATCGGAACGCGCAGGTCATTCTCCCCGTGCAGAAACAGCGTCGGCGTCTTCACACGCTTCGCATGGAACAGGCCGGAGCGCGCGCGATACAAATCCGGCTCGTCCCAGGGCGTGCCGCTGAAATAATCATCGAGCACGCTGGGAATATCGTTGGTGCCCCACATGCTCCACAGGTTCGTAATGCCCGCGCCGACCACCGCCGCCTTGAAGCGGCTGGTCTGCGAAATCACCCACGCCGTCATGTAGCCGCCGTAACTCCAGCCCATCACTGCGAGCCGTTCCGGATCGGCCACGCCCATCGAGATGACGTGGTCCACGCCCGCCATCAGATCCTGGTAGTCGCCGCCTCCCCAATCCTTGACGTTGGACGCCATGAACTTCAGTCCGTAGCCCGATGAGCCGCGGATGTTGCACCGCAGCACCGCATATCCTTTGGCGGCAAGCGAAGCCACCGGATGCACGCCGGCCGAGCCGGTGTAACTTTCGCTGAACACGCCCGCCGGGCCGCCGTGGATGATCAGCACCATGGGGTAGCGCTTCCCTTCCTCGTATCCGGCCGGAAAAGTGAGCAGGCCTTCCATGCTCTGGCCGTCTTTGGCCCTCCAGGTGATCACCCGCGTTTCACTCACCGGCGGCAGGGACAAATCGCGATTGGCGCTGCTCACCTGGATGCGCTCTTTGCTGGTGAGATGAAGCAGGCAGGCTTCGGCTGGGGTGGAGGCATCCTCCGCGATTGCGCCGGCCCATATCGCATCCCGCGAGAGGTCCGTCACCCGGGCCACGCCCCTGGCGGGTTCGTATACGGCGGCCAGCGGCCCATCCACCGGCATGGCATACAAAGCGGTTCGAGTGTGTTTGGGCTCCGTGAAATAGATCCGGGAAGAATCGGCGGACCAATCAAGCAGTTGCGGCTGCTCATCGGGTGTGGGAGGCAATGTCCGGACATTGCCTGCACCATCCATCAGCGCAATGCGCGTCCCGCTGATCCGCGACGGCGTGTTCGGACTTTTCAGGAATGCAAGATATCGCCCATCGGGAGAATAACGCGGCTGTGATTCGGTGGCAGGTGTCGCTGCCAGCGTCTTCACCGCACCGCTCTCCACTTCCACTTCCGAGAGGTCGGCGTGCCGCGCTGAATCGAAATCAGGGGACGGCCGGTGCGCGAACGCGATGCGCCGGCCATCGGGCGACCAGCGGAACTCACCAATGTGGTGGTTGCCCGAAGCCAGTTTCTTCGGCGGACGCTTTCCGGAGGAAGCCGGCTCGACGGCAACCAGCCACAAAGCGTGATTCTTGGGCTTCTCGTCAATCACCTTCAGGTCGCGCTTTTCCTTGCGCGCTTTCTCTTCTTCCTGATCCGGCTCGGCGCCGGTGAAGGCGATCCACTTGCCATCGGGCGACAGGCGGTAGGGCCCCATCGCGCCTTTCCAGTCGGTGATCATCTCGGCTTCACCGCCATCGAGCGGGATGCGGTAGATGTTCTTCTTCCCCGAACGCTCCGAGGTAAAGAAGAGGCGTCGTGCGTCGGGAGAAAACGCGGGATCCTGCGCGCTTTTCTCCCCGCGTGTCAATTGCAGCGGCGCGCTGCCACGCCCGCGCCAAAGATAAATGTGCGTCAGGTTCTCGCTTTTTTCCGCTTCCAGGATGGCGCTCGTTTGCGTCCAGGCAGCCATCTTGCCGTCAGCCGACGGAGTGACGTCGCTCGCTCGCTGCACTTTCATCGAGAGCTCAGGAGTCCACGAGGACGAAGACTGCGCCAGCACGAGGCCCGCACAGGCGGAGAAGAGGGCCCAGATGTTTCGCATGATGGGCAATTGTAGCCCATCTTGTCCGATCGCTGAAAGCTGCTGCCCGCTGGCCGCTGGCCGCTCCCTTACGGTCGCGGCTCTGTTTCGGAGCCGCGCGCGTCAGGCTCCCTTACGGTCGGGGTTCGGAAGCGGTCTCTGAGCCGCGCGCGTCAGCAAGCGGTCTTACGCAAACACTTCAGGCTCTATGTTTAGCTTGCCGGCTTCTTGCCCGGCGCGAACAAGGAAACCGACTGAGGCAGAAGTGAGAAGTACTCGACCAGGCGCTTCTTTTCCGGTGCGGCCGTGGCCTTGCGGTCAAGCATGAATTGCGCCAGTTGAGCGAATTGCCGGCCGAGCTCCGAGCCTGGATCAACGGTCTTGCCGGCGGTCATCGCTTTGTGAACGCCCTGATAGTCGTTGCCGAATGTCATCAGCACTGGCTGGCCAAGCAGTTCTTCCACTTGTGCTGGACTGACCAGGGAGCGCTTCTGGCAGCGATTGAGCAGAATGGCGACATGGTCCCCCAGATCGAGGCTCCGCAGGTAGGCGATCTTCTCGCGCGCAAGGTGCAGAGAGGGGACCTCCGGCGTCACCACCAGGAAGACGCGTTTGGATTCGTGCATCGCTTCGATGGAGAATTTCTCAAGATTGCCCGACAGATCCAGGATGATCGTCTTGTAATTCCGCCTGGAAAAATCCAGGATATGGCGGACGTGGGTTGGCTCGACTCGCGACTCCGGGTTCAGCCTGCCCGAATGCAGCACGTCCAGGCCGCCCACCGTCGAGACCAGTTGCGGCCAGATGTTTTCATCCATCTGGAAGGCGCGCTCGGCGGCGTCCAGAATCGAGTAATTGTTCTCGATCTGGAGCAGAAAACGCACCATCCCCGAGTTCATGTCGCAATCCACCAGCAGCGACCGCTGTTCCGGCTGGCGGGAAACCGCCACCGCTGCATTGACGGCGATAGTGGTTGAGCCGACCCCTGGTTTGGATGGAAGGAAGGTGAAAACCAGGTCCGTGGAGTCCAAATGGACCGGACGCCGGTCCAGAATCTCCTTGACACGGGCCAGGGCGTCGCAAACCGTCGTGCGCTGGAAAGGCAGCGAGACGAACTCGCGGATGCCGCTGCGCATCACTTCCAGCAAGGTTTGCGGATCGGCGTTGCGGCCTACCGCAATCACTTGCAGTCCAGGCAACTGAGCCTCGGCCGCCGCTACGATCTCCAGCGCCCGGCTCAACGACTCAATACTCAAGAAGAGAACCTGCGGCCCGTGGGCCCGCAGCATTCTCATTAGTTCTTGTCCCGTCGGATAGCGAGGAACGGTCCGCACGACCGCGACCACTCCGAGCCCCGTCAGCAACTCTTCAAGTTTTTCCGACAGTTCCTCATCAGGACAGATGATCGCTCCCTTCAGCATCACTGCTCCTGATATCCAAAGTAATGGTTTTGCACGAGCCGGGAAATCGCTGGAAGAGTTTAGGGGGGTAGGGGAAATCACCTGACCGAGTGAACTAGGTGCGGGCCCTTGTACTGCGGGGAAAACCTTAGCTGAACCCCGCCCTCACCTCCTCACTGTCTCCACTCTCCACCGCCACCGTGTCCCCAGCCGCCACCGGATACAAGGGCAGTGGAGTACCCGTCAGCACGATCTGCCCCTTCTGGAGCCGTATGCCGTACTCCTCAAGTCGCCGCACCAGCGCAATCAGCGATTCCAAGGCTCCGCCCGCCAGAGGAAAGCCTTTCGCCTCCCCCAGGACCTCTCCATTCTTGAGTACACGGATCGGCGCATCCTCGAGTGTGCGCAGCCTGCCGGTCTGGGTCCCCAAGACCACGCCCGCGTGAAGGCAATTATTCGCCACCAGCTCCACCGCCGTAGGAGCATCGCGGCGGAATACCCAGTTGTGCAATTCGATCACCGCGAAGGCTCCGGCAATCGCCTCATGCTCGTGGTCGCGCAGCCACTCCGACGAGGCGATGTCCGAGGCAACGCGCACCGCGAATTCGCCCTCGACGGCCGGCCCATCGAAATCACTCGCCCGGAGCGCCGCTCCGGAGGGGTGGAGTTCGGTTGTGAACACATGCCCGAAAACCGGCCGGTCTACGCCAAGCTGCCGTTGAACCTGCGGGTTGAGGCAGCCCACCTTGTATCCGGCTATCCGCTCTCCCCGTTGCTGCCGCAGTTGGGCCACGGCGAGTTGCAGGCTGTATGCTTCGACCAGAGAAAGATCGAGCGCCGGATCGAGGAAAGCCGTGCCTGGGCGATGGCGGTCGTAATCCTCCAGCATCCGCCGGGCCAGCAGTTCCAAAGGCGCCGCCGCACACAGAGAGGTCACGTGCATCCAGAATACCCTGCTCTGCGATAAAATGCCGGTATGGGGAAGCCCACGAATCATCTCGACGTTGAATGCCCGTGCTGCCAGGCCACACTCCGCGTCGACCCACAGACGGGCGCCGTTCTCACTTACAAAGCCAAAGACAAACCGGCCACCTTCGAAGATTTCGGCGCCGCCGTCAAGAGTTACCAGGGCGAGGCCGGCCGTCGCGAACAAGCGTTCCAGAAATCCATGGCCGAGCACAAAGTGCACAAAGAAGTTCTCGCCAAGAAATTCGACGAGCTGTTCAAGGAGGCCAAGGAGAAGCCGGACGAGCCGCCGCCGCTACGCGACGTCGATCTCTAAGCGGAGATGCTCATGCGAAAGCCTGTCGCAGTTCTGCTGGCGATGCTCTCGGCAGCGATTCTCCTTCCCGCACAACAAAAAAAGGGGGGGAAGAAGAAAGCCGGCGAGCCTTCTCCGGAGGCCCAGTCGCCCCAGGCGCAGTTGGCGCGTTTCGCCGGCACGATCGATGGCGAACGGGCCAGCCGCGCGGACAAGCAATCGGACTGGCCGGCCGTCGCCTGCTCCAAGGACGGCTCCCTGTGGGTGATCTACATCGAGTGGAATGACAAAGACGCCGACCGCGTGCTGGTGCGCCGCAAAGATCCCCAGGGCCGATGGAGCGAGCCGGTCGAGCTGGCCGACGGCAATTGGGATCACTATTCTCCAGCGATCGCCGGCCGTGCATCGAGCGCCGTTGCTGTCTGGTCCGGCCAGACCAGCGGCAATTTTGACCTCTACTGGAGCGAGATCACCTCCGATGGAAAGGCATCGCGTCCGCAGCGTCTGACCACTGCCGCCAACAGCGACTTCAATGTGCGCGCGGCCAGCGACGCTGCCGGCAACGTGACGATCGCATGGCAATCGTTCCGCAAAGGCAATGCCGACATTTACGCACGCAAGCTGACCGGGGCGGTTTGGTGGCCGGAGACGCCGATCACGACTTGGGAGGCCAATGACTGGGAGCCCGCGCTCGCCCTGGACTCGAAGGGAAAGGCATGGATCAGTTGGGATTCTTACCGCAACGGCAACTACGATGTGTTTCTGCGCTCGTTCGACGGCGTCCTCGTCGGAGACACCATCCCGATCACCACCGAGCCTTCGGCGCAGTTCCATAGCACGGTGGCTGTCGATCCTTCCGACCGCGTCTGGGTGGCCTGGGACGACGGCGGGATCAACTGGGGCAAGGATTTCTCGCGCTCGAGCTCGGCGCCCGGAAGCCGCGGCCTGCATTACTCGCGAACGCTCGGCATGCGCGTCTATGCCGGCGGCCGGGTGCACGAAGTGATGAATGACGCCGCCCAGCGGTTCACCGGGCGCATGCAGCGGTACGCCGAATTGCCGTACCTGGCGTTCGATTCTTCCGGAGCGCTGTGCCTCGTCTTCCGCCACTGGACACTGACTCAGCCGCACGAGATCTACCACTTCTATGTCATGCGCCTGAGCGGAGGAGAATGGTCGGAGCCGGAGCAGTTGTCCGCCAGCTCCGGGCAGAACACGCAGCGGGCCTCGGTTGCATGGAAGCCTGGCGGAGGCCTGGCGATTGCCTACTCGAGCGATGGCCGCTCCCCTCAGAACTTGCCCAAGGATCAGATGCACGCGTTGCATTACAACGTGTACGTCTCGGCTTATGGATCCGGATCCATGCCGGCCAATGCGAACCTGGTCACGGCGCAGTTGCCCGAGCCAGGCGCGGCTTCCACGCGGCGCGCGCGAACCACCATGAAGGCGGGCGGAAAAACCTACATGCTGTTTTTCGGCGACTGCCATCGCCACACCGACATCCGCGGGCACAGCGGCGTGGACGGCTCGGTGCTCGATACGTACCGCTACGCGATCGACGCCGCGCAACTGGATTTTCTCGGCGCCTCGGATCACAACGAGGTCACCGGCGGACGCTGGCCGGACGGGCTTCGCGATTACCACTGGTGGTGGGTGCAGAAGGCCGTCGATCTGATGACGCACGGCCCCGGCTTCATCGGCTTGTACAGCTATGAGCATTCGATGAACCGGCCGGCCGGCCACCGCAATGTGCTGTTCCTGAAGCGCGGCGCGCCGCTGCGCCCGATCGACCGCGAGCGCAAGTCCGAGGACAACCAGCCGCCGAACCTCTGGAAATTCTGGGAAGAGAACGTGCTCAAACAGCCTGGGCAGAGATCAGTGATCGTGCCGCACACGTTTGCCGCCGGGCCGCTGGCCGATTGGAACTGGCCCAATGCGCGCTTCGATTGCCTGCTCGAGATGTACCAGGGCGCCCGCGGCAGCTATGAAGCCTACCGGCTGCCGGAGAAGGAAAAACGCGGTCCCACGCAAGTAGACGAGGCCGGCCACTACGCGCAAGACGCGCTCGGCAAAGGCAACACGTACGGTTTTGTCTCCTTCAGCGATCACGGCTCGACACACAACAGTTGGGCCGGAGTGTGGGTCGAGAAGCAGGACCGTGAAGGAATTCTCGACGCCATGTTCGCCCGGCACACCTTCGCCGCCAGCGACGAGATCATCGTCAAGGCGTCCTCGGCCGGCCACATGCCGGGCGACGAATGGAACGCCGGCACAAAGGCGCCGCGCATCGAGGCAGCCATCGAAGCTCCGGACACGATCCTGCGCGTGGATGTGGTGAAGGACGGCAAGTATGTCTACACCACCCGTCCGAACTCGGTGCGGGCGAGGCTGAGCTGGCGCGACAACGAAGTGAAGTCCGGCCGTTCCTATTATTACGTGCGCGTGTTCCAGCGCGATCCCGAGAATCCGGAAGGCGACCCGGAGATCGGGTGGTCATCGCCATTTTACGTCACGTATCGCTGACAGAAGTGGGCAGCCTACTCAGCCTTTGATGCCGAGGCTGTGCTCGATGTGATCCAGGCGGGTTTCCAAGCGGTCGAGGCGGGTTTCCACGCGGTCGAGCCGCGTCTCTAAGCTGGTTACACGCTGGTCCAGTTCCGCGAACTTCATCAGCATTTCACTGTGATTCCTTGCCATTTCCGCCCGCAGCGTGTCTTTGACGTCATCGATTCTCCGATGGATGGACATATTCATGTCACCCAAACGGTGGTTGTTGATCAGGATGCCGATGAGCACCGTGACCATCGTGGGAACCGTCGTCAATGCGATTGTGACCACTTGCATTTCACTCATACAACGAAGTGGATCACAGACTCAGAAACTCTCATGGTTCATCGCTGCACCTATGCTAACGCAGCCCGGCCAGGTGCGCAACCTCCCCTGCTCAGATACTCAGATGGCCTGCACTACGCCCTCTCTGGTAGCGCGACTGTCGCGCACCAGCACGCACACGGCCAGCATGGCCAGCAAGGGGATCAGGCTGGCGGCGATGAGCACCGGCTGGAATGAATAGCGGTCCGCGATGAGGCCCGTGAAATACGTGGCCAGGATCGTTCCGATGCCCGCGCCGGTGCCGCTCAAGCCGCTGACGGAAGCGACACTGCCAGTGGGAAACACGTCCGCCGGCAATGTGAGCACGATGGTCGAGAACGCCGCGTAAGCAAGTGTCGAGAAGCCGAAGCAGAACACGAGCCAGAAGAGCGACGGCAGAAACGCCGCGCCCGCCAGAACGGTCATTCCAGCGCCGGAGAGGAGCGCCACCAGGCGCCGCGATTTTCCCGTCGGCCAGCCTCGGCGGATCAGATAACTGGACAGCCCGCCGCCGGCGAAGTTGCCGATATCGGCCGCCAGAAACGGCACCCAGAAGGCGATCAGGCTCTGCTCCGGATCAAATCCGCGGGAAACCAGATAGATGGCGAACCAGTCGGTGATGAAGAACCACACCGGATCGGTGAGAGACTTCGCCAGAACAATGCCCCAGGTTTGCGGCAGCTTGAGCAGAGTGGCGTAGCTGATGCGGCCATGGTCCGCGGATGAGCCTGAGCTGGCTCGTTCCGACAAGATCAGATTGCGTTCCATGGGGTCGATGCGCGGGTGATGCTCCGGAGACTGGTATAGCCAGCGAAACAGCACAATCCAGAAAAAGCCGAGCGCACCGGTGAGCACGAAGACCGGACGCCAGTGGCCGAACCAGTGGTAGGCAGAGAAGACAAGGAACGGCGCCAGGGCGCCGCCGATCGCCGAGCCGCTGTCAAACAGCGCCACCGCCCAGCCGCTCTCTTTGCGCGGAAACCACTCGGCGACGGTCTTGGTGGCCCCAGGCCAGTTCGCCGATTCTCCCGCGCCGAGCAGAAAACGGAACAGGCAGAAACTCTTGAGTCCCGTGGCCAGCGAGGTGAGCGTCGCAGCCAGCGAATAGAGGGCCACCGACAAAGTCAGCCCGCGACGGATGCCAACCGCATCGACAAACCTTCCGCAAGCCGTCTGCCCCGCCGCATATGCGACGCGGAAGGAAATGATGAGCAGGGCGAAGGTCGAGTTATCCCAGGCGAACTCCTGCTTGATATGGGGCGCGAGCACGCTCAGCGTCTGCCGGTCGATGTAGTTGATGGTGGTGGACAGGAACAGAACGCACCCGATCCACCAGCGCAGATGGCGAATAGGCGTGGCCACTCGTTAATTCCTTGGCCGGATGCCGAGAATGTGCGCCAGCGTCTCGCCGTAGATCTTCTTGCGGCTCGTCTCAGGAACTTTGCAGGCGTCCAGCACCGCTTCGTAGCGGCTGAGGACAATGGCCAGATTCTCTGGCGGCTCGTCCGTGCCGAAGACGACTTTCTCGAATGCGTACACAGCGTGCGGGGAGCTGTGAAGGCCAGGGCCCTCCCACCAGAGATACTCGCGGAAGATGGATAGATTGCTGGCCTTCTTGATCAGCGTCGAGCCGGTGAGATCGAAGTACAGCCGGGGCCCCCAGCGCGCGGCTTCGGCCGCCTCCTCATACCAGGGATTGCCCAGGTGCGCCCCCTGGATATACAGCTTCGGGAACGCTCGCGTCAGCGTGTCGAGGTGGGAAGGGCGCATGCGCTCCATCGAGGTGAACTGTGGCTGGTCGATGTGGGAAGCAATGCCGGTGTGGAACAGCGCCAGCATGCCGTGATGCTCGATGCGCGCGTAGAGCGGGAAGTACTGCGGATCATCCCAGTTGTGGCGCGGCGAGTGCATCTTGACGCCCTTGCAGCCGGCGGCGGCGAATTCGTCAATCTCGGCGAGCGCGGCCGGATCATCGGCTTGAATCCGCCCGTAGGGAATGACGACATCGGGGTGGGCGGCGGCTGCCTTGCTGATGGCGCCCAGGTCTTTGCGGAATCCGTTGACACAGACCATGGCGTTGCGAGGCTTGTAGACGCGCACCAGCCGTTCGAAGTAGTCAGGCTTGGGATCGTAATGCTGGTGCGAGTCAATGACGAACCGGCGCGGCGGATTGGATTGTTGCGAGGCTTCGAGCGGCAAGACAGCGCCGGCTAGAAGGAGAGCATCTCGTCTGGAGAGGGGCATTGTTTGTCACGGACCACTGTAGCGTACGGCTCTGGCGTGTGTGCGTCTCGGGCGGGAGGGAGTTGACCGTGTGGGGCGGCCATTCTTGGCTGCCGCCGGCTTTCC
>JACQDF010000178.1 GCA_016201205.1 Acidobacteriota bacterium
AACGTCTTCCTGCGCGTCGTCTCCGAGGCCTCGCGGTTGCTGGTCAATGAGCCCTCCTACGGCGCCTGGGCCTGGGAGATTCACCACAGCACCAAGAAAGACGCGCCCTCCGGGACGCTCGACCAGCTTGTCGGCCGCATGCGAGAGGCGGGCTACGCGCGCCCCATCGATGTCTCCTCGAACCGCGCCGGCGCGCACCCCGGCACGCACGAGATTGGCTTCGATTCCGCCGCTGACACCATCACGCTGCGCCACAGCGCCCGCAGCCGGGAAGGCTTCGCCCGCGGGGCGCTCACGGCAGCCCGGTGGCTGGTGGAAGGCGACCGCAAAGGATTCTTCGAATTCGCGGAAGTGCTCTTTCAGTAACTGGGCCGGCGCGGGAGTGTCATTCCTCCGGCAGCGTCTCCGCCCCGATCCACTGGCACACCACACGATAGGTGAATCCCCACAGTGGAACGCCATTCAGATCGATCCCCGGAAAGCGGCGACCGGCCGGCAAGCCAGGCACGGACTGGATGCGGTGCAAAGACGGATCCCGCAACAAGCGAACGGGGGCCCACAGCGCCTCGACGGCTTCTTTGAGATCCAGGTGTATGGCCAGCGGCTCATGCACCGCAAAGACAAACGGCGCCACCAGCACGAACCGCCCGACCCGGCGTCCCGCCCAGGCATGCGGAAGCGCCTGCGTCAGATCGGCGCGGGTCAGATGCACATCGCATTCCTCGGCCAACTCGCGCAGCGCCGTGTCCAGCAGGTCCCGGTCCTGCCGGTCCCGGTGCCCGCCAGGAAACGACCACTGCCCGGACCACGGGTCTTCGGCACGCAACGCCCGCCGGATCAGCAGAATCGACTCTTCCGGCCCGCGCGTATGCACGATCGCCACCGCCGCGCCCGGCTCCTGCTCTGCTGGCCCCATCAGTTCTCATTCTCGGACAAAAACTTTGATCCCTGCCGCCGTCGCATCAAAAGCGGTAACGCAGCACGAGCTGAACCGATCGCGGCCCGCCGGTTTGCAGAACGGGCGTCAGGCCGCTGCCAGGACTGCCGGTGCCGAGCATCAGGTTCAGCATCGAGGGCGACTGGCCGAACAACGAGCTGGACAGGAACCGGATGGGGTCGGCGAAGTTCGGATGATTGAGCAGATTGAAGGCCTCGATCCGGAAGTGAAGCGAACGGCGCTCCGAGCGCGGAAAGTCGCGTCGCAGGGCGAGATCGATCTGGGACATGCCGAATCCGCTGATCGAGTTGCGCCCCGTACTGCCTTGCAGCAGACCGGCCAGCGGGCGGAAGGCGGCGCGATTCAAGACGCGGCCGCCGGGAGCGGAAACATCCGCGAGCCAAACAGGCTCGACGCCCACGCGCTCCGGCCGGAAGGCATTGGCAAGGTTCAAGCCCATGGTGTGCTCGGCGCTCAGAACCGTGATCGGGAATCCGGAGCGGGCGCGGGCGATGCCGTCCAGGCTCCACGAGCTGAGCAGTGCAGACCACTTGGATGCCCGGAGCGGCCGGGGCGCCTGGACGGTGAAGCCCGCTGAGAAGGACTGCCGGGCGTCGAAATCGGAGGCGCCGCGATCCGAGCGCGCAGTCAATCCGGAGCCGGCCCAGTAAAGAGCGGCATCCGAAGAACTGTTGTCGATCGAGTGGGCCCAGGAATAGGAGGCCAGCGCTTGCCAGCGCTCGCCAAAGCGGCGGCGGTACTGAATCTGGAGGCCATGGTAGCCGGACAGGCCGTGGTTGGTCGCCAGCGCCAATTGGAATCGCTCGTCCCCCGGCGGGCCGCCGATTTCGCGGCGAAGCAGATTCGCGCCCGAAGACCCGACGTAGCCCGCGGAGAACACCTCCCTGCCGGCAAACGCATGCTCGAGCGTCACACTCCACTGCCTGACACCCGGCATTTGCAATCCGGGAGCAAAGCCATAGCTGAGCAGCGTGGGGAAGGGGGCATTTCGAGGGGAATTGAATTGAGCCAGAGTGAACGGGCCGCGGTTCACCAGGTCCGCGCCCACACTCAGGCTCGAGTCAAAGTAGAGGCCGAATCCGCCGCGCAGCACCGTGTGGCCCGCCGAGAAGGGCCGCCAGGCGAGACCGGCGCGGGGTGCGAAGTTCCTGTACGAGGGCGGCCAGAGTTGCGTTTGCGAATCAAACAGGTACGCCGGCAGTGGATCGGCGCGGCCTTCGGAGAGATTCAGAGAAGGAGCGGGCGAGAATTCCCAACGCAATCCATAGCTGGCGGTGAGACGCGGATGAATGCGCCAGGTGTCCTGAGCAAAGGCGGAAATCTCCTCGAGCAGGCTGCTCGCATCCAGCGCTCCGGAGGTGGCGATCCACATATTCCGGTTGGCGATGAGATCGGCGTAGCTGTCGGCAATCAGACTCAAGACAGGACTGCGGTCGTTGCGGGAAGGCGCAAGGCGGCGGTAATCGCCGCCGAAGCGCATCTGGTGGGCGCCGCGCGTCCAGGAAAGCGCGGGCAGCAGGTGCCATTGGGTCTGACGGCGGTCGCTTTCTCTCCCAAAGACAAGTTGTCCCACGCCCGCAACAGAGAAGCGGTACAGGTAGTCACAGAGCCCCGTTTGTCGAAGCAGGAACGCCGGTACGGCTTCCAGTTGGCAGGAAGCGAGAGCCGGCAAGCCCGCGGGACGCCATAGAGACGCGGCGCTGGCCAGCGAGTAACCGCCGCGCACATCGGCCACCAAAGCGGGCCGAATGCGGAGATTGGCGCCCAGCGTGACACCGCGGGAGGAAATCTCCAGTTCATTGATCTGCGAACTTCCGAACTCGTTGGCCGACGGCGCCTCATGGTAGCGCCCGAAGAGGGTGAGCCGATCGGTGAGGGCATGGTCGATGCGCACGCTGCCGGCGTCCAGCTTGGAAGGACGCTGGTTCCGGCCTGTCCACTCGGCCAGATCCTGCTCGAGCGGCCCTCCGTTGGGCAGAGGAAACAGGTTCAGGAACGTGCGCGCCCATTCCGGCGCGCTCTCCCTGCCCTCTCGAGTCGGGACAGCGGAGCGCCAGGCGAAAGGCTGCCTCAAGCGCAGGCCTTCATAGGAAAGAAAGAAAAATGTGCGATTCCGCTTCACCGGCCCGCCCAGCGATGCGCCGAAGTCGTGCATGCGCATCGGCGCACGATCGAGGCCCGCGCGATTGGCGAACCAGTCATTGGCATCGAGCCGCTCGTGCCGGAAGTAGTAGGAGAGCGAGCCGTGCACGTCATTGGATCCGGCCCGGCTGCTTAGCGTGACTTGCGCTCCGGGCAGCCTCCCGAATTCCGGGGCCGGCGTTGCGGTCTGCACGCGGAACTCGTCCAGCGCTTCCAGAGAGATCATGCCATGCATACTGCCGAGCGCGGTCAGGCCCGGCAGGGACCCTCCCTGGACGGCAGCGGCCGAGCCGCCGCCGCCGACGCCGCTGTTGACGCTGACCCCGTCCACGGTGAAGGAATGGGTGTTGGGCCGCTGGCCGCTGGCGGTGAACTGGCCTGCTTCCCCGCGGGTGGCTGGAGTAATCAAGGCGCCGGGCGCCAATTCCAGCAGGCTGAGCAACCCGCGGCCATTCAGGGGCAAGCGTTCGATGCGGTCCCGGAGGATGAGCGTCGCCACCGAGGCGTCCTCTGTATTCAGCAACGCCGGCGCTCCTTCCACGGTCACGGTCTCCTGCATGCTCCCCAGCGACAGGGAGAAATCGACTCGTGCGGGTTGGCCCACGTCAAGCTTGACGCCAAAGCGGATCGTGGTGCGGAATCCATCCTTGCGCACGGTCACCTTGTAGACGCCCGGATGCAGAGAGGCCACCACATAGCCGCCGTCGGACTGCGATTCGGTTACTCTGCGAAAGCCTGTTTCTTCGTTCACCACGCTGACCCAGGCTCCGCTGACAGCGGCGTCGGTAGGGTCGCGAATCCATCCGGACAGATCCGTGAACTGCTGGGCCGATACAAGAGCGGAACTGGCTAACGCGTACAGGAGAAGGCCATACTTCATCGATCATCACCCGCCGGCGACGCGGCGGTGAAATCCCGATAGGCTTCGGCGCTGGCGCGAAGTTGCGTCAGGTGATTCAAGAGCTGAGAGGGGAGCGCTTCCACCGGTACTTCACTCGCCGCTCCCCCCAGCATAACAGCGAGCAGTCTTTCGGTGCGGCGCGCTTGCGGGAAGAGTTCCTGCGTGGCGGCCTGCCATGTGCCGGAGAACGCCGCCGGACTGGCTGCGGCTCCCGGCTCTTCGGCGACAGCAGCCAGCACCGGCTTCATCCGGGCTTCGATGCTCTGCGCTTTGATCGAGATGGCTTGGGCGTGATCGAGGCGCAAGCGCTGGAGCAAGAGGCGGTCCGGCGGAAGCATCTGCCGCTCGACATCGGCGGTGAAGTGGTCGGCCAGGCGATTCAGCGCATGTACGTGCGCCATCAGGGAATCGCTCAGATCCAGCGCCTGGTCGGCGAATTGATCGAAAGACGCCCGCCCTCCCAATTGCTTCTCCAATTGCTCCTGAAGTCGCAGCACACCGGGCTGTACGGGATCCGATCGAATGCTTCGGCCGCCGACGGGCGGAGCAGCGCCGGCGGAGGGGTCGGCGAACTGAATCTGCACCTGCGGCAGCACGGCCAGTTCCTGGCGGATTGACTGCTGTCGCCGCGGGGCGAGGCCTACGGCGGAAACCAGGATCTGGCTCCCGGTGCGCTTCACTTCAATCGGCTCACCCAGATCCGCGCCCAACCGGCGCAGGGCGGCGAACACGCGAAGCTCGTCGCTGGCGGTCGCGGCCGGAATCACCTTCTCCGGCGTTCGAGCGGTTTCGACGGCCGCCGGTGGTTTGGCCGCTGCTTCCGGCGCCGCGGCAGCCCGAAACGGCTCGTCCGGCAGCTCGCTGATCTCGACCAACCCCAGGCTGCCAAACTCGAGCCGTGCTTCCACGGCGCGCAGATCGCGCATCCGCAGCGCGAGCATCGCTTCGTGAAGCTCGCCGGATTCGGCCGCTGTGCGAATCTCATAACGGTTGTTCTCAGGCGACCGGTTGTCGAAGACGGTGACGACCGAATCGCGCCTGGCAGGAAGCTGACTACGCCATGCCGCAAACGACTTTGCGCTCAGCGGATCGTCCCAATCGTAGCGGGCGGAGCGAAACGAAGTCTCGATCTCCCTCTCGGCTGCCGTCGCCGTGGAAGCGCCGGCGATGCGAGTGATCCGTCTTGTGCTCGTTCGAATCTGAATGCGGCGCGGCGTCTGCGGATGGCTTTCCGAGGCCAGCGCCGCCTTCCGAAGGAGCTCGGCGGCCTGGACCGACGGCGTGTGCCGGAGCTCGGAGACGATCACCGCGATCAACACAATCGTCGTCGCCACGGCCGCCCAGCGGCGCGGGCTGCGAAGCAAGACGCCGAGCGAATCCGCCAGCCGCTCCAACAAAGACGGGCTCCCTAGTGTGGCATCCACTTCAGTGAGCCTTCCGCGGATGTCACACCAGGGAGCCGGTGGAGGGGGAAACAGATTCGCAAGGACAGACTTGCGGTAACGGACGCATTCGTTGATGGTTTGTTCAACCTCTTCCAGCTCCGCGCGGCATTGCCAGCAGGCGGACAGATGAACGCGGATCTGTTCGCTTTCGCGCGAAGACAATTCGCCATCCGCATAGCGGAGCAGTTGCTCGCCGGCCGGGTGAGGAAGCGGGAGCTTACTCATAACTGAACTTTCCTGAGGCGCGCAATCGCGCGGCGCAGAAACTCGCTGACCGCCGACGCGCTGATGCCGAGAACCTGTGCGATCTCCGGATACCGCAGTCCTTCCAGCCGCAGGAACAGACAGCGCCGCTGCTGCTCGGAGAGGCCTTCGATCGCGCGGTGGAAACGCAGTGTGCGCTCGTGCTCGAGAAGGCTGGCCTCAGGGTCGTTTTCCCGCGCCGCCAGCCTGGCCTCGAGGCCGGCAGGAAAGGGCAGAAAACTCTCGCGCTCGCGGATCTTGAGACCGAGATTATGCGCCACCCGGAAGATCCAGGCCCGCGGGTTGCGAATCTCCTCATTCTTCTTGAGCGCGACATAAAGCCGCAGAAAAACCTCCTGCACCGCCTCCTGCGCTTGCGGGGGATGCAAACCGAGAGTCATTAGATAACGGTAGACATCGTCCCGCGTTTCTTCGAACAGTTGCGCCACCTGGTCGTCGAACGGCATCGAGCGCGCCTGTTCCCGTCTCTCTATTTCCTAAAGACCCGTGAAGGGGCCCGTTCCACTACACCCGTGGGAATTTTCCTTGTGGAAACTTTTTCCAGCACAAGTGTAGTGAAAAAGGGGAGTTGGACGGTCTTTGATGCGGCGCACAAAGGAATGTCCTCTTCGGTCACCGTTACCATTGTTACTTTCAACAGCCAGCGGCACATCGGTCCTTGCCTGAGAGCGGTCCTTGGACAATGCTACCGCCCCTTGGACGTGGTGGTAGTGGACAACGCCTCTCTGGACGGGACGCGGCTGGCGCTGGGCGAGTTTGGCAACCGCATTCGGCTGATTCAAAACGATCGCAACATCGGCTTTGCGGCTGCCCAGAACCAGGCGATCGCCGCCGCCACCAGCGACTGGGTGC
This sequence comes from Acidobacteriota bacterium, assembly GCA_016201205.1. Taxonomy (GTDB): domain Bacteria; phylum Acidobacteriota; class Terriglobia; order Bryobacterales; family Bryobacteraceae; genus CADEFT01. The sequence continues at coordinate 6,563 of JACQDF010000178.1, forward strand.
TGGCTTTGAACCCGGACGTTCTGTTGTTGCCGGGCTTTGTCGAAACGCTGGTGGCCGCCGGCCAGATGGAAGCCGGGATCGGCTCGGTGTGTGGGAAGCTGTCGCGCATCGGCCCCGATTTTACGCTTCCAGCCGAGGGCCTGATCGACTCCGCCGGTATCTATTTCACGCCCAATCTGCGCCACTTCGACCGCGGGTGTCAGGAGCCCGATGATGGGCGGTACGGGCGCACCGAATACGTCTTCGGGGCCAGCGCGGCAGCGGCGTTGTACCGGCGATCCATGATTGAAGACGTGTCCCTGGAGGACGGCTTCTTCGATCCGGACTTTTTCGCCTACCGCGAGGATGCCGACGTTGCCTGGCGCGCTCAACTGTTGGGGTGGAGCTGTTTGTATGTGCCCGAGGCGGCCGGATATCACGTTCGCCGGGTGATGCCGGGCAACCGGCGCAGGGTGCCGGCGGTGCTGAACATGCACTCGGTGAAGAACCGGTTCCTGATGCGCATCAACAACATGACCGGCGGGCTGTACCGGCGGAACTGGCTCTCGATCACGGCCCGCGATCTGCTCATTGCGGGCGGATGCCTGTTCTATGAGCCGAGTTCGCTGCCTGCGTTCTGGCACGTCGCCCGAAGCCTTCCTCGGGCCCTCGGGAAGCGGTCGCAAATCATGCAGCGCAAGCGGGCGAGCGATGAGTACCTTGCGAGCTGGTTTCAGGCCGCGCCCGCGGCGCAGCCGGCGCCGGAGTTCGCCTTGCGGTGACACCTCCGCTTGCTCACGCGCGCGGCTCAGAAAGCGCTTCCGAGCCGCGACCGTCAGGGAGCGGTCGGCACACTTATTTCGTGACAGGCCCTTACCCGCGCGGCTCGGTAGCCGGCTCCAGTTGGGTCAGCGCGGCTTCGGCGTCGGCCATGGTGAATTCTTCCACCTTCGACGACATGTTCATCGAGCAGAACTTCGGGCCGCACATCGAGCAGAAATGGGCGTCTTTGAAGCCTTCCTGCGGCAGCGTCTCGTCATGCAAGGCGCGGGCGGTCTCCGGATCGAGCGCCAGCTCGAACTGGCGGCGCCAGTCGAAGCGGTAACGGGCGCGCGACAATTCGTCGTCGCGGTCGCGGGCGCCCGGCCGATGGCGGGCGATGTCGGCGGCGTGGGCGGCGATCTTGTAAGCAATGATGCCCGCCTTCACGTCCTCGCGGTTCGGCAGCCCGAGGTGCTCTTTCGGCGTCACGTAGCAGAGCATGGAAGCGCCGTACCAGCCGATCATGGCGGCGCCGATCGCCGACGTGATGTGGTCATAGCCGGGAGCGAAGTCGGTCACCAGCGGCCCCAGCGTGTAGAACGGCGCTTCGTGGCAAACCTCGACTTCCTTGTCCACCTGAAGCTGGATCTGGTCCATGGGGATGTGGCCGGGGCCCTCGATCATCACCTGGACATCGTAGTTCCAGGCGATCCTGGTCAGCTCGCCGAGCGTCTTCAGCTCCGCGAACTGTGCTTCGTCGCTGGCGTCGGCGACGCAGCCCGGCCGCAGGCCGTCGCCTAACGAAAAGCTGACATCGTATTTCTGGAAGATCTTGCAGAGATCCTCGAACCGCTCGTAGAGAAAATTCTGGCGGTGATTCTTCACCATCCACTCGGCCAGAATGGAGCCGCCGCGGCTGACGATGCCGGTGATGCGCCTCGTGGTCAGCGGAACGTACTGGATCAGCACGCCGGCGTGAATCGTCATGTAATCGACCCCTTGCCGGGCCTGCTCCTCGATCACTTCGAGCATGACGTCCGCCGTCAGATCTTCGACCCGGCGAACCCTGGTCAGCGCCTCATAAATCGGCACCGTGCCGATGGGCACGGGCGAGTTCTCGATGATCGCTTTGCGAATCCGCGGAATATCTCCGCCGGTGGAGAGATCCATCACGGTGTCCGCGCCATACTTGACGCTGTACTGGAGTTTCTCCAGCTCCTCGTCGATGTTCGAAGTAGTGGCGGAGTTGCCGATGTTGGCGTTGATCTTGCATTTGGACGCAACGCCGATGCACATCGGCTCGAGATTGGTGTGATGGAGATTGGCGGGAATGATCATCCGGCCGCGGGCGACTTCCGAGCGGACCAGCTCCGGCTCGAGCCGCTCGCGTCGGGCGACATACTCGATCTCTTCGGTGACGATGCCCTTGCGGGCATAGTACATTTGCGTGCGAATCTTATCGCTGCTACGTCGGGCCACCCATTCTGTACGCATCTAGCCTGATTATGGCACCGCGTGGAAAAGAGTGCCAATAGCACTCTCAGAACGAGAGCCGAAAGGAGAACTGGATGATGCGCGGCTCATTGGCTTGAACACTCAGGTCTTGCAGGCCGGTTGTGCCGTTGGGGCCTCCATCGACGGGGTGATTCACGGCGTTAAAGAAATCCACGGTGAACCGCGCCGTCACGCGTTCCGCGATCTGGAAGTTCTTGAAGACCGAAGCGTCGATGTTCCAGGCGCCGGGGCCGCGGAAAAATCCGCGTGCGTTCCAGTTGACCATGTCGGTAATGGAGGTAAGGCGCGCGGTCCCGTCGGCCAGCGTCTGCGGGATGCGATTGTCGAAAGCGGCGCCGGCAGGCCGGTAGATGCGTTGCCCGCGATCGGCCGGAACGAGCGACAGCAGCTTGCTGGAGTCCACGTTGGAAGCGCGCGTGGGATCAAAGTCGCCACGCCACCACAGACGCTGCGGGCGTCCGTTAAACGTCAGCAGGAGCCGCTGGTCGGCGCTGAGGGTGGGATCGCCGAACAGATAGCCCCCGGAGCCCACGCTGAGCCAGTTGCCGCTGCGCCAATCGCCGATGGTGGCGAGCTGCCAGCCGCCGATGAGGGCGCCGAGCGCGCGGCCGGCGTTGCGGCCCAACGCCTTACCGCGGCCCACCGGCAAGTCCCAGATGGCGTTATAGCGGACGCGGTGCGCCGGGATGTTGACGTTGTTGTAGTACATCAGCCGCAGGCGCTGATCATAGCTCAGGTTGGGCGCGCCGATCAGGTTGATGTTCTCCGGCACAGCGGTTTGTCCATCGGTGGCGTTGATGTTGCCGTTGCCGGAGGTGAAGCCGCCGGCGTCGGTCGTGGTCAGCGCTCGAGTGAAGACGTAGAACCATTGAAACGCGAGCCCGTTGGAATAGCGCCGCTCGATTTCGGCTTGCAGCGAGTGCGCGCTCGAGTAGCCGGTGTGGTTGCTGGCGCTGAAATTCCAGTTGGGATTGACGCGCCGCAGATCGGTGACGGCGGGTCGCGCCTGTCCGGTGCGAGCCTGGTAGTTATATTCAGACTCGACGGTGTTGATGTTGAAGCGCTGTTCGAGGTCGCGGCCGTGGTCGCCGATGTAGCTCAGCCGCAGGCCGGTGTTTCGCAGGACCTCCCGCTCGACGGTGAAGTGCCAGGACCGGGCGCGATTGTCCTTCCAATCGCGGCGGTCCCACATCATGATGGATTGGGCTGTGTTCGGCAGCAGGACAATGCCCTCCGTGTCCACGCTGGCGCGCCCGATGAAGAACTCCGGCCGCGGGACGCTGCGGACGGCAAAAGTGGCGGTGCTGTCGAGTGTGCCGATGGGGTTGGTGTAGCGCAGGTTGAGCGGCGGGTTGGTGCGCGACGTTTGCAGGATTTGCGAAAGCGGCATTGTCCAGAAGAACTCGCCGTAGCTGGCCCGCACCACCCAGCGGTCCGTGATGCGAAAAGCAGCGCCGATGCGCGGGGCGAAGTTGTTGTTGTCCGCCGGCAGCAGCGCTGAGGGGAAACCGGTTTCGCCGGCTGTCTTCCAGGTGAGGCCGCGCCGCGCCCAGGAGGCGAGCACGGAGGGAGGCACGCCTTGCATCTGCTCCATGCGAACGCTGTCCGGCGTGATCACCTCGAACCTGGCGGCGATCGTCGTTGGCTCGACGTTCACCAGGCGGTTCAACTTCTCGTGATAGGGGGTCCACTTGTCCCAGCGCACGCCCAGATCGAGTGTGAGGCGGCGGCTCACTTTCCAGTTGTCATGGACGTAGAGCCCGAATTCTTTTTGCTGGAAGTAGAAGTAGCCGCGGTTGTACTGATTGGAGAGGAAAGTGGGGAGGCCCAGCGCCATCGTCGGCAGACCCGAGCCGGTGCGGGGAACGGCCTGGTCGCCGGCGGGCTCGTACTGGGCGGTCCAGGCGCCGCCAAACGTGTGCGAGCCCTGGGCCTGCTGCAATTCGCGGACGTTGTTGTCCTCCCGGCGGAGCTTGGCGCCGAAGCTGAGCGAGTGCTTCCCCAGGATGCGCGTGGCGTGGTCATTGATCTCGAAGGCGGTCAGGTGCTGGTTGCTGCGGTTGTCCGCGTCCCAGCCGAATGGGCCAGTGGCGCTCAGGGTAGGCCAGCCGGTGACACCAAAGGGATTCGGAAGGCCGAGGCGGCTGGCCCAGGGCTCGTCATCGGCCAGCGTGCCGTTGCGGTGCGGCGCGCGGTTGGCCACCAGCAGCAGCTCATTCAGAAACTGCGGCGTGAAGACGCGATTGTAGGTGATCGAGGCCGAATACACCTTCGAATCGGAAAGACCGGTGCCGAAACTGCGTGTGCCTTCCGCCGGAGAGCCGAACCGGCCGCCGTCCTGCGAGTTGTAGCGGCGGCTGCGGGTGAAGCGGCCAAACAGGTTGTCTTGCGAAGAGAAGCGATGATCGCCGCGCACGGTGAACGTGTTGGTGTCGAGCACGTTGGAATAGAATTTCTCGAGGTTTTCGGCCTGGAACGGATTCAGGCTGTTGGTGGGCGTGGCGGTGATCGATCGCATGGTGTCGAAAAAAGGAGAGAAGCGGCTGCGCGGAATGACGTCGCCGGAGAATTGCGTGCGGACGCCGCGGGCGTCGGTGGTCAGCGGATCGAAGATGTGCGTCTGAAAGCCCGCGTTGTCGATCATCTGGCTGAAATTGCCGTCCCACAGCGCCGCCGTGGGTACGAAATCGCGCTGGAAGTTCTTGGTGCGCTGGCGAAGTCCTTCGTAGGCGAAAAACCAGAAGCTCTTATCTTTGCCGTTGTAGAGCTTCGGCAACAAGACGGGGCCGCCGGCTGAAGCGCCGAATTCGTTGCGGATGAGCTTGGCGGGCACGTTGCCGTCCTGGCGCTGGCGCGCACGCAGACCGGCCGCGTTGTTGCGGTGTGTTTCAAACGCGCTGCCATGGAACTCATTGGCGCCGCTCTTGGTGACCAGAGTGACGGTGGCCGGGCGGGAGTAGCGGGCGCTGGAGCCGGTGGTTTCAATCCGGAACTCCTCGACCGTGTCCAGGCCGGGACGCACGCGGGTGATGCCGCCGCCAAAGCGGTCCACCAGCGAGATGCCATCCAGAAGCATTTCCACCGAGCCCACTTTCAGGCCGTTGACGCGCGGATTGCCGCCGCCCTCGACGCCAGGCGTCAGATTGAAGAGCGCGGTGATATCGCGGCCGTTGAGCGGAAGCTGCTGGATGCGGAGGGCGTCCTTTACGTCGCCGATCTCCGAGCTGCCCAGCGTAATCGCGGCTGAGACGCCCTCGACTGTCACCGTCGTGGCCACGTCGCCGACTTCCAGCGGAACATCGATCACGGCGGTTTGGCCCACTTCGAGAACGAACGTGCCTGTCCAGCGCTTGAAGCCGGGGGATTCCACCGTGAGGCGATATCGGCCGGGAACGATGTTGCCGAAGTAGTAGTCGCCGGCGCCGGATGAGACGCCGCTGGTGGTGATATTCGTATCGAGATTGGTAAGCCCGGCTCTGGCGCCGGGGACGGCGGCCTTGGCCGGATCAAGCACCGAGCCTTTGACGATGCCGTTGCCGGTCTGCGCCAATGAGACGGACGCCAGCAAAAGGACAAGTGGAAGGAATCTAACCACGCCGCACCCCCCTATCAGGGGGATTATGACGCAAACCGCGGAGAAAGAAAAGAAGTTGTGATGGGCCACAATAAGGGAATGGCATATCGTCCTCTGGTTCTATTTTTTGCGTTCCTTCTCTCAGGGACGGCGTCTCATGCACAGCTTGCATCTTCCGGTCAGGTAGAAGGCGTTGTTGTCGATTCTCAGGGCGCCGCCGTTCCGGACGCGGAAGTCCGTGTGCAGAATCTCGGCACGGGAGCTGTCCGAACGGTCGCAAGCAATGAAGCGGGCCGCTTCCAGTTCACCGGGCTGCCAATCGGCCGCTACTCGCTCGCGGTGAACGCGACGGGTTTCGCTCCTTTCAAGGTCGAGCTTTTCTTTGTTTCGGTCGGGCAAACGGTTGTTCAGCGGGTGGAAGTCGCGCCGGGCACGGTCGTCCAGAAATTGGAAGTAAAGGGCGAGACGGAGGCATTGCAGGCTGCCGCGACGACTACCAGCATTGCCCTGGGCTACGACCGGATCGAAGAGACGCCCTCGCAAAACCGCAATTACCTGAGCTTCGTGTATTCGGCGCCCGGCATGTCCCCTTCGAGCGGCGCGAACACGCAGCGATCGGCGTCGGGCACTCACAACGTAGCCAATGACAGCGGATTCGTTTTCGCCGGCCTGCGCGGACGGAACAACAGCATCTCCATCGACGGCGTCGACAATCGCGATGAAACCGACGGAAATAACCGTGTAGCGATTGGTCTGGAGATGGTCCAGGAGTTCCGCGTCTCCGGCACTTCCGTTAACGCTGAATTCGGAGGGGCCGCCGGAGGCATTGTCAACGTCGTCACTCGTTCGGGCACAAATCGCTGGCGCGGCGACGTTACGATGTTTCTGCAGAATGAGGCCTTGAACGCACGGAACGCCGAAGTGACGCTGGGCCGCAAGCAGCAATACCGGCGCTACCAGCCGGGCGCATCGCTCAATGGTCCGATTAAGAAAGATCGCACTTTCTTTGCGACTGCCATCGAGACCGCTTGGGAGTCTGGTGAAGAGTGGTCCGAGACAGGCGCAGCGTTGCGCTCCCGCCTGGAACGAGCCCTCGCTTCGCCGTTCTATGCCGGGCGCACGGCAACGACTCTGACTTCCGGCTTGTATCCCGAGAAGGGCCACGACACGGAAACGTCGTTCAAGCTGAATCATGCCATCACGCCGAAGCATAGCTTGACCAGCCGGTATGCCTTCTCCCAGGGCCGTGTGGACAACGATGTGATCGGCGTCGATAATTTCAGCGATCTCAGCGCGCGCGGCAGCAGCCTTTTGCGCGATCACTCCTTCGTCTCGGCGCTCACTTCCGCGCTTTCCCCTTCGCGCGTGAATGATCTGCGACTCCAGATTGCCCGGCGGGACAGCCGCATCAGACCGAATTCGCCGGGTCCTATGATCGAGATCCCTGGCGTGATCACCTTCGGGGGAGCGTACCGCCTCGACCAGGAGCGAGTTGAGAAACACTACGAAGTAGTCGACAGTTTCAACGCCGTGCTCGGCTCACACCTCGTCACGATGGGAGCGAGCGTGCACCACGTGAGCCTGGATGCTACCCTGGCGAACCGCTTCGCCGGTCTTTACGTGTTCCCGACGGTGGCCGACTTCGAGGCGGGCCGCCCGGATGTGTTCGTTCAGGCATTCGGCGAACCACGCACCAATCTCTCAACGACGCCAATCGGAATGTGGCTCCAGGACCGGTGGCAGGCGCTGCCGGGGGTCACCATCGAGGCGGGTCTACGCTACGACCGCCAAAGGATGCCGTCTGGAATCCCATCGAGTAGCAACAACATCGCGCCCCGGCTAGGCTTCGCGTGGCGTCCGGGATCGATGTCTCCCTGGGTGCTCCGAATCGGCATGGGTCTCTTCTATGATCGTTACCCGTTGGCGTTTCTGAACGACGCCATCCAGAAGGATGGCCTGCGGGGGTTTGAGCAGTACGCGGTTGGGCCGATGGCAACCCGGGCGCTTTTGTCCACCGGGGGCTCGGCTCTTCCGGCAGCGGCTCCATGGTTACCGCGCGCCCGTTACACTGCCTCGCGCGATTTCCCCTCTACATACAGCGCCCGTGTGACGGCCGGTGTTGAGCGGCTGCTCGATCGGGATACGACCGTGTCAGTGGAGTACACTTTCGCTCGTGGCCTCCATCTGCCGCGACTACGCAACATCGGAGGTCTGCCACAGCCGCTGTATTTATTGGAACAAACGGCGCGCTCCGATTACCAAGGCGCCACGGTTACCATCAACCGGAGAATGGCCAAGGAGTTCGCGTATCTGCTTACGTATACGGCAGGCCGCGCTCGCGACGACGCTTCCGACTTCGACGAACAGCCGAACGATCCGTCGAACCTCCGGGCGGAGTGGGCCTTGTCGCGCCAGCACCAACTGCATCGGCTGACGGCGAGCGCGCTCTTTAAACTCCCGGTAGGAGAGTGGCGGCAGGCCCCAAGGTGGATCAAGGAAACCCTGGAAGGACTTACCATCGCTCCAGTATTTACCTACGGTAGCGGACGCCCGTTGAATGTACTGGACAGCACGGACAGCCGGCGCTCCGGGGCTTATCCCATCTCTTCGCGCCCTTTCGATCTGGGGCGCAATCCCAACTATGGGCCCAGCATCCGTTCGCTCGATCTCCGCGTCTTCAAGGTAATCAAGGTCATGAACGAGCGGGCCAAGTGGCACGTGGGCGCGGAGTCGTTTAATCTCTTGAACCGCACGAATTCACTCAGGGTGAGCCCGTATTACGCCGCCGCGGGGCAGAGGCTTACGAACTATGACCGGCCGGTGGAAGTAATGAACGCGCGGCAAATCCAGCTTTTCGCGGCTTTCGAGTTCTGAGCATTTCGCGGGCTGCGATCTGCTTGGACTCACCGAGCAGGTGGTCGTATCGTCAGCGTCTCGGACTTTGCCCGGCGGTGGTCCCGAACCAGCGTTGTGGCCAATAGATCCTCCCTGGGCGCCCAGCGTTTGCCGGCGTGTCCGCTCCACGTCGGCTGACGGCGTATCCGTAAGCCACCACAATGACGGGCGGCTGACTGAGTTCGTATAGGATGTTTTCAACAATACTGGCAAACGTGTAGTTTTTTAGCCTCTCGCTATTGCTTGGCGAGCACGACCTTCATCTCCAGCTCGCCTTGCGGCGTGTTGAGCTTGCGCTGGATGATGATGGACTTGCCCTCCTCAGCCAGCGACCACTTGTCCGAGATGGTAATCTCGTTGCCTTGGAAGTCCAGCTTGGAATCCACCACCAGCGTGTCTCCATCCCACCTGGCGACGCTTTTCATGGCGTTGCCGCGAAGCTGGTTGGTGGTCTCCTTGCCCTCAGTGTTATAGCTGACGTCGCTGGTGAATTCCCCCTGCTGGCCGACCTGCGTGGTCGTCACTTTCATGTCCGGATCGCTGTGCTCGACCTTCTGCTCGTACTTGTCCGGCGGAGGCATGGGTCCGAAATCGCTCTTGTCGGCAAGCAGTTTCCAGGTACCGCTGAAATTCGGTTTCGCTTCCACAGGCGCGGCCGTCAAAACAATGGCCAGCACGGCGGCGAGACAAAGAACGAATGTTTTTCTGGTCATGGTCAGTCTCCATTACTGTTTGTCAAAACTGATGGCCATTTCGATTTCCCCTTGCGGCGACTTGATGCTGGTTTGCACCTTCATCGCCTTGCCGTCGGAGGAAAGGGTCCAGCGGTCTTTCTGAACGATGTCGGCCCCCTGAAACTGAAGTTTGGATTCAATCACCAGAGTGTCGCCGTCCCATTTGGCAGTCCCCTTCGCCTCGCCGAAGCGGGTCGTGTTGGTGCACTCTTTGCCGTCGGTGGTGTACTTGAGCCCGCTGGCGATTTCGCCTTGCTGGCTGACCAGCAGAGTCTTGATCGCGAGGTTTGGATCGTCGTGCTGAATGGTGCGAACGATTTTTTCCGGCGCGGGGTTGGGTCCGAAGTCGCTCTTGGAAGGGTCCATCTTCCATTCGCCGGAGAAATTGGGTTTGGCGGCAATCAAAGCAGCCGTCAAGAGAATCAGCGCCGTGGCGCGGCCGGCCAAAGTCATCGTGCCGCAGTGTAGCATAGCGCCCCCGCGGACCGCTTGCTGACGCGCGCGGCTCCGAAGCAGAGCCGCGACCGTCAGGGAGCGGAGTGTTTAGCTCTTGCGTAAGACCACTTTCTCGATCAGCGCCTTTGTCAGCAGGATGCCTCTCACTTCGTTTTGCCAGACCTGATCGGCGCTCAATTTGACTTCCGGTTCACCCCGCCGGCGGCGTCCGAAGGACGATTCGATGCCCCAATACCCATGGAAACCCTGGTCGAGGCAAATGCGCAGCAGCTTCCCGATGTCGAACGCAGGATGCGAGCCGTCCTCGGCCCAGGACGCTTTCACCGAAACTCCCTTCGCCCAAGGAAGCAACTTTCTTAACACCACCGCGTGGTCGTCGCCGGCATTGACATTGCCGAAATCGGGCAGCGTGCCGAAGCGCGGATCATTCACCGCCTTCATCAGCGCGGCCAGCACGTCGGGATCGGAAGAGGCGCCGCCGTGATTCTCGATGATAATGTCGAGGCCGGAGCCCTTTGCGTACTCGAGCAGATCGCGAAAGCTTTCGGCCGCCCGGCTGATGAGGTCCTTATCCTGCTTCCAATCCGCGGGGCCGCCGCGCATATTGCAGCGGATATCCTTGCAGCCCAGATCGTGCGCGATATCCACCCACTTGCGGTGCGCGACCGCCGACTGCATGCGCTCCTTCCTGTCAACAGCGGCCATGTCGCCTTCGCTGTCCACCATGATGCGGACGAAGGTGACCCCGTTGTTGGCGCCCTGCTTTTTCAAGTCCTGCAAATATCGCAGCGTCGGATTCTCGAAGAACTGGTTCACGAATTCCAGCGCGCTGATGCCAAATTGCTCGCGGCAGATGCGCGGCAGATCCAGATTCTTCCAGCGCTGATACAGGAAAAAGCTGCGGTTGAGCGACCAGGCGGCCAGCGAGATCACGTCCCGTGGGGGCGCTGCTTGTGCTTGGGAAAAGGCCGCCCCCGCGGCCAGGAATTCGCGTCGGCTACTAACCATCCTCCGAGTATACTCGAGCTACGCGCGCGCAGCGGCGAAAATCTCCTCCATCCGCCGCGCCGCCAGTTTCTCATCCCCGGCGTCATTCATGAACACGGTAAACACGATACCCTGAGGCTGATGCCGTAAAACGGCGATGCGCGGGGTGCTCTCCCACAACTCGCGCTCGCACTCGGCTGCGGTGATGCCCAGCTTTCTCTCGTCCCAGGACGCATAGACGCGCCGAATCTTGCGCGTGCGGTCAAATGGCGTGAAGCCTGTCTCGAGGGTGGGAATCCGCGAGAGCGCCTTGCGGAGAAACTCGGCCTGTCGAAGGCACTCCTTGTCCATGGCTTCGAAGTCCAGCCTGGCGTATTTCTCCGCCGCCAGCCACACGCCGATCATCTCTTCCCGGCCCACTTTGATCGGGCGGCCGAGGCTGTCGGAGTGCGGATTCATGTTCAGACGCGCGGCCGTGATCAGCTCCTTTCGACCAGCGAGAATGCCCGAGCATTGCGGCCCGCGCATATGCTTGCCGCCGCTGATGCAAATCAAATCCACTTGCTGGGCGGCGAGCTTGCGGACGTTCTCCCACGGAGGCAGCATGTTGGCCGCATCCACCATCAGCGGAACGCCGGCGGGCTTCAGAATGCCAAGGCAGTCTTCGACGCTCAGCGTTTCCGGCCAACTGTGATCCCCGCTGCTCCCTCCCAGGAAGTACATCATGGCCGTGCGGGCGTTCACGCACATGCGCAGTTGCTCCGCGTTCTCGACCTCGACGATCTTGACGCCCGCGTTGCGCACGGCGTGGTCATAGCCGTTGCGATGCAGTTTGAGGATGACGACTTCGTCCTTCATGCCGGTGGTGTCCGGCAGGCGGCGTATGTTGCGGGGCTCGCCGCCGGCAACGCACGCGCAGGCGCCGACGCAGATTGCGCCCGCGGCCCCCGTCGTGACCATCGCGGCTTCCGAGCCGATCAGCCGGCTCAGCCGCTCGCCCACACGGTCTTGCAGCTCTTCCAGGGAAACGAAGGAGCGCGAAGCCTCTTCCATCGCCGCATGGAGCTCCGGCCATTGCCTGGAAGCGCCGATCGTGGTGTGTGTCCCGCGGAAGTTGACGACCGGGCGGACGCCCAGCTCCTGGTAAAGGGTCTTGCGTCCCGCCGCGGCCAGCGGAGCCGCCGAAAAGGGCCACCAGCGGGCCAGCCACACCCACCCGCTGGATGTCAGGAAATCCCGTCGTGCGCGCATCATGGCGCCATCATCTCACGAAAACCGGGGACAGTGGAACACGATGGCCACTCCGGCCACTCCGGGGTCGCCCAGGAGGGCTTCTCTGCGCGCACACAGGCTGAATGCTGCGCCACGCATTCGATAGAATACGTACTTCATGCCTGGAGTCTTCCGGGTCGGGATCACGCCCGATTTTTACACCGACGCCAAAGGCCGATACGAACAAGCGCTGGAGCAAAAGCTGGCGGGCATTTCGGGCATTGAATTTGTGCCGATGCCCCCGCAGCCGGACAAGACCGCGACTCCGGAGGCGCTCGACCAATTGGACGCTGTCTTCGCACTGGCGCTGACATTCACGGGCAGCAGCTTCCAAGGGGTCGAGCGGCTGGCGTTGATCGCCCGCTGGGGCGTCGGCTACGACATGATCGACGTACGCGCGCTCACCGAAGCGAACGTGCTGCTCGCCATCACGCCAAACGCAGTCCGCCGGCCGGTGGCCGAGGCGATTCTCACATTCATCTTCGCCCTCTCGAAGAACCTGATGGAGCAGAACCGCCTGGTGCGGGAAGGAAAATGGCGGGCTCATCTGAGCCGTCTGGGCTCGTGCATGGCGGGCAAGACGCTGGGCTCGCTGGGCTTCGGCAATATCGCTCGGGAGCTGTTCCGGCTGGCATCGAGTCTGGGCTTTGCCCGCTTCATCGCACATGATCCCAACGTCGATGCGAAGGCGGCTGCCGCTTTGAACGTCGAGCTGGTGAGCATGGAGGAGCTGTTCGGCCACAGCGACTACGTGGCGGTCAACTGCTTTCTCAGCGATCAGACGCGCGGCCTGGTGGGCGAAGAGCAATTTCGCAGGATGAAGCCCACGGCTTACTTCATCAATACCGCGCGAGGCCCCATCGTACGCCAGGATGCATTGACGAAGGCGCTCCAGGAGGGCTGGATCGCCGGCGCCGGCATCGATGTGTTCGACAAAGAGCCGCCCGATCCGGACGACCCTCTGCTGCGTCTGGACAACCTCCTCCTCTCCCCGCACGGGCTGGCGTGGACCGAGGAAATTGCCCGCGACAATACCTGGGAAGCTTGCGAGAACATCTTTGCACTCGCCCGCGGCGAAACGCCTCACGGCGCAGTCAATCGCGAAGTGCTCGAGCGTCCTGGATTTCAGAAGAAGCTCGAAAGGCGCCGAAAGTGAAAGACAACCGCTTCCAACGCGTATTGAAAGAAGGCCGCGTCCCGGTCGGCCATATGGTTTGGGAATTCGGAACACGAGGCATCGCCAAGGTTCTGAGCGGCCTGGATCTGGATTTCGTGCTGATCGACATGGAGCACACCGGCTTCGACACGGAGCGGGTGGCGGACCTGATTGCGTGGTTCAAAGCGACCGACATCGCGCCGTTCGTGCGAGTGCCGCAGCCGCTGTATCATTTCCTGGCTCGCACGATGGATGCCGGCGCGCTGGGCGTCATGGTTGCGAATGTCGAGACGCCCGCCCAAGCCCGGTCGATTGTCGAGGCAGTCAAATACGGTCCGCTCGGCGGGCGCGGCCTGGGGCTCGGCGGCGCGCACAACGATTTCGTGCCCCCGGATCCGGCGGCGTACTTGCGCCGCGCCAACGACAACACCACCATCATCTGCCAGATCGAATCCACCAGCGGATTGGCCAACTGCCAGGCGATCGCCGCCACCGAAGGCGTGGACGTGCTTTGGGTGGGCCACTTTGATCTGACGCAATCGATGGGCATCGTCGGCCAGTTTCAGAACCCGCAGTTTCTCGATGCTCTTGCCAAGGTGGCCGGAGCAGCGCGAAATCATGGGAAGGCCGCCGGTATCCAGCCGGGCAGCCAGGCTCAGGCCGAGCAGTGGCTGGCCATGGGGTACAACGTTCTTTCCTGGAAGACGGACGTGGCCGTGTACCGCGGCGCGCTCGATGCCGATCTGCGCTGGCTGCGCGAAAAAACAGCGAAGCGCTGAGTCACTTCCGCCCTCTCTGATATTCTTCGGCGATGAAGGCGGGCTCATCCGGCTCGCCCTTCGGCCGCATCCCTTTGGTCTTCGACCAGCGGTGAATCCAGGAGAAGCCGCCTGTGCCGGCGTACTCGTCGGGCAGCTTGTAAGCCGGGTCTTCGAGCGCCCGCTCGAGCGAGATAAACCGGTAGCCGCGCTTCTTCATCAACTCGAGCATCTTTGGCATCACCTCGGAATTCAGCTCGTTGGCGTGGATCAGCAGAATCTGGCGGACCTCGTGCCCGGCCACCTCGACTGATCGCTTTTCGAAGAAGTCGAAGATGGATTCCATGTAAGGCAAGTAGGCCTCGCGGGCACGCCTGGCAATCTCCGCATTGCCGCTCCGCTTTGCCCGCCCGTAGACCTCGGCGAACATCCAGTCGGAGTTGTCGAGCGTGACCGGCGCCACCGTGTAGTCGTGCATCTGCAACCACTGCTCGAGGGCGCGTCTTGTCTCCAATGCCGGCCCGGCGTGCAGAAACGGATGCCGGAAATAGCGCAGCTTGCGCTCGCGCGCGGCCAGCAGGTCTTTGAGGATCGGCTCGCCGCGAAGGATATCGTCCTGATACTCCGCCAGCAGCGTGGTGTTGAGAGAAGGATGCGAGAACGTGTGATTGCCGAGATCAGCGCCCGCCTCGAGCCACATGGCCAGCACCTCTCGCAGGTCATCCGGCTGGAATTTCTCGCGGCACCTGCCTGCGTTGACGAAGCCAATGACTGGAATCTTTTCGCGGCGAAACGGCTCGATCAGCCTGGCTGTGATTCGCTTCACTTCCGCCGCGTCGCAGGGACCGTCTCCGCCGCGTGGCAAGTCGTCGATGGTGATCGCCACTTCGCGAGCAGACAGGGGCAATGCCAGCGCAAAGAGCAGAATGCGAAAAGTCATTCCTCAAAGAAAGCACACACGCCGCCGTTGGCGCGCGACAGAACCTCCGAAAGTCACACGGCGGCTTTGATATCCGTCTTGCTGAAGTCCTGCCCCTTGAACAGCAGCGGCTCCCCGGTTGCTTTGGCGAGCGCATAGGCAAAGCAATCTCCAAAATTCAGACCCGCCGAGTGACGGCCCTTGCCGAAATCGAGGAAGGTCTGGCGCGCCAGATGCGCCTGGGCGACGGTTACGGGTTCGATCACAATACCGGCGAGACGAAACAGCGCGTCGCATTGCCGCGCTACCTCAGAGCCGTGCTGGGCATCGATGACGATCGAGAGTTCGATGAAAGTACCCGCGGAGATGCGACAGACAGGAGCGCGGCTGATGGCCTGGATGTAGCGCTCGGCATCCGATTCTTTCGCGAGCAGGGCGACCACGGCAGAGGTGTCGAGGATCACTTGGGCAGACCGTGTTCGTCGTAGAGGAATTCGGCGTGATCGAGGTAGCGACGCTTGAAATGGCGGGAGGCTCGCCTGGCGATGGCACGGATATCAGTGGCGAGCGCTTCGGGATCGCGCCGCTGGAGCCGTTCGAGCCGTTCCTGGAGAGCGCCGATGACGGCGCGGGTCATGGTTTCTCCGGTCGCTTGGGCGATCGCCTGAGCGAGGCGATGCGCTTCCGGGTCTTTGACATTAAGGCTCCGAGTCTCTCTTTCTTTCTGTACCATTATCGTTCTTTCTTTATTCTAGCGCAGTCCTCACTACTCCGCAGGCAAGCGCGCCCCTGCCTCTAAGGGTTGGTGTTATTTTTATGGGAATGCGGAGCACAATGCAGGACCGCCCTTTGACCGTGCGGGCGATATTCGAGCACGGCTCGCTCGTCAATCTTTTCCGGCAGTGAGGTGGCGACGGCCGGCGAAAGTGAAATCCGCCGGACGAGCTACGCCGCCGTGGCCCAGCGCGCGGCTCGGCTGGCCGGCGCTTTGCGCCGGCTGGGCATTCGACAAGGCGACCGGGTGGCAACCTTCTGCTGGAACACGCAGGAGCATCTGGAGGCGTATTTCGCTGTTCCCACGATGGGCGCGGTGCTGCACACGCTCAACGTGCGGCTGTTTCCCGAGCAGCTTGCCTACATCGCCAATCACGCCGAAGACCGGGTGATCATCGTGGATTCCTCGCTGATCCCAGTGCTGGCAAAGGCGGCCGGGCAATTCACCACGGTCGAGAAATACATCATTCTCGGCGGACCGGCGGAAGGGCTTGCCGGCGAATGCTTTGGCTATGAAGATCTTCTGTCCGCCGAGCAGGCCGAATACGCCTGGCCGGAGGTGGACGAACGCTCGGCGGCAAGTATGTGCTACACCAGCGGCACCACCGGCAATCCGAAAGGGGTTGTCTACAGCCACCGGTCGATCTATCTGCATTCGCTGGCGGAGTGTTCGGCAAACACGGTGGCTCTGAGCCAGCATGACCGCATCCTTGTCGTGCCTTCGATGTTTCATGCTTGCGCATGGGGGTTGCCGTACGCCGGCTGGCTGGCGGGCTCCGATTTCCTCTTCCCCGGCCGCTATGTGCAGGCGGAGCCACTGTGCCGGCTGATTGAGAAAGAGCGGCCCACCGTCTCCGCGGCCGTTCCTACCGTCCTCAGCGATGTCATGCGCTACGCGGATACCCATCGATCGGACTTGTCCTCGCTGCGCGCTGTGCTTTGCGGCGGATCGGCTGTTCCGCGCACGCTGATCGAGCGGTTCGAGCAACGCCACGGCGCGCGGATCATCCAGGCGTGGGGCATGACGGAAACCAGCCCGCTGGCCGCGCTGGCCTTTCCTCCCAGACAGTGCGAGCCAGGCAGAGAGATGGACTACCGTGCCAAGACCGGCCGCGTCGTGGCCGGTGTCGAACTGCGCGTGGTGGACGACGGCCGCGTGCTGCCGTGGGACGGCCAGTCCATTGGGGAGCTCCAGATCCGCGGTCCCTGGATCACCGGTTCCTATTATGGCGAAGACACCCCGGACAAGTTCGACGATGGCTGGCTTCGCACAGGGGATGTTGGAACGATGGATTCGCTGGGCTACATCCAGATCACCGACCGCTCGAAGGACGTGATCAAATCAGGCGGCGAGTGGGTGTCTTCGGTGGATCTGGAGAACGAAATCATGGCCCATCCGGACGTCCTCGAGGCCGCAGTGATCGGCGTGCCCGATCCCCGCTGGGATGAGCGCCCTTTGGCGTGTGTCGTGTTGCGGAAGGACGCAGACGCCGCCATCGGAGATCTGAGGGCTTTTCTCGAAGGGCGTGTCGCGAAGTGGTGGATTCCTGAACGCTGGGCTCTGCTCGACGAAATTCCGAAGACAAGCGTGGGCAAGTTTGACAAGAAGGTGTTGCGAGCGCGGAGGGAAGAGGGCGCGCTGGCCGTCGTCGAGGCATAAACCGGGGACAGGGTAGCCTGTCCGTAGCCTGTCCCCGGTTTTTACGGAATCACCGGCAACACGATGTGCGACGCCCGATCGCGTGTGTGATGCACCGTCTGCGCAGCCACCTTGATCTTCGCCGACATGCCGAACGGCTCGCCCGTATTCGGGTTGCGGTCGAATTGAGGGAAATGGCTGCTGGTGATGTCGACGCGGATGCGATGCCCTATCAGGAACACGTTGCTTGATCCGACCAGGTCGATGATGAGTTCAGTTACCTTGCCGGGTTCGAGCAGCTTCGGCTTGCTCAGCGATTCCCGATAGCGCGCCCGGATGATGCCTTCCGCCATGTTGATGGCGCGGCCATCCGGGAACAGATCCACCAGCTTGGCGATGAAGTCCGTATCGACGCAATCCGAGGCGGCATAGAGCACCACCTTCACCGGCCCGGTCACTTCGATGTCTTTTTCCAGATAGTCCGATGTGTACACCAGCACATCGCTGCGCTTCTCGACAGGCCGCTGATCCACTGGCCCGGCCGGCGTGGGGGTGCCGCAGCAGTTGTTGCCTCCGAGGCTAGGAACAGGATTGTCCGGGTCGTAGCGGTAGGTGTCGGGCCTGGAATTGACGCCGGGCGGATCCCAGGAAAGCCGCCCGTCGCCGCGATCGCTCGCCGCGTGGCCGCCGCTATGGAAATACATTTTCCTGTACTGCGTGCGCGCCAGCGGATACTCATTCTCACGGCGCCACTGGTTGCGTCCCATCACGTACAGCGTTACCGGCGGCTCTCGATCGATGCCATCGTCGATGTCCTTCAGCCAGTAGTCGAAGAAACGCAGCGCCGCGGCGTTCTCATCCACATGGGCGTGCTCGCCGAAATCGAGATCGCCGAATTTCCGCGAGGAGCCATGGCCCCACGGCCCGATCAGCATCCGGCTCTTGCTGCGGGCAGCCTCTGTCCTGGCTTGCGTGCTCATGCCGGTGTAGCCGTGCTGCGTACCCTGGCTGAAAATGTCGAACCAGCCGCCCATGGTGTAGACCGGAATGCCAATCTGGTCGAATGACTCTTCCGCGTTCAACGGCTTCCAGTAGTCGTCGTAGTCGGGGTGGCGGATCCAGTCGTGATAGAACCCGGCATTGCGCCCCGCCAGTTCCTGCATCGTGATCAGCGGCAGATGCCACAGGATCTTGTCAAAGCTGAGGCCCGGCGGCCCGCCGGCCATCGTGTGTGGTCCGGTGTTTTGCATGATGCGCGATTCCTGCCGCACCGGTCCCCAGCCGAAGTTGAACGACAACCGCCAGCCGCCATTCAAAGTGATCCAGTCGTGGTAGATGCTGGTGGAAGCCACCCGAGGGACCATCCCTGCCAGATGCGGGGGCCGCGCGGCGGCAGCGCGCCATTGCACCTGACCCAGGTACGATCCGCCGTCCATACCCACCTTGCCGTTGGACCAGGATTGCGCCGCCGCCCATTCCACTGTGTCGTAGCCGTCCTCGGCGTCATTGCGGAACGGCTCCCACTTACCTTCCGATTCGTGGCGTCCTCGCACGTCCTGGTAAACATAGACGTAGCCTCTTCGCGAGAACCAGACGGCTGCGTCGTACGCGCTCGGGTACCGCTCAGTGCTGTACGGAGTCCGGCAGACGAGCACCGGATACTTGCCCGGTTTCACGGGCCGGTACACGTCGGCGTAGAGGGTCACGCCGTCACGCATTTTGACGGGAACGAGGTTGTCGATGCGGATGTCGTTTGCGGGCGGATAGGCCGGTGGAAAAAGCGCCTCCGCGCAGGCGATTTCGAGGCCAAGCAGGAACATCGAGAAAAGCCGCATATCAGATCATTCTATGTTCTCCCGGCTACGGATTCAGCGCGAGCTCGAAATCGGGCGGAAAAACTCCGCCTGCAAAGCGCTGCGCGGTGCGGGCCAGCGTCGCTTCTTCGGTGACATAAATGGCGATTGGAAGCAGGTCCGCTGAAGAAGGCGCGGTCAGGATGGTGATGGCGCCGCGCCCTGTCTCGGCGCCGATTCGCTGAACCAACGCTCTTGCGGGCGTCTGGCTGCGGAACTGCGCGAGCACGGCGTTGGTGGCCGGACCGCCGGTGAGAATCAGATTGGTGCCGGCCAGATCCAGCACTTCGACGGCGCCCGCGGGATACATCAGCAGCGATGCCCCCTGCTTGTCGAAGGCGATCGCAAGGCGCGTCATTGCGTATGCTTCCGATACGGCGACGGACTCTTCGCCGCTGTGGCCATGAATCAGCAGGTTCCGCATTCCGCTTTGAAAATACGGCGCCCAGAAGCGCTCGAGCGCAGTCGGCTGCAAGGCGGCCTGTTCCAACTCCCGCGGATCAGCTTCAAAGAAGAACGCACGGAACTCGCCGGGCGGAATCACCAGGCGCAGAGGCTCCTGCCTGCCTTCATTTTGGAAAAAGCTTTGAAGGCGGTTGCGGGTCTCGGCGACAAGTTGAACAACCACAGGCTGCTCGCGGGTGTCGTAGCCCGGCTCCATTCCGAGCGCTTCGACACCGATGTCATGCTCATGCAGGGCTTCCAGATGCCCGGTCTGCGTGTGGAGGCAGATGCAGCGCAGCAGGTCGCCAAGCCGCGGGTCATCGCGGAAATACGGGCTCGCCAGGATCCTCTCCAGAAGCTGCTGCGGCGTGTGCATGCTATTGCTGCGCGGCCAGGATTGCGTCGGCAATCCGCGCGGCGGCCGCCATCTCTTTCACGTCATGGACGCGCACCAGGTGGGCTCCTCCGAGAATGGCGGCGGTGACCGCGGCCGCTCCGGCGAAAGCGGTCTCCTGATCCGTGTTCTGGCGCAGGAACTGCTTGCGGGAAGGGCCGGCCAGAATCGGCAGATCGAGCTGCGCCAGTTGCGGCAGCCGTCCGAGCAGCTCCGTGTTCTCTTCTTTGCGCTTGCCGAATCCGAGTCCGGGATCCACCGCAATGCGAGAGCGGCTCACGCCGGCGCGCATCGCGCGATGCACGCAGGCCGCCAGGTCGTTGACCACCGTGGCGATGGGGTCCTTCAGTGGCGGCAGCTTGGCCCACGTCTCCGGCGTGCCGCGCATATGATTCAGGATGAAGCCGGCGTCGTATTTCAAGACAACCTTGGCAATGTGCGGATCAAACGTCAGCGCCGACGGGTCATTGATGATCTCCGCTCCCAGCTCGAGCGCCTTCGCCGCCACCGCGGACTTGTACGTGTCGACGGAAACGGGAACCGCGAGCTTGCCCCGCAGACGCTTCAGGACGGGCGCCAGCCGCTTGAGCTCCTCGGTCTCGGAAATCCGCAGTGAACCGGGGCTGGTCGATTCCGCGCCGATGTCCAGGATGTCCGCTCCCTGCTCTTCCAGTTCCAGCGCACGGGCATAGGCGCGGTCGGGGTCCTGGTACTTTCCGCCGTCGGAAAAAGAATCCGGCGTCAGGTTGAGGATTCCGACGAGCAGCGTGCGGTCGCCCAGTGTGATCTGGCGGTCGCGGAGCTTCCAGATGAATCGCTTGCGGATCATTCAGGAGGAGAGAACCTGTTCATTCATATCTTAGGCAAACAATGGGATCGAGGTGGGCCGCGCGGTTGGCTGGATAATAGCCGAAGAAGAGACCTACGCCAACGGAAATGCTGACGCCCAGCATCACCCAGAGCCAGGAGATCATGGCCGGCACCGAGGGAACAAAGGTGCGCACCGCCAGCGCGATCAGCATCCCGAACAGAATCCCGATGGCGCCTCCGGTTGCGCACAAAGTAATTGCTTCCATCAGGAACTGCGCCCGGATATCCTTTCGCCGCGCTCCGATCGCTTTGCGGATTCCGATTTCGGCGGTGCGCTCGGTGACCGAGATGAGCATGATGTTCATTACTCCGACGCCCCCGACCAGCAGCCCCACGGAGCTGATGAGGAAGGTAAGAATCACCAGCGCGCCAGTGAGCTGATTCCACATCGAGGTGAGGAAATCCGGCGAAGACAACTCGAAATCGTTGACCGCGTTGGGAGGCACTTTGCGGATTCGCCGCAGCGCCGACACCACCTGGTCTTGCGCTTCTTCGACGCTGCTGCCTGGGGGAACCCAGAACGCAAGCAGCAGCTCCTTTGCTTCCGGGTAATGCTTGCGGAAGTTGCCGAGTGGGATGATGACGATGTCGTCGGGCCCCGGGCTTCCGAACATGCCCGGCTCCTGCTGCAAGACGCCGACGACTTCGTACAGCTTGCCGTTGAGGCGCACCGTTTTCCCGAGCGGGTCGATGGGCCCGAACAAGGAATCCGCCACGGCCGCCCCCAGCACGGTGACTTCGCGGGCGTGCAGATCGTCCATTCGGGTGATGAACCGCCCCTGGGCAACCGTGAACACGGGGAAGGCCCGCGCGAACTCCGGTTCGGCGCCGCGGAGGATGAAGCGCTCCACCCTCGCGGCCCCGTACATGATTTCATTGGCGCCTGTTCCGCTGAAACCAGGGACCGCCACCCGCGTCCCCATCACCGTGACGAAAGCGATGGACGGAGCCATCTCCAGAATGGTCCGGGCATCGGAGTACTGGAAGTATTTGCGTTGGCGCACATACTCCGGGAGGCGGCTGAAATCGAAAGTGCCGAGTGGGAATCGGGTAATAAAATACGTGCGCGATCCGAGACTTTCCACCTTCTCCTGGATGAAGCGGTTGAGGCCTTGAATGATGGCCGCAACCGAGATCACCGAGGTGACGCCGATGACGATGCCCAGGATCGTCAGAAAACTGCGCACCTTGTGGACGCGCAGCGTATCCAGAGCCACGTGCAGGTTCTCTCTGAAGTCCGCTCTCGTCATGGCATTCAGTCCGCCCGCAGGGCAACTACCGGATCGAGACGGGCGGCGCGCAGCGCCGGGTAGATTCCAAAAAACAGCCCGATGGCCGTGCTCATGGCGAGGCCGAAGACGGCCACCCAGGTTTCCACGTCCGTGGGGAACGAGGTGGCCCGCCTGATGACAAAGGCGAACAGAAACCCCGCGATAATGCCAACGGCGCCTCCGGCCAGGCATTGCAGCAGGCTTTCCACGAGGAACTGCCGGCCGATGTCCTGTTGGGTCGCGCCGACGGCGCGACGGATGCCGATCTCTTTCCTTCGCTCGGTCACGCTGACCAGCATCACGTTCATGATGACGATGCCTCCGACGATAGCCGAGATGGCGCTGACCATGAGGAAGACCGCAAAAAACGCCGCGCTGATGCTTTGCCACAACGAGATGTAGCTCTCCTTGGTGGCGAAGTAAAAGTCGTCCTCCGCGCCGGCAGCCACGTGTCGATTGGCTCGCAAGGCCAGCCGTGCTTCGTCCTGCGCCTGCTGAAAGGCTTCCCCGGCGGCGGCCTTCACATGAATCGTCAGGCTCGATCGTCTTCCGCGGACGCGAAGGAATGTGTTCATCGGAAGAACCACAAACTTGTCCTGGTCCTGGCCAAGCAGCGAGCCGATTTTCTCGAACACCCCGATGACGAGGCAGTCCGTGCCGGCGATGTGAATGGTGCGGGTCAGCGAGTCCACGCCGGCGAAGAACTGCTGGCGAACGGTATCTCCGATCAGACAGACGCTGCCTGCGTGCCGGTCCTCGGGCTCGCCGAAATAACGCCCCAACTCCAGAGTCCGCGTATCGATCAGGTACATGTTCGCCGTGTGCCCGATGATATTCACATCTTTCAGTTCCTCATCGCGGTAGCGGACGCGCCCGGTTGCGCTTGCCGACGCGCCGACAAGCCGGCAGTGGCGGCATCCGGCGGCCACCGCCTCCATCTGCTCGATCTCGATCTTGCGGTTCTTCAGCGCTTTCACGATTTTGGTGAAGTCGGTGACCGTAAACGGAGTGCGCGCCACCTGGAAGACGTTCGTGCCGAGATTGGCCACCTTGGTTTCCACAAACCGGTTCGCGCCCTGGATCAGCGTCATCACCGCGATCAGCGTCGCCACGCCCATGGTGAGGCCGAGCATGGTAAGCGCCGCCCGCAGTTTGTGGACGCGAAGGGCAGTCAGCGACTGGTTGAGGATGTCCCGGGACGAGGTCAATAATTCCAGGATAAGCCAACGGCGAAGCGCGATCGAGGGCCGGTGAAAGGTGGTGGAGAGCACAGCGCGACTCGCAGAGGTTCGCGGTATCATTCTAGGTAATGCAGCCCGCATTGTGGCCGGAACACGAGAGCAAGCGTTCCGAGCAATACAAGCCGCTCCCCTCCGTCTGGGATGGCGAAGATGCCGAACTGATCGAACGGATGCTCACGTTCTACCCCCGTGAGCGTCCAAGACGAATTCTGGATGCTACCGTGAACGGTGGTCGATTCTGGCGCGGCACCAAGCGTAACATTGTAGGTCTGGACATCGCGCGCCTTCATCGGCCTTCGGTCGTAGGCGACAACACCCAAATGCCATTCGCTGACCGTTGCTTCGAAGTGGTGGTCTACGATCCGCCGCATGTCCCCAACCAGGGGGAGGACAAACAGAAGGATTTCCATACCCGTTTTGGGCTGGGGCAGCGTTCCCAGAAAGAAAACGGCTACAGCTTCTCCCACCTGTATCCCCCCTTCGTCCGAGAAGCGTACCGCGTCTTGAAACCAGAGGGCATCCTGCTTTGCAAGATTACGGATTACATCCACGACCACCAATATCAGTGGGCGCACGTGGATCTGATCCAGGCTGCAACAGGGGCAGGGTTCCGGGCCTGCGACTGCATCATCAAGATCCGCAAGGGGCCGATTATAGATCCGAAATGGAAGGTTGCCCATCATAGCAGGCGACAGCACTGCTATTGGCTGGTGTTCCGCAAGTCCGACAAGTGCGAGTAGCCTTCCGGCACGGGCAATTCCCAGTCCAGCAGGCGCACGCAATTCTCCACTGGAAAGTTCCTGATCGAGCACTTGCCATTGTCATAGCGGCCAAGATGGGCCATCACCCGTGCGATCAGGTCCTCTGGCGCCCATGGATCCCGCTCCGTCGTGCACAGCTTCGTGATGCTGATCCGTTGGGCATCTGTTCCAGCGCCCGTCTCAGTTTTCAGGGAGATTTTCTTATCCTCCACTACCAGGTCGTGGCCGGCCAGGTTGCGGCCAGTGCCCTGCACGACTGTGAAAGGCTTCTTGATCCACCGGAACGCCTCTTCCACCAACGCCTCAAAGTAGACGCCCTGCGGCGGGAGCTTCGGATAGATCGAATGGTGGACGTTAATCAGCGCGCGGATGGCGATGAGGAAGTCGGGCTGGAAGACGCCACTGGGATCGGGCAACCGGGGAATTTTATCAGAACTTCCGCAGCTCTTCCACCACCGCCGGCAGCCCCTTGCGTCGATAGAGGTCGGAAAGGCGTTGCTCTTCCGGCGACGGCGGCAGAATGCGCTTCAGCAGCGCATCTTCGAGAGCATTGCGCGGCGGGATCCAGACCGAGCCATCGCTGAACTCGACATGGCTGACAAAGCCGATCATGCCGGTAATCGGCGATGTCTTTGGGCCGTGCGGCGTGAGCTTCAGGGTGGAATCCTGCTGCACGCGTGTGCTTCGCCCTGGAAGAAGATTCATCTCCGCGGGCACGGCGCCGGCGTAAAATTCTTCGCCGCTGCCGCCCATCAGAATCCAGCCCATCTCGAGATAGCGAACCGGCCGGCTGCTGATGTTGGTGATCTCCAGTTGCGGCGCGCGCGCTTCGCTCGAAGTGACCAGAGCCATCCCCTGCATCGGCTTCACGGGCTCGTCCGGCAATTGCAGAAAAGCGAACCGGACCGCTCGCTCCGGCTCCTGCACGGTCGTCCGGCCGCGGGCCACCTGCACGTCCATCCTGGGGCGCTCGGAAAGCCGGGCCTGCACATCGGTCAGGTGCTTGCGCACCGCTTCCATCCCAGCGGTCTCGAGCAGGTGCTTGAGATAGCGACGGTCTCGCCGCGCCTCCAGCTCCCACATCATCATCGAGCGGCGCGAATTCAAGCGATTGGGCCCGTAAAATGACAAATCTTCGAAGAGGATGCCATCCAGGCTGACCTCGACCAGCGGGCTGTCGCCGCTGGTTTGCGGGCGCAACAGGCGCAGATCCAGACGCACCGGAAATACATCCCCGGGGCCGACGTCCAGGCTGGGCACGGAAACCGACGCTTTGCCGCCGGGCGCCACTTCCTGCGCCAGCACCAGCAGACTCACTCCGCGAATGCGGCGATTGCTTACGTTGCGCAGGGTGAGCGACGTGTGCAGATCCAGCAGCATGGCGCTTCCGCGCGGCGTGGCCACCGATTCACCCCAATCCGCCGTCAGCACCGCCACCGGCGAATCGTCCGGAAGCGTGATGTGCAGCGTGCTGCGCGAGTTGAGACGGTTTTGCGCCTCCAGCGCCGCGAGCGCTGAAAACGCGACCAGCAGCAGCTTACTGAACGTAGACATTGTTGATCGTCACCTGGCCGCTTTCCGAATCCACGTAACGGGCGCGCGCGGAGCCCTGCAAGCTCACGCTGTACGTTACGGCGCCTTCCTGGGGATGCATCAAGGTCAGCACGCGCCCATGATCATTCAATCCAATGCCCGCCGCGTTCACTTCGAGCGACACGCCTGGCGGCATGACCGGTTGCTGCGCCACACCCCACTGCGGAACATGCGCCACCGGCGTATTCACCCACCACGCCAGCAACACCACCAGAAGCGCGGAAGCGAACACCAGCGCCGGCCGCCATCCGGTCAGATGCGCCGGCTCGGCCGGCCTGGCCACAATCTTGCCCGCTGCCAGTCCCAGGTGGATGTTGGCCGTCATCTCCGCCGCCAGCCGCTCCCAATCCACGCCGGCCGGAAGCTGCTGGCGATTTTCCTGAAGCTGACGCCGGGCGGCAAGGAACTCTTCATAGCGTGCACGGCACTGGGGGCACTCACCGAGATGCCACGCCACACGCCGGCGGGCCCAGATGCCCATTTCGCCGCCCGCGTACAGTGCCAGGTCGTATTCGGAGGCGTGCATCACGCTTTCCTTCTTTCCAGGTACTTCTTGAACTTTACCCGCGCGTTGGCGATATGACTGCGGACGGTCGCCTTCGAGCAGTTCAATTCCCGGGCCACTTCTTCCGCCGGCAACTCTTCCACATCCCGCAGGATCAGCGCCACCCGCTCGCGCTCGGTCAGAACACTCAGACCCGCTTCCAGCCTGCTTCGCTTCTCCGCCCGGAGCAACATCGCCTCCGGGCTTTCCGATGCTGGCGCCGCCGGCGGCCGAATCTCCTCCAGATCGCTCAGGCTGATCCTCTTGTGCCGTCGCAGAAAATCAATGGCGGTGTTGGTTGCAATCCTCGACAGCCAGTGCGCTGCCTTCTCCGAATCGCGCAGTTGCTCCTGCCTTTGCAGCACTTTGATGAAAACTTCCTGGGTCAGATCCTGTGCGTCCTCGACGTTGCCGACCACTCGGTACACCAGCAGGAAGACCCGCCGCAGATGTTCAGAGATAAACTGGTTCTGCGCGTCCTGGTCCCGGGAGACGGCAGCGTCGGCATCATCGCTCGGCTTCGCGCTCATAGCGTATGTGGATACGGCAGCCGGCATTTGGTTCCTAGACATGGTGACGCTCCCGCCGGCCGGAACGTGCAGTCAATTCAGTCTACTGCCTGTATGATCGAAAGAAAAGGAGCCTTATGTTAGAAAGAAAAGGAGCCCTATGTTAGAGATGTTAGAGATCACTTGGCTAGGCCACGGCAGCTTTCAGATGCGTCTCGAGTCGGGCGACACCCTGTTGGTCGACCCATGGCTTGATAACCCTAAGTATCCAAAGGACTTCGAGGTCACCCGGGCGGACGCAATCCTGGTGACCCATGGCCACTTTGACCACACCGCCTCGGTCCTGTCTTTGGCGAGAAAGTTCCATTCCGCGGTCGTCGCCATTTACGAGATCGCCACCTGGTTTGAATCCAAGGGCCTGAAGAATTGCATCGGCATGAATAAGGGCGGGACCGCTCAGGTGGGCCCCTTCCGGGCGACCATGACCCATGCCCTGCACTCGTCTTCGCTGATGGACGGGGATAAGGTGGTTTACGCCGGTGAAGCCGCCGGGTTCGTCATTGGTTTGCCCGATGGCCGCAATGCCTACTTCGCCGGGGATACCGGCGTCTTCGGGGACATGCAGCTCATCGCCCAGTTGTACCAGCCTGAACTGGCCTTCCTCCCCATCGGGGACCTGTACACGATGAGCCCGAAGGAAGCGGCTTTGGCCTGCCGCCTGATTCAGCCCAAAAAGGTCATCCCGATGCATTGGGGCACCTTTCCGCCACTGGTGGGCCGGCCCGAGCAACTGGCGGGATTGATCAAAGACATGCCAGGGACTCAGGTCTGGACATTGGAGCCCGGCATCCCGGTGAAGTGGTAAATTCTTGGTTATGCGTGTGACAGGCTTCAGCCTGTTTGTCTTGACCCTGGCGTCGGCCCTGCCGTCGGCTGCACAGGTGGTCCAGGAGAAACTCCGCATCCCGATGCGGGATGGTGTTCGTCTGGCCGCCAACCTCTTCCGCCTGAAAGGCAGCTCCGCGTCACCGGTCATCCTCGTTCGAACTCCCTATAACAAGGGCGCCGAGCTTTCGCGCGCCTACCGCCCGTTCGTGGAAGCCGGCTATGCCATCGTTGTCGAGGACGTCCGGGGGCGATTTGAATCCGAGGGTGTGTTCGATCCGCTCAATCAGGAGCCCGGTGACGGCGAGGACACGCTGAACTGGCTCGCCAGGCAGCCTTGGTCGAATGGCCGGATCGGCATGACAGGCGGGTCGTACCTGGGCATTGTGCAGTGGAAGGCAGCGCTCACGGGAAACCCGTACTTGAAGGCGATCTTCCCGGTGGTTTCCGGCTATGACGATTACGTCGACCGCGCCTACTCGAAGGGCGGCGCGATGAAGCTGGGCAACCGGCTGCTGTGGATGTCGTCTAATCTGAGAGCGCCGGGGTTCACGCCGCCGGAGTTCAATTTCTTCGTCAAGCACCTGCCCTTGCGGGACGCCGACCGCGCCGCCACCGGCCAGAACGTGGACATGTACCAGCGCACTGTCGAGCACCCGGCTTACGATTCGTTCTGGAAAGCGATCAGCACTCGCGAAAAGCTGGCGCGGATCAAAGTGCCGGTGTTCAGCGTGGGCGGCTGGTACGACAATTTCGTCGACAGCGATCTGGAGGCGTTTGCGTCTCTGCGCAAGTTGGGCCGTACGGCGCACACCATGATTGGCCCGTGGCCGCACAACATGTCGATTCCGTTCGAGGGCATCGACTACGGACCGGACTCGAAAGCGCCGGTAACGGCGATCCAGTTGGAGTGGTTTGCCCGCTGGCTGAAAGGCGAGAGCGCCAAGGCCCAGTTTCGACCGCTGCGCATTTTCGTCATGGGCGCCAACCGCTGGAGGGAAGAGCGGGAGTGGCCGCTGGCTCGCGCCGTGCCCACGCCCATGTATCTGGCGAGCCGGCAAGGCGCCAACGGCGTCGAAGGCGATGGAGCGCTGCGTCCGAACGCGCCGCGCCGCCAGCGTTCGGACAGATTCGTGTATGATCCCGCCAATCCGGTTCCCACCCGCGGCGGCAACACCTGCTGTACGCCGAAGATTTTCGCCTGGGGTCCCATGGACCAGACAACGATCGAGAAGCGCACTGATGTTCTGGTGTATACCGGGCCGGCGCTCGACAAGGATCTGGAAGTCACCGGGCCGGTGAAGGTCGTGCTGCATGTCGCGACCAGCGCCAAGGACACGGACTTCACCGCCAAGCTGGTGGACGCGTACCCGGATGGCCGCGTGGTGAACCTCACCGACGGCATCCTGCGCTTGCGCTATCGCGAAGGCCTCGAGCGTTCCGTGCCGGCCGAGCCGGGCAAAGTCTACACCATCACAGTGGATGCCGGCGTCACCAGCAATGTCTTCCACGCCGGGCATCGCATCCGGCTCGAGGTGTCCAGCAGCAACTTCCCGCGCTTTGACCGCAACCTGAACACCGGCGGGCCCCATGGCATGGAGACGCGCTGGCAGACGGCGGAGCAGACGGTCTTTCATGGCGGCGAGCGGCCGTCACACGTGCTGCTGCCGGTTGTTCCACAGTAGACGCGAATCGTATACTGAAGGTGTCCCCGCCAAAAGGCGCGGTAGCCAAGTGGTAAGGCAGAGGTCTGCAAAACCTTTATCCGCGGGTTCGATTCCCGCCCGCGCCTCCAGCACGACATTCAGTACGGTATTCGCCCAATCCCAGTGATGAACGTGACCCCCGAAACCACCAATCCGGATAGCCGACTGTCGTTCGTCACGAAGAGATCGGTTCCAGCCGCAGCGGCGCAGGCGAGTTGAATTGCATCCGCTGGCCGGACCCGCTCACGGCTGCGGATTTCTGCGTACCGTTTGGCGGCCTCCGCCTCGAAGGCGACTAGTTCAACAGATCCGCTCAAGAAGAAGTTGAGGTAACTCTTTTCGAGTATCGCGTTACCTGCCTCCTTTGGTTTGGTAAGTGCTTCCCCGACGGTAAGCCAGCTCGTTAGCAGTTCGTCGCGTCGCGTCCGCATTCTCTGTCGGAACTCGACCACCCGCGGCGACCACTCGGCGTTGTTCTCAAACAGGTAGATGAAAAGATTGGTGTCCCAAAAAACTCTGGCCATACCGATCTACCAAGACTCGGACCGAATTCGTGGGTCCATCAGCAGCGCGAACAGATACGCGTAATCCATCAGATCTTTGATCTCCGTGGTGCTTGTCAGCGGACAACGGGAAATCGCCACCTCAACCTGAGTTCGCGTCAGCTTTCGATTGATACGCCGCCCATCCCGGAAGAACCAGATTCCGGCGCCCTCCACTTGGTAGGTGAAGGGCAGTCCTCTCGCAGTGTGAAACTCGTCTCCCTGGTGGCTCTCGATTCGGCGCCATACCGCTTCCGGCAGACTCTGTTCCGGATTCTCAGGCTGCTGGATAACCGGAGGAGCTCCTTCTGACCGGAGGCGTTCGACAAAACTATCTCCCGATTCTTGCGCCCATAATTGCTTCCCAACGCCAAGCATCAACAGGACTGGATCGTCTGCCTCGCGGCGCTGATCCCTCCTCGGTTTGCTCTCGGTTTCAATCACGGTAATAGAGATCCGCGTTCTCTCTCTATCAATTCTATAGAGACAGAAGGAGCGGTGTCAAGTAGATTCCGTTGTGCGCCCGAGAGCGCCAGACCTGCCCCTCGGCCGGAGGCATCCGTGCAGCGGGTGATGCTCTGCACCAGACAATCCGTCGCGGCCAGATCCGCCTCGATCCTCTCAGAGCGTGATGTTTGCGAATTCCGTCAACATCACCTGAATCATCTCCCCGTCGGCCGCCAGGTTCGCCGCGCGGCCAAGGCATCAGGAATACGAGACTGCCGAGCGCCATGGGAATGGCGTAAGGAAGCGTCACCGAGGCGGGGCTGTCGATCGACAGATCGGGACGCCGCTCATGCGGCGCACGCAAGTGCGCCAGCTCCCGCAGAATCGTCGCGACATTAGGGCCAGCCCGGCAGCCAGAACTCCGCCCAAAATGGCGGTGAGGAGGAACACGATGAAGCAGTTCTGCCAGCCCGTGATGGCGCCGATCGCCGCCATCAGTTTCGCATCGCCTCCCCCCATTCCGCGCAGCAGGAATAGCGGCAGAAACAAGCCCAGCCCCAGCAGAGACGACAGCGCCCCCGGCCATCTGTTCAGCCACGATTGCAGCCCGGCCCCCCGCTATCGCCCCCGACAGAACCAGCGCGTTGGGAATCCGGCGTTTTCGGAGATCCCAGCCCGCCGCGGCGATCACCGTCGCCGCCAGCGTCAGCGCAAGCGGAAGCGCCAGGCGTGTCATTTAGTAGAGCCGGATGCCGCGCGGGCCCGGCGGTGTTTCCATGTGCACGGTGTCGACGAAGCGCACTTTGTTCGACGCCATCGTCATCACCAGCGAATGCGTGCGGCAGCCCTGCCCAAAGAAGCGGACCCCGCGCAACAGCGCGCCATCGGTAACCCCGGTGGCGGCGAATACAATGTTGCGCCCGGGGCGCCAGATCGCGGGCCGAGTAAATGCGGCGCGGATCGCGAATGCCCATGGTCAGGATCCGCTTCTCGAGTTCCGGAGTATCCACCACCAGTCGCCCGACCATCGCCCCGTGCAGACAGCGGATGGCCGCGGCCGTGATCACCCCCTCCGAAGCGCCGCCCGTTCCCATTACCGCGTGGACGCCCGCGCCGCGCACGGCAACGGCAATGCCGGCCGAAAGATCCCCATCGGGAATGAGCCGGATGCGCGCGCCCGTGGCGCGAATCTCCTCGATCAACTTCGCGTGCCGCGGCCGGTCCAGCACCACAACGACAAGGTCTTGCACGCGGCGATCCATGCAACGGGCGATCTCTTTGAGATTTTCCTCGACGGGCGCATCCAGATCGAGTGAACCGCGGCAGGCGGGACCGGCGATGATATTCTCCATGTAGCAATCGGGCGCATGCAGCAGGCCGCCATTCTCCGACGCCGCCAGAACGGCGATGGCGTTGGGCGTGCCCAGCGCGCACAGATTCGTGCCTTCGAGCGGATCGACGGCGATGTCCACTTCCGGAAACGTGATGCCAGGCACGGGCTCGGCGCCCACTTTCTCGCCGATGTACAGCATGGGCACCTTGTCGCGCTCGCCCTCGCCTATCACGATTTCGCTGCGGATCGGCATCTGCTCGAAGGCGGCGCGCATCGCCTGCACCGCGACACGGCCCGATTTCTCGCGGTCCCCTTCGCCCATCGTGCGCGCCGACGCGATCGCCGCTTCCTCGACCACGCGCACCAGTTCGAGGGCAAGATCGGATTCCAGACTGACTTGCTAGCCTTTGAGGGGAACACCCATCGAGGCGTCAGCTCCGATACTGCTCATCCACTTCGACGCCGTACCCGTTGGCGAGCCGGTTCGTCTCATTGGCAAGGCCGGTGATCGCCATCAATTCGCCGAACATTTCCTCGCTCATCCCCTTGCTGCGCGCGGCCGCCGTGTGGGTGGCGATGCAGTACGTGCAGTTGTTGGTCACGCTGACGGCGATGTAGATCATCTCGCGCACCAGTGGGTCGATCGCTCCCTCTCCGCCCATCATCGTCTTTACGCGCTCCCAGGTGCGTCTGAGCGTCGGCGGATGGTTGGCCAGGGCTTTCCAGAAGTTGTTGACGGAATCGGTCTGGCGCGTCGCCATGATGTCGTCATAGACGGCCCGCACTTCAGCGGACGCTTCCTTGTACTCGATAAGGCTTGGCATAGGCCTTCTCAGTTTAGCGTTCCGAAACAATAGAGCGTTTGGCGAGTGCGCACAAAGACACGGCCATCGGTGAGCGCCGGAGTGGCATAGGTGGGCTCCTCCAGATCGTTTACAGCCAGCAGCTCCCACTGCTTCTGCGCTTTCACCACCGCGATCTTCCCGTTCTCGCTGGTGAAGTAGATTTTGCCGTCTCCCCCGACCGGCGACGCGTAATATTTGTCGAGCGCACCCTCCAGACGCCCCTGCTTGAGGATCTCGCCCGTCTCCGGCTGGAACGCCGTGAGAATGCCTCCGTCACGCACCGAGAAGAGAGCCCCATCGGCAATCAGGCCCGATGTCAGGTAGGGGACGGACTTTAGCGTGCGCCACCTCAGCCCGGCCTTTGTCAGATCCGCCCGCCCGGTGAGCTGGAGCGCGATCAGGCCGCCCATGTCTTTTCCCGAGGCCATGGCTTTGTCCCATTCGTTCGCTTCGAGAAAGCCGTCGCCGTTGCCGTAGTCCCTGTCCATGCCAAGCAGCAGGCGCGCCATTCCGGGGTCTGTGATTTCGCTCCGCTCGATCTTGCCGTCCTTGTTCTTGTCCATCGGAGAGATCAGGCTGAAAGGTCCGGCAGCCTCGGCGCCGTGCGGTTCGTTCGTGAACAACAGATCGCCATGGAGAACGGGTGTGGATGCGGGGCCTATCGTGTAGCCCGACGCCCACCACAGCCGTTCACCGGTCGAGACCTGATAGCCGGTGATTTCCAGCGAGCCGGCCAGGATCACCTGGGCTGGTCCTTGCTTGGGGCGATACACGACCGGCGTTGAATACCCGCCCAGCAGGCTGCTGAGGCGATCGGCTTTCCAGCGCGGCTTTCCGGTCCTGGCATCGAAAGCAGTGACATGGGAATCCCGCGTCTGGTCGATGGACAGCACAACCAGATCGTCAACCAGCACCGGAGAGGCAGCCAGCCCCTGGACGCTTTGAAAAGGACCCAGCGGCGCGCGCCAGCGCTCTTTGCCGGAGGCATCCAGTGAAATCAGGCCAATCTCGGGGAAGAATACATAGACGTTTTCGCCGTCGCTTGCCGGCGTCGGTGTTGAAGGACCATTCAGCGGATGAGAAGCTTCCGTTCGAGTCTTGGAAAAACTCTCTTGCCAGAGGACCGAGCCATTCTTCGCATCGATCGCCAGCACCAGCCGGTTGTCCTTCTCGAACCCAGTCAGATAAACGCGGCCATTCACAACGATCGGGGAGGAAGTGCCGGCCGGCGCTTTGAGTTTCCAAACCAGATTTATCTTTGGGCCGAACTCGACCGGAAGGTTCTTCGCGTCGGAGACACCCGAGCCGTTGGGGCCGCGAAAGCGCGGCCAGTCGGCAGCCATAGACAAAAAGCCGGACAGCACACAGGCGAGCCAGAGCATGCTGTCCATTATTCCAGGTCCGGCGCGCCCGCTCCAGTCCTCTCGGACTTTACAGGGAGGAGCGCTTATGGGGAAACTGGAGAACGGTCCTGGGCGATGCAAGTCTCGATGAACAAGCCGGCGCAAGGCGACTACGCATGGGCGAATTACCTCATCTACATGGAGGGCGGCGCGGAGCTGCCCTGGCCGGTTGAGGAGCCCAGGAAGCATCCGCTGTGGCATGGCGTGCTTTTCGTGGCTGCCCTGGCCGCCGCCGCCTATGCTGTCACGGCATTCGGCGCCAAGGGAATCGAGCCGGTGACCGTGGCCCTGCCCCTGGGGCTGCTCATCGGCAACCTGCTGAAGCTGCCGGAAAGCTGGAAGTCAGGGATCCGCTACACGGTGAAATCGATTCTGACGCTGGGCATCATTCTGCTGGGCGTGCGGCTGAACTTCGGCGACGTGCTGAAAGTGGGCGCTTCCGCCATGCTGATGAGCGCGGCCCAGGTGGTGTTGATGCTGGCGCTCGCCATGCTCATCCAGAGAGCGTCCGGCATCGGCGCCAAGCAGGCGACGCTGCTGGGCATCGGAACCGCAATCTGCGGCGGATCGGCGATCATCGCCACGGCCCCGGTGATTGATGCCGAGGAACGCGACATCGCGTTTGCGGTCGCCACCGTCTCGTTCCTTGGCCTGGGGACGATGTTCCTGCTTCCGTTGGTGGCCAAAGCGCTCGGCATGGACGACAAAGCGTTCGGCGTGTGGGCCGGGCTGTCGATTCATCAGACGCCGCAGGTGGTGGCAGCCGGATTCGCCTACTCCAACGAGGCCGGCCAGGCAGCCACATTGGTCAAGCTGGCGCGGGTGTGCCTGCTGGCGCCGCTGGTGCTGGCGCTGGGGTTCGTCTATCGCAAGCGCGCAGATGGCAAGAAACACAAGCGCTACGGGCTGTACGATTTTCTGCCGCCCATGGTCTTGGGCCTTCTGGCGCTGGCGATTGTGCACAGCCTCGGGCTGGTGCCCCAACTGAATTTGCAGTTTCCCCAGGGCTCACTGGCAGGCTCCGGCTTCGGTCTCGACTTGCTTGGCATCGGCAAGACGGCCAGCGGGATTGCCATTGCGATGGGCATGGCCGCCGTGGGGCTCGAGACCAGTTTTCGCAGTCTCCGCAATATCGGTTTGCGGCCGTTTCTGGCGGGCCTGGTGATGGCGGTGGCCGGGATTCTGTTCAGTTTTTTCGCAATCCGCTTGTTTGGAGTGTGATCAGAACCAGAACTTAAGCCCGAGCTGGATGGTCCGCGGAAGGCGCGCCCCGGTGACTCTTCCGAAATTGGGCGTGCCGAACGCGCCATTCGGCACACCGAAGTTGGTGCGATTCAGTACGTTGAAAAAGTCGCCGCGGAGCTCGAACTTCATCGCCTCGCGAACGGGGACGAAGCGGATCAGAGACACGTCGAAGTTCACCAGACCCGGCCCCTGAATGTTGGGGAACTTGTTGCTGTTGCCGAGCGCAAGCGGGGGAGGCGCCTGAAAGACGCTGGTATCAAACCACCGCCCAATTGCGCGGTCTTCTTCCGGCAGAATGGGATTGCGGAGCAGATTCGGGCGGAACTGGCGATTGAAGGTGCGCGCCGTGTTCGAGGATTGCGTGATCCAGACCTGTTCTCCGCTTTGCAGCGTGAGGATGTTGGATAGCTGCCAGCCACCGGCGAACCAGGCCGCCGGTCCGCCTTGAATCCACCGCCGCCCTTTTCCGAACGGCAGGTCGTACACCGACGCGGTGACAAAGCGGTGCGGAAAGTGCGACTGGCTCAGACCGCGCTCCAGGCGCAGGTTGTAGGGGTCCATCGGGAACATCTGCGAGAAGTTGTCTTCGTTGTAATCAAGAAACTTGGAAAACGTGTAGCTGACGGAGAAAAACAAGCTGTTGCGATAGCGGCGTTCCACGCCGAGCTGGAGAGCGTTGTAGCTGGAATTCTGAAACTCGCAGTGGCAGAGGATAAAGCCGTAGTCGGCATAGGGGCGCATCTGCTGGGTGCCGGTTCCGGCGCGCTGCACGTCTTCGATTCGAATGACGTTCATGTCCTGGTTCATCATGAGATGGCGGCCTACGTTGCCAGCATAAGAAGCCTGCCAGAGGAGCCCGCGCCATTCATGCTGGACGTCGAAATTCCACTGTTGAAAGGACCCCAGGCTGGCGCGTTCGATCTTGGTGTCAATGGCGAAGCCCTTGCCGTCCTGGCTGGGAACGATGGGAGGAGTCCGGGACAGAATGACAGCGGCGTTCAGACCGTCGCTTTGGAGGCCGAGGCGCTGATCGGCGGGGAAACGCGCGAAGGCGGAGGTGGCGCGTCCCGTCAGAGGAATGTAGAAGATGCCGTAGTGCGAGCGAATCACTGTTCTCTTGAGGCCGAAGGGACGCCAGGCGAAGCCAAAACGCGGGGCGAAGTTGGCGCGGTCGGTGAACTGGATGAAATTACGGCCCAGCTCGAACATGGTGACCGGACGGCCGGCAGTGAGATCGAAGTTCGACCCTTGGTTGCGGATCTCGCGCGGGTTCTGCTCGACGTCGTAGCGGAGGCCGAAACTCAGAGTGAGGTTGGGAGAAACCTTGAAATCGTCCTGAAAAAAAGCGCCGATGTAGCTGGAGCGGTAATAGAAGCGTCCGCGCAGGGTGCTGTTGTTGAATGTGTTTGCCTGCCCAAGCAGCAAGCTTGCAACCGGGTGTCCGGTGCTGCCGGGATTGAGGGGATCGGCCGTCTGGAGGGCGCTGAAGGTATATTCTCCCGTGAATTGCAATTGAAGGTCGTTGATGGGGAACCGGCGGTAGTCGAAGCCTGCTTTCACGATGTGCTTTCCTCGGACGAAGGTCGTCATGTTCTGGAACTGGAGCTGATTCTCGACGGGATTAAAGGCTTGCGCGTCGCCGATGCCTTCATAGCCGGCGACGTCGACGACGGGCAGCCCAACCAGATTCAGATTAGGGATGCCGAGCTGGTCGCCGGCGCCGAGACGGAGCAATCGCTCCTGAATGCCGCGGAAGTACGAGATGCGGGCATCGTTGATGGTGGCCGGCGTGAGCGTGCGAGTCCAGGACATGGCGCCGGTGAGGTAGCGATTGAAATTTCCGTTCGCGCCGCCGGAGCGGGCGGAAGGAAATGGACGGGGCGTGTCGCTGAACTGGTGATCCCACGAGTAACGGCCGAAGACAAGGTCTTTGCCCGAAGCCCGCCAATCGATTCGTGTATCGAACTTGTTGTTCGAGGTGCCATTAGGAACCAGGCGGCGGTAATTCTGGGAAACGCCGGGCAGGTTGGGATCGGGGTACAAGGCGACAATCTTTGGGCCGGGCGGATCAAAGCGGTTCGATGGGATGATGTTGCCGGGGAAGGGATCGCGCATGAAGCGGCGGCCATCGGGCGCCGGCCGGGTGGTGGCGGGATCATAGATCAGGTTGCGGCCGCTGAAATCTCCGCCCTTCATCGCCTGCGTCGGAATGGTGCGGTTGAACAGAGTCTCCTCGGCCTGGCGGAAGCTCTCGAAGTCGTCGAAGAAGAACAGGCGGTCTTTGCGGATGGGGCCGCCGATCATGCCGCCGAACTGGTTCTGGATCAGCTTGGGCTGCTCGGAGGCGAAGAAGTTGCGCGCATTGATGCTGTTGTTGCGGTGGAACTCGAAGACGTTGCCCCTGAAGCGATTCGTGCCGGACTTGAGGGTGGCGTTGACGACGCCTCCTACGGTTCGACCGAATTCGGCGGAAAGCCCGTTGGTCTGGACTTTGAATTCCTGGATCGCATCGAGGTTGGGCTGAGTGAAAAGCTGGCCGCGGCGCGGAGTGGTGATCGATCCCCCATCCAGAACGAATTCTCCTGTGCGGGCGCGGCCGCCGCTGAGGCGCGGCAGCTCGTCGTCACCGCGCTGCTGGGCGCCCGGCGCAAGCAGAACGAGCTCGAAGGCGTTGCGCCCGCGCAACGGCAATTGCTTGATGGCGCTCTCTTCGATGACTCGCCCGAGCGTGTTGTTTTCCGTCTGAATTAGTTGCGCTTCCGAGCGGACCTCGACGGATTCGGTGACCTGTCCGACTTGAAGCGTGAAGTCGACGCGCAGCCGGTCTTCCACCCGCAAGGTGACGCCGCGCCGGACGTGTTTCTGGAAGCCGGGGGTTTCCACCTCGAGATCATAAACGCCGGGGCGCAGCTCGCCGAGGAAATAAAGGCCCGCATCGTTGGTTCTCGACTGCGATGTGACGCCGGTGTTGACGTTGCGCGCCGCAACGCGTGCGCCGGGAAGGATGGCGCCCGATTCGTCCTGGGCCGTCCCCTGAATGGAACCAAAGATGGTCTGGGGCGCGGCCGAATCGGGACGCATTGTCCAGAGAACAGCGGCTAACAGGAATACTTTGCGCATAAGGCCCTCCCGAACGGCCATTGTATCCTGCCGCCTGTGGTTACAATTGAAGTTCACCAAGCAAAGGAGGCGCCGATATGCTGTTGGGAGCAGTCACATACAACGTCCTCAAGGACTGGGACCTCGAGACGATCATCCAGAAGCTGGAGGCGGCCGGCTTTGAAGCCGTCGAGTTGCGTGCGCAGCACAAGCATGGCGTCGAGCCCGCGCTGCCGGCAGCCGGGCGCAAGCGCGTCCAGGAGCGGTTCAGCCGCAGCAAGGTGCGTTTGCTGAGCTACGGCTCGACGTGCGAATTCCACTCGCCGGACGCGGCTGTGCGCCAGAAAAATATTGAGGAGGCAAAGCAGTTCATCGAGCTGGCGCACGATACCGGAGCCTGGGGCGTCAAAGTGCGGCCCAACGGCATCTCCGCGGAGCTTGGGCGCGAAAAGACAATCCAGGTGATCGGGGACTGCCTCAGGGAAGTCGGCGATTACGGCGCCCGGATGGGCATCGAGATCTGGATGGAAGTGCACGGGCGCGACACGCAGAATCCGCCGGTGAGCGCGGCCATCATGAAGGCTGCCCGGCACGAGAACGTCGGCTTATGCTGGAACTCGAATGCGACCGATGTCGTGAACGGCAGCCTCAAGCAGAGCTTCGATCTGCTGCGGCCGTGGATCAAGAACGTGCACATCAACGAGCTGGCCGGGCCGTATCCGTATCGCGAGCTGTTTGCCTTGCTGCGCGCGTCAAAGTACGACCGCTACACACTGTGTGAAGCTCAGGAGAGCAAAGAGCCGGAGCGCTTCCTGCGCTGGTACAAAGCGCTGTGGACGGAGCTGAACCGGTCATGCGCGTGAAGATCGCCGCCCTTCTGGTTGGTGCGCTGATCAGCCTGAAGGCCGCTCCACCCGCGCCGCAGAGCCACTTCGGCCATCCCATCGGCCAGGACCGCACGCTGCTCGATTGGGACAAAGTTGTTTCCTACTTCAAGGCGCTGGAGCAATCGAGCGACCGCATTCGCGTCGTCGAGATCGGCAGGACCGTTCAGAACCGGCCGATGATCGCGGCGTTTCTTTCCAGGCCCGAGACGCTGAAGGATCTCGGCCGCTACCAGCAGATCCAGAAGCGCCTGGCCGATTCGCGCAGGACAAGCGATGCCGAGGCGGAGAAGCTGATCGCGCAAGGCAAGACTGTCGTCATGATCACCTGCTCGATCCATTCCACCGAGGTGGCGTCGACGAGCACGGCGGTGGAATTCGCTTACCGCCTGCTGTCCGAGGAGCGGCCGAAGTTTCGCGCGATCCTGGACAACGTCATTCTCATTCTGGCGCCGTCGCTGAACCCGGACGGCGTCGACATCGTCACCCAGTGGTATCGCAAGACGCTCGGAACCCCATTTGAGGGGACCTCGCCGCCCGAGCTCTACCATCCATATGTCGGTCACGACAACAACCGCGACTGGTATATGTTTTCGCAACCGGAGACGCGCAGCGTCGTCTCGCGGCTCCACAACGGGTGGCATCCGCAAATCGTCTATGACGTACACCAGATGGGGCCGACCGCGTCTCGCATCTTCGTCCCGCCGTGGATGGACCCGATCGATCCGAACATCGACCCGATCCTGGCGCAGTTGTGCAACATGATCGGCATGGGGATGGCGGCGGACCTGACTGCCGCCGGCAAGACGGGCGTGGCCGTCAATGCGATGTACGATTTCTGGACGCCGGCCCGCCATTACCAGGCTTATCACGGCGGCATGCGCATTCTGACCGAATCGGCGGGCGCCCGTCTGGCGAGCCCGATCACGATCCGGCCCGATCAGATCTCGACGAACGCGCTGGGGTACAATCCGCGCGAGCGTGCGTGGAATCACCTCGAGCCGTGGCCGGGCGGCGAATGGCGCCTGCGCGACATCATCGATTACCAGACCATTGCCTGGGAATCCTGCTTGTGGCAGGCGGCCGTGCGGCGCGAAGACTTATTGCGCAATTTCTACCGCATTCTGAAGCGAGCTTCCGAGCGGAAGTCGCCCTACGCATTTGTGATCTCCGGCGAGCAACTGGATCCCGGGTCTTCCAGGAAGCTGCTCGAGACGCTGGCCTTTGGCCTGGTGGAGATCGAGCGGGCCAGGGAAGAGTTCCAGGCGGACGGCAAGTCGTACCCGGCGGGCTCCTACGTCATCCGGATGCAGCAGCCATTCAGCGCGTTCGCCAAGACGCTGCTCGAGCGGCAGCAGTATCCGGACTTGCGCCTTTATCCGGGTGGCCCTCCGAAGCGTCCCTACGACGTCACCGCGCAGACGCTGCCGCTGCTGATGGGTGTCAGCGTGGATACGATCAAAGACAGCTTCACTGCCTCGTTGACGCCGGCCGGCGAGTACGCCTTCCAGCTCAGCGCCCCGGCGCCGGCCGGCGCGCTGGCGGCTTCCGACATCGACACCTGGCGCGAGGTAAACCGCGCATGGAACAACGGGCGGCCGGTGGCGCGGGACAGCGCCGGCAATTTCTATGTCAACCGGCCGGCGACGGGCGACGTGAAGCCGCTGCGCAAGCCGCGCATCGGACTGTACCGCAGCTTCATGCCCGGCATGGACGAGGGCTGGACGCGCTGGCTGTTCGAGACATTCGGCTTCAGCTACACCCGGCTTTTGAACAAAGAAATACAGGCCGGGCAGTTGCGTAAGCGATTCGACGTCATCGTCTTTCCGGATCAGCGCGCCTCGGCGGTTCACGGCGGATATGCTCCGCGCTCCATGCCGGATGAGTATGCAGGAGGGGTGGGAGACAAAGGCGCGGAAGCGCTGAAGCAGTTCGTCAGCGAGGGCGGAGCTCTGGTATTCCTCAACGACTCCTGCGAGTACGCCTCCGAGCATCTGGGACTGAAGCTGAAGAATTCGGTGCAAGGCGTTTCCAACCGCGAGTTCTACTCGCCGGGATCGCTGCTGAACGTCAGCCTGGATGAGAAACACCCGCTGACGCGCGGGATGCCGAAAGAGATCGCCATCTGGAGCGAGGGCAGTCCTGCCTGGGAAGCGGCCGATGGCGGCGTCGGGAAAGTCGTGGCGCGCTATCCGCAATCGAAGGTGCTGGCCTCCGGCTGGCTGCTCGGCGAGAAATACCTGGCTGGCCGCGCCGCGCTGCTGGAAGTGCCGATGGGCGCCGGCAGGATCATCCTGTTCGGTATGCGGCCGCAATATCGCGCGCAGAGCTATCAGAACTTCAAGCTGCTGTTCAATGCGCTGGCGGGGTACTAAGAGGCTGAATCGGTGTCGCTTTAGCTAACTCGACCACGGTCTCCCAGTCCAGCCTTCGGAATCCGCCCTTTCCGCGGGCCTTCTGCCAGCGTGCCCGTTTGGTCGGATCCTCCACGAGCGACCGCCACGCCTCCACCGGGTCCTCGTGTTCAGCCCGCGCCTCGCCCTGGCGAGGCCGTGCCATTTCGGCCAGGGCCCGTAAAGCGTGTTCGGCGGTAACCGACAGCATCCTGACTCGCTTCCGATCCGCCCTCCCGGCGGTCAAGCGAATTTTTCACTGGAAAGTCTTTTCTGTCGGTATCCCCTCGGTGTAAGCTTACTGTGCACAGCATGGCTACGGCTCCCCAGTCCCCGGCAGACTCGCAACCTGTGCACCCACCACGGCTCCGAGCCCTGCGCGATGTAGTCATGGACTTGTCTCCGGCCTATTTCGCCATGGTTATGGCCACTGGGATTGTCTCCCTGTCCGCTCACATGTTAGGGATGTCGGGGCTGGCAGCCGCACTGTTCTGGCTGAACATCGCCGCTTACGTGGTGATCTGGCTGTTAACCGTCCTCCGGGTCCTCTGGTTCACGCGTCGGGTGCTCGACGATCTGGTGGACCACCAACGCGGCCCAGGCTTCTTCACCGCTGTTGCCGGGTCGTGCGTTCTTGGCAGTCAGTTTGTTCTGATATCGGCGAATTATCGTGCCGCACTGTCGTTGTGGATTCTCGGAATAGTCCTGTGGGTGCTACTGACATACACGATTCTCACGGCGTTCACGATCAAAGAGAACAAACCGAGCTTGTACGAAGGGATCACCGGAGCGTGGCTGCTGGCAGTTGTGGCAACGCAGGCCGTTGCGGTCTTGAGCGCTCTCATCGCTCTCCATTGGGACCAGCCTTACCGGCTCATGATCAACTTCTTCGGACTATCGATGTGGTTATGGGGCGGGATGCTGTACATCTGGATGATTTCCCTCATTTTCTATCGGTACACGTTCTTTCGGTTTTCGCCCAGCGACCTGACGCCGCCTTACTGGATCAACATGGGGGCCATGGCGATCTCGACGCTCGCCGGCGCTCGGCTGATCGTGAACGCTCCGGACGCGCCGTTCCTCGGCTCACTGCTACCGTTTTTGAAGGGCTTCACCGTGTTCTACTGGGCGACGGGCACGTGGTGGATTCCAATGTTGGCAATATTGGCAACGTGGAGATACATCTACAAGCGGTTCCCGCTGAAGTACGATCCATTGTATTGGGGAGCGGTCTTCCCGCTGGGGATGTATACCGCGTGCACGTTCCAGATGGCATGGGCGATGCAATTGGACTTTTTGTTTGCGGTGCCCCGCTTGTTCGTCTACGTTGCTCTGGTGGCCTGGCTGGCCACGTTCGCTGGACTTTGTCGCACGCTTGGCGCCGGGTTATTTGGACTCATGCGGCAACCATTGCGTGCTGAGTCCTGATTTCGATCGTCAATGCACATTGCTCTGATCGCCTTAGCTGTATGCATAAGCAAGACTACCCAGCCTAAAGTGATCGTGGTCAACGATCGGTCGCGACCGACAGGACGGGAGAAATCGTCGAAAGACTAAGCCCTAGAGACCGAATTGTTTGAGGTGATGATCCAGGTGGCGGTAGGTCAGCTCGCCCCAGGTTTTCCCCGGTAAAGTGCCGAACGCGGGATGCTCGCCCCAAGCCGCCGATTCTCCCCGTGTCGCCGCCTTCTCGAGCGCAGCCCGCAACTCGGAGAGATTCTTCGCCAGATCCGTCTCGTTCGGATGGACGTACTCGGGCGCGGTCGGCGCGCCCTTCGGCCACGGAAGCACGTAGATGACCAGGTAGCGCAACAGCGGGTTGCGGAAAGGCCCCGGCCTGGCCGCCGCCGGATAATCTCCCACCGCGGTCCGGATGGGGGACGTGATGTGCGCTACCATCTGAGCCGGATTCATCTTGCCCCAGTTCGGCCGTTGATCGGCCCGCAGCATCTCGAACCGCGAAAGCAGATCTTGTCTTGTATTTGCATCCCAGGCGCTTTTCATGGAAGAAAGTCCGTCCTTATAATATCGCCCAGTTCGGGCCTGGGCGGAGGCCCGGCGCCAGTTCACAAATTCATCAAAACTGGTACTTCACTCCGAGCTGCAACCGGCGCGGCGGATATGCGCCGACCGCGCGGCCAAAGAACGGCGACGTCCGCGCGCCGATGTAGTTCTGCGGATTCACGTGATTGAAAATATTGAATGCATCAACGAGGAATGTCAGCGACGGGCTCTTGTCTTTCTGGACGGGATGCAACTTGAAGTCGCGGTACCAGCGCACGTCCAGCAGCGCCATGCCGGGCCCCAATCCCGTGTTGCGCGTCCCGCCGGGCGGGCGGTCCAGCGCCATGCCGTCCCGGTTGTCATCCCGGCCGGTCGTGATGTTGTACGGAGGCCCCGTTTGCAGCACGGCGGAGAATCCGAAGTTCGCCCAGCGGTGCAATGAAGCCGAGCCCAGAAAGTTGAACATGTGGCGGCGATCCGCGTCCGCGCGGCCCCATTCTCCGTTGGGGGCGAAGCTGTCGGCTGGAAACCAGTTGACGCCTCCGCTATTGGAAAGGATCTTGCCGAACACGTACTGGACAGTGCCGCTGACGCGCCTGGCAAGATCGCCACGAAGGGTGACTTCCAGCGAATTGCCGGCTGTCCGCCCGGCCGCTTCGATCTGCCGCAACACGTTCAGGCTGGCGTCCGGACGGGCGTCAAATGCAGGCGGAAGCGGCGCGTTGGCGTCACGCGACCGCAGTTGTTCGACACCGCGCACTCCGACATAATTCACGGCCAGCGTCGTCCGCCTGGCAATCTGCCGCTCGTAGGTCGCACTGAACTGCATGATATTCGGAAGCGCGACGCCGGGCTCGAGGCGATGCACGCTGGTCGGGAGCCTGTCCAAACCGCCGGCCAGCTCCGGCACCTGACCCCCGCTGAGCACATAGCGCCGCAGGTGCGCTCCATTGAAGCGCAGGATATCCCAAATCGGCTGGGGGCCCGAGCGCTCGAAGAAAAAGCCCGCGCCGGCGCGGATCACCTGCCGGCGTTTCTTATCCGGGGACCACGCCAAGGACAGGCGAGGC
Organism: Acidobacteriota bacterium; assembly: GCA_016201205.1. Lineage (GTDB taxonomy): Bacteria > Acidobacteriota > Terriglobia > Bryobacterales > Bryobacteraceae > CADEFT01. Next base: position 51,319 of record JACQDF010000178.1, read on the forward strand.
GCGATGTTGTTCCCGTCACCGAAGTAATTCTGCCAGTCGTACCGGATTCCAGCCGCCACCGACAGATTCGGCCTCATCTGGAGTTCATCCTGCAGGAAGCCGCCGGCGTTCTTCTCGATGAAGATCATCTTCGCGTCGCCGCGCTGCAAGACAGCGGCGAACGGCCGGTTCGCGCTGAACTCACCAAGTGAGGCGTAGGAGAACGTGCCCGTCTGGTTTGTCTTGTCCACCAGGCCGCGGCGGCTCCAGTCCGGAATATTGATGCCGTACTTCAATGTGTGCCTGCCGGCGGTTTGCGTCAGCAGCCAGGTGATCGACGTGTGGACTTCAGTCGAGAGCCGGTCCGCCTGCGCGCCGCCGCCGGTGAAGGCGTCGGTCACCACGATCTTCGGCGCATTCAGATTGCTGTGGACCGGCGTCCAGTATCGCCCCAACAAGATCCGGAACTGTGAGAGCAGATGCGTTGTCAAGATCCCGCGGTGGTTGAAAATGAACTCGTCCTCGCGAAAGCGCGACTGCGTGCCCGCTTCGGCCAGCGTCGTGCCGCCCACGCCGAGATTGTTCTGCCAGCGGTCCTGGAAGTTGTATTGCCAGAACATCGCGTGCTGCTGGCCGAGCTGGTGACTGATGCGCAGAGAAGCGACCGTGTTTAGCTGGGGCGTTGGCGCGTTCTCGTGGACCGGTCCCTTCGGTCCCTGCGCGAACACCACCGCGACCAGGTCTTCTTCCTCGCGGGCGCCGGAAAGCAGAAACGAAGTGTTCCTGCGCTTGCCCACCGGCCCGAAGAGACTCCCTTCGAAGATGCGGCGCTGCTCGAGCGGCCGCTCGATGGCAAACGCATCGCGCGCATTCAAATGATGGTCGCGGAAAAGGAAGTTGAGCGTGCCGTGATAGCGGTCCGCGGAAGCCTTGGTGATCACTTCGATGCGACGCCGGCTCCACCTCGGGTACTCCACCGTGTAAGGGTTGTTGTTAATGCGAATCTCCTGAATGGCGGACGGTGTGACGCCCACTTTGCGGGCTTCCATGCCGTCGACAATGAGCGAAGCGCCGCTGCCTCCCGGCATGCCCGGGTCGAGGAAGCGGGCGAGCGCGTTGACCGGGTCATTGTCCAGCATCGGAAGCTTGTCGAGCATCGTGCGCTCGACCGAGATCACGTCGGCGTTCTCGCCGGCCTGCGTGGACAGGCGCAACCCGGACTCGGCGACAGTCAACTCTTCTTTTCGCGTGGCCAGCCGCAGCCGCAGAACCAGGGATGGCAAGGGGCGATTCGAGATCCGGATCGCGCGGAGCAGCGGTTCGAAGCCGGAAACCGTGACCGCCAGCTCGTAATCGCCCGGCGCCAGCCCCTCAAATCGAAACTCGCCGGTTGTGCCCGTGATCGCCGTTTGCCCGGCGCCCGCCGACTTCAGCAGGATCCGCGCACCCGGAACGGGAGCCTGGGAAGGGTCCAGCAGCCGGCCCTCCACGCGAGACTGCGCCGCCAGAGAAACGGCCAAGAG
>JACQDF010000179.1 GCA_016201205.1 Acidobacteriota bacterium
AGTGGCCGCGATCACCTCTATGCTTTCTGTAACTGAGCCGACTTCGAGCCGGATATCGATCGCCACCGCCCGATTCACTTCGATGACAATGGGCGTTCGTACGAACCGCTTGAAGCCCGTGGATTCGGCTTCCAACCGATAGGTTGCGGGGGTCAGAGTAAGGAACTGGTAGAAACCGCTGCTATCCGTTTGCACCTGCCGGCGGTCGCCGGTGCCCTCGTTGACCAAGGCGACAGCGGCGCCTGGAATGACCGCGCCGGCTGAGTCGGTCAGTGTGCCGGTAAGGGAGCCGAAAATCAGATTTTGAGCGGCCACGCCGGCGGCAAGCGCCAGGCTGACCACAAGGATCGCAATCGTGCGCATGCACCCTCCTCGAAACGAATGATGCTGACTATATATCACACTTGTGGCAGTCAAGAAATCGGCAAAGGCGGCGTTTCTCACTTGGGCTCTGATCCGAGGCGGAGCACGCCCGGCGCGGCGCACGAAACCTTACGACGGCCCCTTCCGGTACACCGTAAATTCCAGCTCGTCGGTGCGGTACCACTCGCGCGACAGAAGGAGGGGACGCTCGTCGGCGCCATAGTCCACCTGCTCCAGGTAAAGCAGCAGGGCGTCGAGTTCGACCTGAAGCTTCTGCGCCATCTTGGTGTCGGCGATCATGGGCTTGATGGTCGCGACGCCGTGATCGACCGGATGCCCCAACGAGGCCAGGAGATGGTATAGCGAGCCAGACAGGTTCTCCAAGTGTTCGGCGGGCTTCGGGAGGATGTGCCGGAGAACGTACTCAATCGAGTAAACGATGGGCTGATCGTTGGCGGTGCGGATACGCTCGAGCACGATCACCGGCTCGTCCGGCTCAAGGCCCAGCGCACCCGCGAACCTGCGCGGGGGCGCCTCCTCTGAAATCTTCGTCTCCCGGTTCCCGGGCTTCATCCCGAGGCTCTCGATGAGGTGAGTGACGCCGAAGTTGACGTCCAGGTTGTTCCGTAGCTTCGGCCTCGAAGTGACGTACGTGCCGAGACCGTGCTGGCGCGAGAGATAGCCCTCCTCGACGAGTCCACGGACCGCCTCCCGCAACGTCACACGGCTCACCTCGAATTCCCTGGTCAGTTCGTCCTCGGGAGGAATCTTGCCTCCGGGCGCGTAGGTCCCGCTCAGCAGACGTTCCCTGAGGCGGTCGCGTACAACGTTCGTCAGCAGCTTGCGCGGCTTAACCCTTGGCATATACCTCCTCTTCTCTATCCCACTCAGCACCGGCATGGCAACTCAGCGCGGACTACACGCCGCCGGCGGCCGCCAGCACGGTTTCAATCTGCTCCCGCACGTCCGTGCCGCCGAAAGCGCCTTCGAAAATCGCGCCACCGATCGTGAAGGCCCACGCGCCGAGGGTCGAGAGCCGGCGGATCCTCTCGACGCTGTCCACGCTGCCCGCCGCGATGACTGGCGCGTGCGTCGTCGCCGCCACCACGGAATGTACCAGGGTCTCGACATCGCCGTCGTACCGGTAGGCCAGCAGGTCGAGGCCGTGGACACACGGCAGGGAAGCCAGGTGACGCGCGCTCGCCGTGATTTCCGCGATCGTGCCGCGCAGCCGGCTGGGGTGACCACTAACGCGGCCGGGAAACGGACAGTAGCGGATGCCCGCGCCGTCGAGGATGTCGAGAGCCTCGCGGGCGTGGGTCCCGCCGAGCAGATAATCCACCTCCAGTCCGAGGGCTGCGCGCACGGAGCGCAACTCATCCTCCGTGCTTTCGCTGACGACCTCGAGCATCACCTGCTGTCCGTTGGCGTGGATAGCCGCCGAGAGCTCTTTCAGCCGCTCGAAGGGCAGCCCGACATCCTTGAATCCGACGTAGCGCAGTCCGGGAACGCACAGATCGCGGCAAATCTCGAGCGCATTCGGCACCGTCGAATCGTTGTGCGTCAGCATGAAAATAAATTCGGCCAAGGAATCACCTCCGTACCAGGGGAGTAGAGAACGTTGGATGAGCCGGTCGGCCCGCGGGGACGAGCTCGGCCAGGGTTCGAAGGACATAGTCGGGGCGGTCGGGCGAGTTCAGCGCCTCTTCCAGCCCCGACGCGCCGGTGAGGATGAGCGCGCTGGCCATCCCGGCCTGCTTCGCCATGCGAATGTCGGTGGCCAGGCGGTCGCCGGCGAGCAGGACGCCGGCGGCCGGGATGCCCAGCCGATCCAGCACGGCGGCGGCCATGTGCGCGGAAGGTTTGCCGACGATTGCCTCCGCACGGGCGCCGGTTGCGGCCTCGACGGCCGCCAGCAGGGCCGCGCAGTCGGGAAGTCCGCCCTCCGGCGTGGGGCAGTAAGGATCGGGATTCGTGGCGACGAGGCGGGCGCCGCGGCGCACGGCGTCGAAGGCAACCTGTAATTTCCGGTAGGTAAAGCCGCGGTCAAAGGCAACCACGACCACTTCGACTCCGCCGGCCTCGTCCACAATCGGATGCCCGGCTTGCTGGAGCAGGCGTACCAGCGGCGCCTCGCCGATGACGAACAGTCGCGATGCCGGTGCGTGACGGGCCAAGTAACCGGCCAACGCGTCGGTGGAAGAAACCACGTCCTGGGAGGAGGTTTCAATGCCGAGACGCGTCAGTTTGGCCGCATAATCGGCCGGCGTCTGGATCGGCTTGTTGGTAACGTAGATGACGCGCGCATGTCGTTTCAGTTCCGCGATGACGCCGGCGGCGCCCGGCAGCAACCCGTCGCCCAGGTAGACCGTGCCGTCCAAATCGAACGCGTACGCTTTGTACAACCGGTCCGGCGCGGTCATAACCCCCCTCCGATCTCCCGGGCGCGAGCCAGCCAACCGTCGAGGAGGCCGTCGGTCCAACGTCCGGTGAAAAACAGAAAATCCGCGAGCGTGAAGCGGTTCCGCATCAGGTGGCAGTTGCGGAATGCCCAGAGTGCCGTTTCGGCGGCAACGGGCGGGTCAAGTTCCGAGAAGCGCATCGGCGCGCCGGCTTCGCGCAACGCCGTGGCGAGCCGCTCCGGCGGAAGCGTCATCTCGCGCAGCCGCGCCCGGTGCCTGGGCCATTCGCTCAGGAACGCTTCCACGCGCGGGCGGCAGGCGCTCCACCGCGCCAGTTTCCGGCTGTATTGGTTCCAGCACTCCTGACCGGCGCGGCCGGACGGGTCGATCGGCATGAAGGCGTCCCGCACCGAAGGCTCGAGCGCTTCGGCTCGGGGGAAGCAGGCGTCGGGCGCGACTCGCGCCGGATCGAAGCTCTCCAGAAACCACTGCCAGGCCACCGAGAGGACGACCGAGGCGATTCCCACCTGGGCGCCGTGGAGAGCGAGCCGGCGGCCGGACCGCTCCGCTTCCATGTCAATGAGGTGGCTTACCAGGTGCTCGGTCCCGGACAACGGCGCCGTGCTGCGCGCGATGCCGAGCGCGATTCCGGAGAGCGTGAGGACGCGCGCCAGTTTTTCGAGCGCGGCGGCGTCCAGCCTCCGCAGCGCCGCGGCGCTTTCGAGCAGCGCCCGGCCCTGGTCGAGAAGCATGGCGGCGGGGGCCGGATGGTAGGAGTCGTCCAGGCCCAAAGCCCCGGCCAGATACCAGTCCGCCGGCGCGGTCCACATCGCCAGCAGGTCGCCCAAGCCCGCCCGGTTCATCGCTTGCGGGGCGCCAGCCAGGATCCCGAGGTCGATCAGCAGCGCGTCCGGCCACCGGGACGGCACCGTCCGCTTGACCCCGTCCTTCAGGATCACGGCCATGTCGTCGGAGAAGGCGTTGACCGAGGCGGCTGTCTGCACGACGATCAGCGGCGGGCGGCCGGCGCGGGCAGTGGCCTCCTTGCCGATGTCGGTGATGGTTCCCGAGCCGATGGCGACGACGCATCCGGCGCCGCGGATGGCGGACTCGACAGCCCGGATCACGTTTTCGTCCGCATGCACCTCGCGGCCGTCCTTGCCCACCACCACCGGAACCACCGGGAACCGCTCGCCGAGCAGGCGCAGCGTTGCGGCCTTGAGATCGCATCCGTTCCGGTGCATGGGGGTCGCGTCCATCAGCGCCGCAACCTCGCCCGGTCCCGCCAGCGCCGAAACGGAGTCCGGCAGCTCGCCGAGCACGTCGGCGCCGATCCGGATCGACTGCATGCCGACCGGCGCCAGCCGGCCGTCGGGGTCGGCGGCGGCCAGCACCTTGCGGAGGCTTTCGAGATCGGCGGGGTCGGCGTCAACAAGCTCTGGCGAAGGACTCACGGTTCTCCTCATTCGAACAGCGGCTCCAGCGTCGTGTAGAGGCGGCGGTACTTTTCATAGCCTGCTTCGTAGACGACGGCCTCCTGCGGCCGCGGTTCGCAAACGTTCCCGAATTCGACCAGCGCTTCGGCCCCCTCGTCGAGCGACCCGAAGACGCCCTCCGTCACGCCGGCCAGCATCGCCGCGCCGATCGCGGTGGACTCAGCATTGCGCACGGCGGTGACCCTCCGGCCGGTCACGTCGGCTTTTACCTGGCGCCAAAGCTCACTCTTGGACCCACCGCCGGTCACGTAGACGTCCTCGCCGCCGAGGCCCAGCGCCACGAAGCGGTCCAGGATGTCGCGCAGCGCGTATGCGCAGCTTTCGATCACCGCGCGCGCCAGGTGCCCTGACCCGTGTTTCATCGACAGGCCAAAGAACACCCCTCGCGCCTTCCCGTTCCAGGCGGGTGTCATGGCGCCGCTCAGGCAAGGCAGAAAGATCAGCCCTTCCGAGGCCGGCGGCGCCTGCGCGGCGGCAGCGAATGCCGGTTCGAAGCTGGTCCACCCCAGCACGCCGGCGAGCCAAGTGAGGCTGCCGCCGGAAACGAAGCCCGGGTTTTCGATCAGCCACCAGCGCGCGTCGGCGTGTCCGTGCGTTTCGACGAGGCCGGTTTCGTCGATCCGGGGCGAGGCGGCGAGCGTGGCAACCGGTTCGGCCGTCCCCGCGATGTCGCAGATCCGCCCGGGCGCCAGGACCCCGGCGCCGAGGCAGGCCGCGTGTTCGTCGCCGCACCCGGCGATCACACGGGCGCCCGGAGCCAGACCCACTTCCGCGGCGACGCCCGGCGGCAGCCTCCCGGCGACGTCGCCGGCGGATGCGATGCGCCCCAGAAGTTGCGGGTCGAGGCCGGTGGCTTCGAACATCCGGGGGGACCAGCACCGGCCGCGAACGTCGTACAGCATGGTCGAGGAGGCGTTCGAATGATCGACGACGCACTCGCCGGTGAGCCGGCGGACCAGATAGCTCCCCGGCGGCAGCAGGCCCTTGGCCCTTCCGAAAACGCCGGGTGCCTCGTCGCGCAGCCACAGCATCTTCGCCGCGGCGTGCGACGAGTCCAGGTTGAGCCCGGTGAGCTCGAGCACCGCACGGCGGTCGATCCGGCGCTCGATCGCGGCGCACTGCGCTTCCGCCCTGCGGTCCATCCAGACGATGGCCGGGTGCAGCGCGCGCCCTTCGCCATCCACGGCTACCACGCCGTCCACCTGGCTGGCCAGCCCGAGCGTGCCGACTTCGTCCGCACGCACTCCAGCCTTCCCAATCAGCCTCGAAATCACCGCCCTCAGGGCGCTGAACCAGGCCTCGGGATCCTGCTCGGCCCAGCCCGGCCGGGGGAACTGGAGAGTGTAGGGTTCCGACGCCTGCGCGAGCAGCTTCCCGTCAGGGCCGATCAGTACGCCCTTCAGGCTCTGGGAACCCACGTCGCAGCCGATCGCGCAGGCCATCCCGCTATGCCTCGCTCTTTCCCGGCAACACCAGTTCCTCCTCCACGGACGCCGCGGCGGTTCGAGCCCGGCCGTACGCGAAGTAGAGCAACAGGAAAATGCCGTACACCAGCGCGCCCAGCGCCATCGCGGCCGGATGCTCGCGGAGCCCGGCAGGCAGCAGCACGGCGGACAGGGCCAGAGCGATCCAGGCGGCGGCGCTCCCCCCAGGCGGCCGTAACGGCCGGTCGAGATCGCGCCGGCGGCGCAGCAGGATCGCGGCCACCATCGTCAGAATGTACGAAATGGCCGCGCCGAACACGCTCAAGCTGACCAGCACCGGGATGGCTTGACCCGGAAGGGCAAGACCGAGTGCGACCAGCGCCAGGCTCACGGCTCCGGGAACCACAATCGCCCAGACGGGCGCCTTCCGGCCATTCAGCTTCGATAGAAAACCGGGAAAATACCGGGCGCGAGACAGCGCAAACACCTGCCGGGAATAAGAAAGGATGATGCCGTGGAACGAGGCAAGCAACCCCGCCAAGCCCACCAGCGACACCGGCCGGAGGAGCCAGTGGCTCTGTCCCAGACCGATTGCCACCGCAACGGGCAAGGGGGCGTCGGCCCGGCCCACGGCAGCCGCGCCACCGAGCCCCGCGCTCACCGTCAGGGTGCAGACGGCCGCGACGGCCAGCGTAACGAACGAGGCAACCAGCGCGACCGGCAAGTCCCGCCTCGCGTCGCGAGCTTCTTCCGCCGCCATCGGGAGACCTTCGATGGCGAGGAAGAACCAGGCCGCCGACGGCAGGGCGGCCCAGAGCCCACCAGCACCCTTCGGCAAGACCTCCCCCCTGCCGACCTCCAGCAACCGGTCCGCCGTCACCGACGGAAGCCCTACGGCCACGAATACGACGAGCATGAGCAAGGCAAGCGTCGTGAGGACCAGTTCCAGTGAGAGAGAAAGATGTGCGCCCATCAGGTGGACGGCGATGCTCAACAGGTACACCATGGCCGCCGACACCAGGACCGGGATCGAAGGGACCAGCACGTTGACGTAAGCTCCGATGGCCGTGGCGATCGCCGCCGGCGCCACCACGTATTCGATCAGCACGGCCACCCCGCACAGATACCCGCCCAGCCTGCCCATGGCCAGACGGCAGAATGCGTACGGCCCTCCGGCGTGAGGCAGCGCCGCGGAAAGTTCCGCGATGGCTAAGACCAGCGCTGCGTACAGCACGGCGGCAAACGCGAGCGCGATCAGGTAGCCCAGGTACCCGGTGGCCTCCAGACCAAAGTTCCAGCCGTAGTAATCACCGGAAATCACGTAGCCAACCCCCAACCCCCAGAGGAGGAGAGGACCGGCCACTGGCACCAGACGAGGGAACTTCGCGGACCGAGTACGGAGCTCCTGGCGGTATATCATAAGACGACTAACATTATACGTTCTTTGCCACCGTTGTCAAATTTCGTAGACGGTAGCTCCCAAAACGCCCCAACCGAGGGGGGCGAGAAAAAATGCTTGACAGCGGGTACCCGTAACGTATAATGTTAGTCGTCAGTCATCTGTTGACTACTACAGGAGGTTCGTCGTGGCAGTTCGAAGCATTGTCTACATCGTTGGCGCTGTTCTGCTGGTAAGTTCCAGCGTCAAAGCCCAGTCCACCTTTGGAACGATCCTGGGGAAGGTGACCGACCCCTCGGGCGCGGTGATTGCCAGCGCGGATGTGACGGTCACGAACCTCGACGAAAATGTTTCCCGGCAGGCGTCGTCCAATCAGTTGGGCAATTACGAAGTGCTGAACCTGAAGGCGGGGCGGTACTCCGTGGTGGCCCGCGCCCAGGGCTTCCGCCAGTACAAGCTCGCAAGCGTGTTGTTGGAATCGCGCGCCGTGGTGCGCGTGGACATCCCGCTGACCGTGGGGGAGGTGGAGCAGGAAGTCACGGTGTCGGCGGAAACCGCGGTGATTACAACGGACACCGCGACGATCTCCTCAAGGTTTGACATTCAGGAAATCAAGGCTCTGCCGCTGGCGTTCCGCGGAAGCGGTACCACCACTCCCTTTGGGCTGTTCTCCGTCCTTCCCGGCGTGCAGGCTGGCAGTGGCAGAGAAGAAGCCCTGGGTTACAGCTTTTCAGTTCAGGGCGCCCAGCCGGACTTCTCGGACGCCACCGTGGACGGCATCTCCATCATGGATATCCGTCTGCATCGTCCTGTGGGAAACAACGTCCCCTCCACGGAAGGGATCGCGGAAATGAGGGTGCAGGGCGTGGGCAACAACGCGGAGTTCATGTTGCCCGGCGAACTGTCCATCTTCACCAAGAGCGGTACCAACCGGCTCCATGGAAGTATTTTTGAGTATCACCAGAACCGTGCCCTGGATGCCACGGTATGGGGGGCGGCGGCCAAGCCGAAGAAGATCATCAATACGTTCGGCGCCAGCCTCAGCGGTCCGATCATCCATAACCGGACTTTCTTCCTGGGTTCTTTTGAAGGAGTGCGTTATCCATCCAGTGTTTCGATTCTCAATACGGTTCCCACATCGGCCATGCGGGGCGGCGATTTCAGCCAGGAGCCGGTCACGATCAAGGACCCGCTTACGGGCCAGCAGTTCGCCGGCAACAAGATTCCCACCAACCGCATCAGCGCTCAGGCGGCAGCGATTCTGAACAAGATGTATCCGGCGGCAAATTACGGCGCCACAACCGTCCTTGCGCCGAACAACTACCGGGTGCTTCGCAACTCGCCGGCGGACTCCCTGCAGTACGATGTCCGGCTGGACCATGTGTTCACCGGAAAGCAGTCGGTGTTCGCGCGCTGGACCGACCGCAATTTCTCACAGTTGGCGAGCGGCGTCCTGCTGGCGCCCGGAGCGGAAAACTACGATGAAGAGCGCTCGTTGACCGGTTCCTACAACTACGCCATCCGGCCCACCCTGCTGAACGAACTCCGCGGCGGACTCAGCTACGTGCACCGCGGCCAACGGCGTGAGGTGGACGTGGACGGCAAGAAGTTCGCCGCCGAAGTGGGTCTCGCGGGTTACGACGCCGCCATGCCGACGGGCGGTCTGCCTCAGTTCGGCTTGAATTCCGTTACCGGACTGAACGTGTCTGTCCCCCGTTTTTTCGGCAATGGGACATTGCAACTGAACGACAACCTCACCTGGGTCAGGGGCCGGCACACCTTCAAGTTCGGAGCGGGTTTCCGCCGCATTTTCTCCGACCAGATTGAACCCGGCGTTGGTAACTACGGCAACTTCTCTTTCACGGGCAGTTTTTCCGGGAATGATTTTGCCGACTTCCTGCTGGGCCTTCCGACGCGCACTTCAATCAGTTGGCTCCAGGCAAGCGTCATTTCCCGGTCGCTGGAACAGCATTATTTTGTCCAGGACTCGTTCAAGTTCAGTCCCAAGCTGACCCTGGAATTGGGCCTGCGCTATGACATCAACGGCCGCATGTTTTTTGAGACTGGCGACGCTTCGAACTTCGACCGTATGCTCGCCCGGGCGGGACGTATCATTTATCCGTCCTCGCCAGAAGCGGCCGCGCTGACGGCTCCCAGCTTCCTGCAAGCCATCAACGCCTGCCCGAGGGCCGCGGTGCTGGGCATTCCCTGCACGCCGTTCCTGACCGCCAAGGACGCCGGATGGCCGGAAACGCTGATCTTCCCGGACCGGAACAACTTCAACCCGCGCGTGGGGTTCGCCTATCGCCCCTCCGCCAACAACAAGACGGTGATGCGGGGAAGTTTCGGGATGTTCACTTTGCCGATGATGGCGACCTTCTCCCACTCGCTGACCAACATCCACAGCGACGGGAATAACACCGAGTACACGAACGCGATCGTAAACGGTCAGCCGCTTTACCAATGGCCGCAGATCCGTTCCGGCTCGGGAACCATGGGGGCCGGAGTGGTGGGCACCTTTGGCTTGAGCACGATGACCGATCCCCACTTCCGCGATCCCTACGGCATCCAGTGGAGCCTGACCGGGGAGCGGGAACTCGGCTGGGGTACGGGCCTGCGCGTTTCCTACGTCGGAATGCACTCCGTCAAGATGACCTACTCGCCGGACCTGAACCAGTTGACTCCTTCCGCCACGGTGCCTTATTCGGCGCGGCCCGCGACCGACCGGCCGTTCCCGAACTTCTCCCGCATCTGGAGCCGGGAGAATGGCGGTACCGCCCTGTATCACTCCTTGCAGACGGAAGTGAGCCGGCGCTTCTCCAGCACGCTGACCTTCAACGTGGCCTACACGGTGGCGAACAGCAAAGCGGACTACCTCGGCTCCGCGCCGTTCAGTTTCACCAACGAAAACGGCGCGCGAGGGCTGAACGCCTTTGATCGGCATGGCGACTGGGGCAACGTGGTGGAAACGCCCCGTCACCGCTTTGTCGGGAGCATGGTCTTCAACGTGCCTGTCGGCAAGGGGAAAAAGTATCTGTTCAGCGCCAGCAGGGCTGTGGACTTCATTCTCGGCGGTTGGCGCATCAGCAACATCTATAGCGCGCAAACCGGCCGGTTCCTTACGCCCGTTCAGTCGAGTGGCGATCCTTCCGGAACCAACGGCGGCGGCCGCGCGCCACAGCGTCCGGACGTATTGAGCGGCGGGCAGGTGGGCGCCGGCATGGACAACTGGTGGAATCGGAGCGCGTACGCCTGCGCGGGCGGGTCAGCCGGCGCCAACCAGTGGACTTGCGGTAGCCTGCAACCCGGGCGGTTTGGCAACGCCCTGGTGGGTTCCCTCACGGGGCCGGGGAATTGGATTTTCAATACCAGCTTTGCCAAGGACTTCCGCGTGACCGAACGCGTTGCCGTGAAGTTCGAAACCGTCTGGACGAACCTGTTCAACCACCCGAACCTGGGCGATCCGAATAACGTCATCGAGTCTCAATTCTTCGGGAAGATCTTCTCGAAGAGCGGAAATCGCGTCGGCCAGTTCGGAATGAGACTGGAATTCTAGCCGCTGGGCGGTTGGCCGCCAGCCCCCTCTGGAACTGGCTGCCGGCCGCCGATCAAGAAGGAGAGGTGGATCCAATGAGCTTGGAACCGCATTTCAGGAAGCAGGGCATGGGATTACGAACCGCCGCCGGTCTTGCCTGCCTGGCGGCGTTTGGCTGTCTGAGCGCCCAGGCCCAGTCTACGTTCGGAAGCATCCTGGGGAAGGTGACCGACCCCACCGGGGCCGTCGTCCCCGGTGCCCGGATCGTCGTCACCAACGAGGAGCAGAATACTTCCCGTGAGGTCCGGACCGACGAGCTAGGCAATTACGAAGCCGCCAACCTGAAGGCCGGCCGCTACACGGTTGCGGCCAGCGCCGGCGGGTTTCGCCAGCACCGCGTCCAGGCGCTGGCGCTGGAGGCCCGGCAGACGCTGCGCCTGGACATCTCGATGCTGGTGGGGCAGGTGGACGAGCGGGTGACGGTCACCGCCGAGGCCACCGTGGTGACAACGGACACTTCCACCATCGCATCCAGCTTCAGCGCCCGGGATGTGCTTTCCCTGCCTGCCAATTTTCGGGCCAGCGGCTCGACTTCTCCTTTCGGCCTGTTCGCTCTTCTTCCAGGAATCCAGCCCGGCGCCGGACCTAGCGCCGGCTATACCTTTTCGATCCAGGGCGCCCTTCCCGATCACTCGGATTTCACCGTGGACGGCATCTCGACGATGAACATCCGCCTGCATCGGCCAAGCCCGGAAATCATGCCTTCCGTCGAGCTGATTTCGGAGATGAAGGTACAGGGGGTGGGCAACAACGCGGAGTTCTCGCAGCCGGGCGATGTCACCACCACCACCAAGAGTGGCACCAATTCCTACCATGGCAGCCTGTTTGAGTACCTTCAGAACCGGGCGCTCGACGCCAAGCCCTACGATTCCCCGGCCAAGCCCCCGAAGACCATCAACACCTTCGGCGGAAGCCTGGGCGGGCCCCTGGTCCGGAATCGGACTTTCTTCTTCACCGGGTACGAGGGCCTGCGCCGGCCCAGCTACTCGACGGTGATCAACACGGTCCCCACCGCCGCCCAGCGCCGGGGCGAGTTCAGCGCCGAGGGCGTGGCGGTGCGCGATCCTTTGACCAGCCAGCCCTTCGCCGGCAATCGCATCCCGGATTCCCGTTTCAGCTCCATCGCCCGAGCCATCCTCGACCGGTTTTATCCGCTGCCCAACTTTGGCCGAAGCGACGTGGAAACGCCGGCCAACTACCGGGACAACCGGTCCAACCCGCTCAGTTCCAATCAATACGACGCCCGCCTGGATCATGTGCTGGCCCGCAAGCACACCGTATTCGCCCGCTGGAGCTGGAAGAACATCGGCGCCACGGCGCCCAATCCGCTCCTTCTGCCCGCCAATGACAACATCAACCGGGGGCGGAACCTGGTGGTGTCGCACAATTTCACGGCCCGGCCCAACTTATTGAGCGAATTCCGGGCCGGGTATACCTGGGATCATTACGGAGATCTGTTCTCCATCGACGGCGCCCAATTCATCAAGGAGGTCGGGCTGCAAGGGTTCGGTCCGGATTTTCCCGCTGGAGGAATGCCCCAGGTCGCCTTCAGCGGGATCACCACCACCTTCGACCGCGCCTATCCCCGTCGCTGGCACAACCGGACGATTCAGTTCCACGACAACGTCACCTGGATTGCCGGCAGGCACACGGCGAAGTTCGGGGGCGGCGCGCGCCAGGTTCTCTCCAACCAGATCAACGGCGGGATGAGCAATTACGGCCAGTTCGCCTTCCGGGGCGCTTTTACCCGCAACGATTTCGCTGACTTCCTGCTCGGCATCCCCGACAACTCCCGGTTCAGCAATTCCCGCTTCAACACCTTCGGGACTTCCTGGGAAACCTATTTCTTCCTCCAGGACAGCTTCAAGATCAGCCCGAAACTGACCCTGGAATACGGCTTGCGCTGGGACTACAACTCCCCGATGGTGGACCCCACCAGCGATATTTCCAATTTCGACCGCTCGGTGCCGCGGGCGGGCCGCGTGGTCATCCCTTCCACGCAGCGCGCGAAGGACATCACCGGGCCGACCTTCGTCAAATCCATCAACGCCTGCCCCGGACCCGCCACCAACGGGATCCCCTGCACGGCGATCGTGCCGGCCCGCGAGATTGGCTGGCCGGAGAGCCTGCGCTTTCCCGACAAGAACAACTTCAATCCCCGCTTCGGGTTCGCCTGGCGCCCCTTTGCCAACACCAGGACCGTCCTTCGCGGCGGCGCGGGCGTCTTCAGCATGCCGATGATGGGGACCTTCTTTTACTCGCTCACGGCGATCCACAGCGTGGACCGCAGCACCTACACGAATGCCCTGGTCGACGGCGCCCCCTTGTTCCAGTGGCCGCAGACCAAGGTCGGCGCGGGCGTGTTCGGCAACGCGCTCGGCACGCAGGACCTGAGTACCATGATCTACGAACGCTTCCGCGATCCGTACTCGGTTCAGTGGAATCTGACCGCCGAGCGGGACTTGGGGTGGAACACCGGGCTGCGCGTCTCCTACGTCGCCCTGCGCTCGCTCAAGATGACCTACGCCGGAGACCTCAATCAGCCGGCGAACTCGACCACTCCCTTCGCGCAGCGTCCCCTGACGGACCGCCCGTTTCCCAACTTCAACAAGATCTACAGCCGGGAACAAGGGGGCAACGCCATTTACCATTCCATGCAGGTGGAAGCGAACCGGCGCTTTTCAGGCGGCCTTACCTTCAACTCGGCCTGGACCTGGGCCAAGAACCTGGCCGACTATAACGGCCCGGTGCCGGAATATTTCGCCAACGAGAACGGCGGCAACCGGCTGTCGAACTCTTACGACCGCCGCGCCGACCGTGGCGACGTCGTGGACACGCCGCGCCATCGCTGGGTGACCACTTCGGTCTTCCATCTGCCGTTCGGAAGAGGGCGGCGCTTCGCCGCCGGCGCCCATCCGGTCGTGGACGCCTTTCTGGGCGGCTGGCGCGTCAGCAACATCCTGGCGTTGCAGACTGGACGTTACCTGACCGCGCGCATGGGCAGCGGCGATCCTTCCGGCACCGGGGCCCCCGGCCGCGGCGCCCAAAGGCCGGATGCCCTCCGCAACGGCAACCTGGCGAATCCGGCGATGGAGCGCTGGTTCGACCGCTCGGCCTTCGTTTGCCCCGGCCGGACACCCGGCGCGGCGGACCAGTTCAACTGCAACGTCACGCCCATCGCCAGGTTCGGCAATGCCGGCGTCGGCGCCTTGCTCGGCCCGGGCAGTTGGGGGCTTTCCACGGGCTTCGCCAAGGACTTCCGCATCCGGGAAAGGATGACGCTGAAGTTCGAAAGCACCTGGACCAACGTCCTCAACCACCCGAACTTCAACGAACCCATCACCGCCATCGACAGCGCCGCGTTCGGCAAGATTTCCGGCAAGTCGGGAAACCGGATCGGCCAGTTCGGACTGAGAGTGGAATTTTGAGGCACTGGCACTTTATGGCTAAGCCTGGGAGGCCTGGGAACCGGCCGATGATTCTCCGGCGCCGTGACAAAACCTGCCAATGAGACATGATGCGGGATCTCTTGCCATGGTCGCGTTCGCCCTCCTGACCCTCCAGGCCGGCTGCGCGAGCAGCGCGGAGAGTGCCTTTCTCGAAAACGGCGTGACCGCCCATCGCGGCAACTCGAGCGAGTACCCGGAGAACACCATGCCGGCCTTCCGAAGCGCCCTTGCGCTCGGAGTGGACTGGATCGAGATGGATCTGCACCGGACGCTCGACGGGCGGATCGTTGTCATCCACGACGCCGACACCGGGCGCGTCGGCGACCGCAAGGTCGAGGTGGCCAAAGTCACGTATGACGAGCTCCGGAAGGTGGACGTGGCGTACCAGTTCCGGAAGTCCCGAGGGCTTGCTCTGGCGAAAGCGCCCAGGGAGTCTGTCCCCTTGCTGGGGGACGTGCTCGCGCTGGTCATGACGCAGACGAAGACGAGGGTGTCCCTCGAGCCGAAGGTTCTGATCGTGCCCCAGGCCATCGCGCTCATCCGGAGAATGAGGGCACGGCGCTGGGTGGCTTTCAACGCGGACCCCTTGGAGCAGCTCAGGAATGTCAAAGAACTCGAGCCTGAGATTCCCGTCTTCTGGGACACGGCGGAGGGGACCGAGGAGAACATCCGGATTGCGCGGAAGTTAGGATTTCGCGGCCTCGTCATGAATCGCGGCGGCATCACGCGCGACCAGGTCGCCAGGATCAGGAAGGCTGGCTTGGAGGCGGGAGTCTACACGGTCAATGACCCCGGGGACATGACGCTGCTGATGAGCTGGGGCGTGGACCGGATCTATACGGACAGGCCGCGGGAGCTGCTCCGGCTGAAGTCCGGCGCATCCTTGCCCGGCGGCAGGTGAGTTCTCGATCCGCGATAGCAGTCGAAATACAAACGGAGGATTCATGTCCACAATGAGGAAGGAAACCGACTTATGATGCCGAATCGGCGCTCTTCCCTGCTGGTCTTCGCCGCGGGCTGCCTCTGGCTTGCGCCAGGCGCCTCCGCGGCCGAGCGGCGCGTTCTGGCCTTCTACTACAACTGGTACGGCACCCCGGCGTTTCAAAACGGCAAGTGGGCGCACTGGGAAGAATGCACCGGTTGCACCCACGACCCCGGGAAGACGGTGCGCAAGATTTCGCCCCGCGACGGCAAAGAGCTGGCGGCGCCCGATACCGGCACGACCAACCACCCGCCCGAGCTTTACGATTCCAATGACCCGAGCGTCATCCGGCGTCATCTGAAGATGGCCGAGCGCGCCGGCATCGACGCTCTCATCGTCACGTGGTGGGGAAAGGGACAGTATCACGACCGCGCGCTGCGCACGGCGCTGGAAATCGCCCGGGCCGCCGGATCGAAGGTGAAGTTCACGATCTATTACGAGACCGTGCCGCACGGCGTGAGCGACCCGGTGGCCGCCGTGGTGGAAGACTTTCGCTACTTGCGCGAGCAGTACGGCTCCCATCCCAATTTCTTCACCGTGCAAGGCAAGCCCGTGTTCTTCGTGTACGACCGGGCTCTGGGCGAGATCACACCGCCGCAGTGGGCCGCGGCGGCGCGGAGCATTCGCGCCGCCGGTCCCGCGGTCCTGATCGCCGACCGCCTGGAGCCGATGTGGCTGGAATCGTTCGACGGCCTCAACGAGTACTGCGGGGCGCGGCGGGTCCTGGAGAAAGCCGACATGTCCGCGTACTACCGCGACATCGTGAAGACCTCCCGCGCGCGGGGCAAGATCGGCGCCGTATCCGTATTTCCCGGCTACGACGACTCTCACATCGGGCGGGAGCGGCCCACCATCGTGGACCGGCGGAACGGCGATCTGTACCGGCGGCTGTGGCGCCATGCGCTGGCTGCCGCTCCCGACTGGGTGCTGATTACCAGCTTCAACGAGTGGCACGAAGGGACCGAAATCGAGCCCAGCCTGGAGTGGGGCGATCGGTTTCTGAACCTGACGCGCGATTTCACGCGCAAGTTCAAAAAGGCGTCGCAGGTGAGATAGTCTTCTTGATCTGCGAGGCGTCCGAATGACAAGCCAGAGAGGAAGGTTTTGCTATGCGTGACGCGCAATCCGCGCGGCGGGACTTCTGCCGCATGGCCGGCGGCGCTTGCGTGGCTTCGGCGCCCGCGGCGGGCTTTGCGGAAACGCCCGATGACCCGGGCGGCCGTTCCCTCGCTTCAAGGAGTGTGAAGTTCTACGGCGCCAAGGGAGACGGAAAAACCGACGACACCCGCGCCGTGCAGACGGCGCTGGACAAAGCCGGCGAGCGCGGAGGCGCTGTCTGGCTGCCTGAAGGACGATATCGAATCGGCGGTGTTCTGTCCGTTCCCGAGGGGGTGACACTGGAAGGCGTCTGGCGCGGTCCCCACGAGTCCCATCTCGACAAAGGAAGCACCCTGCTGGCGTACGCCGGCAGAGACCACGAAAACGGGTCGCCTTTCCTCTCTCTCCGAACCAGCAGCGCCTTGAAGGGAGTCACCATCTTCTATCCCGAGCAGAGAGCGAACGATGTTCGTCCCTATCCCTGGACCATCCAGGGGCGCGGCTTCCACTTCAGCGTGATCGATACGACCCTGGCCAACGCGTACAACGGCATCGACTGCG
This sequence comes from Acidobacteriota bacterium, assembly GCA_016201205.1. Taxonomy (GTDB): domain Bacteria; phylum Acidobacteriota; class Terriglobia; order Bryobacterales; family Bryobacteraceae; genus CADEFT01. The sequence continues at coordinate 16,770 of JACQDF010000179.1, forward strand.
GTTCGTTCGTCAACGAGCTGCACCACCTCCGCAACGTTGGGATCTGCGCCCTCAGCAAGGGAGTCTTCATCGATCAATGCAGCGACATCGGCCGTGTGGAAAACGTGCACATCCACACCCGCTACTGGGCGCGGCTGACCGGCGCGCCCAGCCAGCTACTCCCGAAGGACGAGCTGCCCGAGTACCTGAAGGCCCATCTGACCGGCTTCCTCATCGGACGAACCGACTGGGAATACATGTCGGGTTGCTTTGTGATCTTCGCCCGGACCGGATTTCACTTCTTGCGGGGGAAGTCCGGCAGCGCCAACGTCCTCCTTACCCAGAGCGGGTCCGACATCGGGCCGCTCGCGGTGAAGATCGACGAAGTGCAATCGCACGCCGGGGTCGCTTTCGAGAACTGCCAGTTCATGTCGGGTTTCGAGATCGGGCCGCAAAACAAGGGCCCGGTGAAACTCAGCAACTGTGGCTTCTGGGGCCAGGCGGCCGCCGGTTCCCAGATGGTGCTCGACGGAGAAGGCACGGTCACCCTGGCCGCCACGCACTTCCAGGATTGGGACGAGAGCCGCGAAGGCAAATCCTGCATTCAGGCGCGGAACGGCTCGCTGTTGATCCACGGCTGCGACTTCGCCGGCCAGCCGAAGATCGGCCCTCATCTGCACCTGGGGAAACGTCTCCGGTCCGCTGCCGTCATCGGCAATCGTTTCTGGCACGGAGAAATTCGCATCCTCAACGAAAGCGAGGGCAAGACCGAGATCCTCGGGAACGTTGCCCTGTAGCATCCCACTGACAGACTATGAACTCTCCCCCTCCAGCAGCGGAGTGGCCGCGATCACCTCGATGCTTTCTGTAACCGAGCCGACTTCGAGCCGGATATCGATCGCCACCGCCCGATTCACTTCGATGACAATGGGCGTTCGTACGAACCGCTTGAAGCCCGTGGATTCGGCTTCCAACCGGTAGGTTGCGGGGGTCAGAGTAAGGAACTGGTAGAAACCGCTGCTATCCGTTTGCACCTGCCGGCGGTCGCCGGTGCCCTCGTTGAC